>NZ_JANCOU010000006.1:0-116699 GCF_024295665.1 Streptococcus sp. CF8_St5-17
ATTCTAAAGGTCTCATTTTTATTATTCGAAAAGATTACGAAAAGAGTTATAATTCTTATTATCACTCCAGCTCAATCCCCTTCTCTCGGAGATTAGACAGACACTCCTCATAGTAGGCTGTGTCATGCTCGCTATAGATAGGACTTTTCAGCCTTTCCTCTGCTAAGTCTTCATAGGAAGGACAGGTCTTGCCACGGTAGTTCTTATCTAACCACTCTGAACTGACATTATAGCCACGGCTAGCCATCTCCTCCATGATCAAACGATGATAGGCATAGAGACGATAAGGCGAGTGGGTAAAGACATAATCAACCGTCGCATGCTTTCTGCCCCAGCCATTGCCACGCAGAGCGCAACACTCTCGATGTTGCCCCAAGAGCTGCGGACGGGGAAGTTGTGGAATCAAGTCCTCATGCCAAAGTCTCATGGGAGTCTCCTTTCAACAAGGTCGAATCTTGCAGATAAGCATTTGGATAGCGTTCAAGCAAATCTCTAGTTCTAGCAATCAAGTCTTGCTTGGAAGCCTGACCAAAGCGATAGCGATCCAACAAGAGCATATAGTCTTTGCGCTCATCAAGGCTGGCTTGCTTTTTAAAATAGCCCCAAATATGCTGAAAGGCATTGCAAACCTGACCCCTGTGTTCTGGAATTTGGCAGGCACGGTCAATCATCTCTTGAACCTGACTCAGCTCCACCACTTCTTGCTTGAGATACTGGCGAATATCCTTGTAAATATTGCTGGAATGGCTCAAAACAAGGTATTTATTTTCCGCCCAGAGTTGCTGACAAAGGGCACGTTGGTTGTTGTTTTCCATATTTCTCCTAACTTTCTACTAGTTCCCAGGAAATACGGAAACAAAGTTGTATCTATAAAATGAGCGAATTAACTTCCCCATCACCCTTTAAAGTTTTTCAAAAACTCTTTGAGTTCAGCATCAGCTTCTGGTGTGGTTCCGTGGAGTTGATTCAGCATTTCAAGTAGAGAAGCGGTTTGGCTTTCGATAGCTTCATTTGTCTTGTTAATCTTGCTGACGATGTCTGTCAATGGCTCTACTTCTTCTTCCTCAAAGGTATCTACGTAGCGAGGGATATTGAGGTTATAATCATTTTCGACGATTTCTTCATAGCTTGCTAGGTGGGCAAACTTATCAATCTCCTCACGAGACTTGTAGGCTTCCAGAATCTTCTCGATATGGGCATCCGTCATGATATTTTGATTTTTCCCCTTATCAAACTCCTTAGAAGCATCGATAAAGTAGACATCACGATTGGTACGGTTCTTTTTGAGAATGATAACCGTAGTCGGAATGCTGGTATTAAAGAAGATATTGGCAGGTAAACCGATAACTGTGTCAATAGCCCCTTCTTCTAACAAGGCCTTACGAATGGTTCCTTCCGCATTTCCACGGAAGAGAACACCGTGGGGAAGGACGATGGCCATAACTCCATTATCCTGCTTGAGGTGGTAATATCCATGTAGGAGAAAGGCAAAATCAGCCTTGGATTGGGGCGCCAGTTTCCCAAAAGGAGAAAAACGAGGGTCAGCCATAAAGCCAGAACTTGCTGACCATTTGGCAGAGTATGGAGGGTTCATGAGAACCCCATCAAAGTTGGTCGGCTCTTGAGTTGGCCAGTCTTCATCCAGTGTATCGGCATTGTGGAGAAATTGATTCTCAACTGGCACACCGTGTAGAATCATGTTCATCCGAGCTAGGTTATAGGTCGAAGTATTGAGCTCCTGACCAAAGTAGACAACGGTTTGCGGTTTATGAGAGTATTTCTTGGCATTGAGCAAGAGAGAGCCGGATCCCATAGTCGCATCATAGATGGTAAAACCTTCCTGGTCTTCACGACCTAAAAAGGCAATCTGAGTCATGAGCTTGGCAACAGGCTGAGGCGTATAGAACTCACCAGCTTTCTTGCCCGAGTCAGTCGCAAACTGACCGATCAGATACTCATAGGCATCCCCCAGCATATCACCCGCATGACCAGCCACATCCAGCACAGCCAACTCTTTCATGACTGCTGCTACCGTTTGGTTTTGCTTTTGTGGAGTTGCCCCTAGCTTTTTAGAGTAGAGGTCGATATCTTCAAAGAGATTTTCATAGAGGTCGTCACTCTGCTCAATATCACGAAAACCTTGAGCCAAGTCTTCTAGCTGGAAAGTCCCCTCATTAACACGTGCTACCAGAGCTGTAAAGGTCAAGTCTGGCTTGATGATATAGTTGAGCTCATCGTTCATGACAGAGACCAGATCCTCATGGGTCTCCGCATCCTCGTAGTAGTTGCGATAGACCTCAAGAGCATCCTCAAGGCTATCAGTCCCCTCTTCCATAGTCTCCGCCACGAAAAAGAGCATCTTGTCTGACAGATACTTATAAAAGACCATGCCCAAGAGATAGGACTTGTAGTCATTAGCATCCATCTTGGAGCGGAGAACATCCGCTGAGTTCCACAGGGCTTGGTAGAGCGACTGGGACGTTTGTGTTGTTTCCATAGTGTTTCTTTCTAAGTTTTGCAATTAATTTTTTTAAACAAGCAATCATTTATAACAAATCACTTCATTCTCAATCGTTTGAATCAAATCTAAAGGAATATCAGAGACAGGAAGTTGATAAACGATATTTTTTCGAGGGTTATAAAATCCAAGATTTTCGATAGATAGGAAATCAGAGCCTTTTAAAACAATTACCTTAGTTTTGGCTTTCTTCTTGGCTTTTTGGAGTTTGCTTCAATTTTATTAGCATTTTTCTTGTTTTCTAACAATTCATTATAAGCTGTCTTTTTAATAATCGTCTTGATTAGTTTATCAAGTTCTGTATTTTCTGAGTAGTCAGCTGGAACAAAATAATCAATACGATTATCCTGAGTCATCTTGTGAACTTTCTTTCTGTCATTGGTTCTTGGATTGAATACACCGATAGAGTAGCCACCTCTTGTTTTGACAAGCTTCATACATGGAATATCTGTATCACTATCCCCTAAATAAACCATATTTCTAAAAGGAACTCGTAATTCACTTTCAGTAACAAAATCGTTCACTGCATCGTCATTGACATCTAAAATACCTTTGGTAATTCTAAAAAGAAATTGAGTCTTATTGGTGTAGTTAACAACTTGAGCAGGCCAGACCGCGACACCCTTTTCATCACAATAAAAAGAAGTTGCATAAATTTTCTTAAAAGCACCATTTTTAGCTATTGAAGTCCCCTCTATCATTTCTTTCAAACCAGATGAAATGATGTAATGCTCTACAATAACTCCATTTTCTTCACCATATTTTCGAATACGCTCAAACCAGTCTTCGACTCCTGGGAATAGTTCTACCTCTGAACCAAACTTAGCTAACTCTGTCTTTGTAAATAGGACTGTCCCTTCAGATTCTGTTTTCATCGTAAACATATAGGCAAGATTTTTGTCCATATTATTAGCCTTGGCAAAACCATTGGATTTCTTCCAAAATTCACTGATTTCATACCCGAGCTTCTGTATAAATCCTTGGGCTTGCATATCATCAGGAGACAGGGTTTTATCAAAATCATAGCAAATTGCTACTACAGGTTTTTCTTCTTTCTTTAGAGTTTCTGATTTTACTTTTGACATTTTACTGCACTCCTTTATATAAACATATCCTGCAAGAGTTTCTTTTTCAGTGTTTCTAGCTGAGAAATTTTATCTTGGTGAGCAACTATGAGGTTATCGAGGTTTGAAAAGTAAGCACCGATGGCTTGTTGTTCTTCTATACAAGGAGCAAAAAACCTAAAATCTTGCATATCTGCTTGAAATAGATGAGGTATACTACTACCCGATACCTTTAGATAAATTAATTTTTGAAATACAGAACTCGTCAAAACCTGATAGAAAAACTGAGAAGAAACTTTCTTATCCAACCGTACTAACATCATTGTTGAATTAATCGTTGCTTCCCCTTTCAAATTCGAAACTAAAGCAGGGTTTCCAAGAGAGCCATCTTTTGAAAAAATGATATCTCCTTTCTCTAACATAATCTCTGGAGATTCATCATATCTCCACTGTGGTATATGGTCGACTTCTCCCCAATCAATTACTCCATTTTTTATATGTTTACCAGCAATCATACTTGGTCCAACTTCAGTATATTCTTCTTGTTTTAGACTTTTCCAACCTAACCTTCCTTTAATTATTGCACAGTCACCTAGTCTTAAATTCTCCCACTCACCTTCAAATCCATCCAAACGAATCTCAGGTACAGTCTTTCCAGCTTTTGGAAACATCTTGGAGAGCATGGTTGACTTGAGGGATTGGTAGTTAGCAAGATTGTCCTTGTAGCTAGTCAGAAGATCGTCGAGGGTGCGGAAAAGAGATCCGATGGCGGATTGTTCAGGATAGGATGTCATGCCAATCTTCCACTCTCCATATTCTTTCCCATTAACCCCAGGTTGACCTGACCGTTGAGAAGTGATTTCAATAAATCGCTTATACTTATCGGTAAGCGTCTGTTGAAAAACAAAATTCCCATCATATGAATCATGTAATCTTGCTCTAATTAAGAATCCAGCATAATAGACTTCACCATCTGATTCTCTATAAAGATATGTTTTGCCAACACTTGCACCAGTACGTGCGAATAGGAGATTATTCTTCTGCAATTTATAGTTTTCATAGTCCTCTTCAGTAAAATTGACATCTGGAGAACTAAGTTTATCAGTTAAAAATAATCTAGAAGAATCATCTATATCTGTAATCCTAAGATATTTATGAATACCATCAAAATTCTTTGCAGAAGCATTTAAACCATATTCGATAGAATTTGATATTTCATCAAGTGTTTTATAGTTCCACTTGTCATTAAAATTCATAAATCTAATTTTGGGAATTTTAAAATTATTCATTAGAATTTTCCATTCTATATTCATTTGCATACTTAATTACTAAATAGTGATTATCTAATTTTGCCTTCTCTATAATATATTCTTTATAATTACCATTTGAATTAATTTTATCTATATTTTTTACTATAACTAGCTTGATATCGGAGTTAGAACAATCCATCATATTTGATAGTTGATTTAATATAATCTGATTAACTATTTCATATTTAGTTAGTTTAATCAACAAATCTGTTGCATTCATCTTAATATTTCTAGAATAATGTTTGGTCATGTTTAAACAAAAATAAGTACAAAACATAATAAATTCATTATTCGGAGAAAACTTATTAAATTCGAAAATTGTTTTTAGGAATGATACTAGCCTCTTAATTTCAATTATATTTTCATCAGATAGTTTGAGTATATCGTTGATAACAAGATTATAGTTACCATCACAAATACTTTTCATTACATTCAGTTGAATAGATAAAATAATTGGATTTTCGTCAATTAAATCACTTTGTACTAGTAATGTATTTCTATTTGATTGAAATACATCTGTTAGTTTTTCCCAATTATGGTCATGAATTTGAGAAAAATAGATTTGAAATAAAAGGTTAAATGAAGAATATTTATCACTTAATATTTGATTATCTGAAATAATAGTCTGCTTACAAACATCAATAAGTCTATTAAAAGTCTCTTCAGATAATTTTACATTATCTAACTTAATAATATTAAATATTGTTTGGAAATTATTTACTGCCGAAAACGTAAATATCCCATTTTTTCCTTGAGTTCTATTAAAACTGATTATATCCTCAATATACTTGTCAATATATTTTTCAGGAATAGTATTGTGTTCCAATTCAAGATTGATTTTCTCCATTAATACAGAATTATTATCTTCAATATACCTTAATAAATTGGTATTATCAATAGTAGAATTTCTTAAATAATTAATCAAAGCATTACTATAACTTCCATATGTATCTAATTGATATTCATTATTTTTAAATATAAAATAATTTCCAACTTTTTTCTGAGTTTGGTTTGTTAGTCCACGATAGTCCATTCTAGATAATAGAGAAAATGCGCTATCGTAAAATCGAATTAGTTTTTTTTCAAAAATTATGTTTAAAATTACAATAGTATCTTCATAATTAAAACGTGTTATTACCTGTTTTAAAGAATCAAAAATCGGCTTTTCCAAATTCAACTCACGATTATCTTGATTCAACCATTTTATGACCTCTCCTTTAAATTCCATAAGGAACGAAGCAATTATAGAATCATTTATATAATCTGAAAAATAACGTAATAAGTAGCATTGAGAACGCAAACGATTATTGAAAAATTCAATATTACGAATCAATCCTATAGTATACTCAATTTCTTCTGAACTTATTGTTCCTATTACCTGTTTAGATTTAAGCAAGAAATTCGCTAGTTCTTTGTCCGAAGAAGTTACTGCTAAGACAAATAATTCTATTTTAAATTCATAATCATCATACATTTCGGTGAGTGTTCTTAAAAGCACTTTCATCAAATTTTTTGCATATTGTATATGAGTAATAGAGGCATAACCCAATGATAATATAAATGATTCCGATATCCATTGAAATAGTCCAATATTACATAGATTATAACTCTTTACAGATTCTGAATATAAATTATCTGCATGAAATTTGTCTATTTGCTCAAAAAACATTTTCTCTCTTCTATCTAACAATGGGAAGTAAAGAGGCTCTTTTGATTTATTTATATACTCCTGACCAGTATTTGAAATTGGCCATCTATTTTCATAATTCCCTTTCTCATTTTGAACATTTCTTAAATCTATTGCTATATTGTTAACTATCCATTTTGGAATATTTACATCGTCAGTTGCTTTCACTAAACTATCAGATAGAATGGATATTGCACCATTTAGATCACCCCTAAAATATAGTTTTAAAGCATTGAATCTTTGAGTTAGGATTTCTTTTAATTCCTCTTCAGTTTTTGAAACAAAATACTCCTCTAGAATATCCAAATTAATTTCTAAGAATTTATGTTTATTAAAAACAAATTGGAAAAACTTTATTATCTCCTGCTCAATGTTTGATATTTTATTTTCATTTTGTGATAAGTTCAACTGAAACACTTTGAAAAGATATTCACATAACACTTTTGATTCTTTTGAAATATCAAGAATTGTTGAAGAATACTTATCTGTATTGATGTCAGAAATTTTGTAATCAACAGTATCACTATTTTTATTACGATAATAAAAAATAATATCTCCAACAATTGATTCAATTACTTTTTCAGGGATCTGATCAAACACGGGTATTTCTGAAAATTTTTCTTTGGCATAAAGATCTTCCTGTAATTGAGTCTTTTCACTAGAATTTTCAGTACAAAAGAAATATAAACATTTTTTATTATGCTTCTTTGCAGTGTCAATTTCCTTCAAAACCGAAGGACTGATTCCATCTTCATTATCAATGATAATCAAGCATACATCACAAGACTTTACATGATTTACATAAAATTCCTCCGATTTAACACTGCGACTTCCCTCTTCTTCATAACAAATTGAATTCATTAAAGGCGAATCATTAATGAGTTTAGAGAGTCTTTTACGCATCTCTCTATACTTCCCATCGCATTTAGAACTAATAAAAACTATAATCGGATCTTTTACCTTATTCGTACTCATCTCTCACCTAAATTATAATATAGAAATTGTATCTCCATCTTCCTTTCGGATTACGATTTCGACATCAGATGTTAATTTTGTTTTACGAAGCATGAAGTATTTAACCATAAATTCTAATTGTTGCTGATGATTATAATTTAGTTTTGACAAACCAGAACCAATCAAGGGTAGATATATTGGATTACCATTAGAATTCCTAAAACAATTATCAACTATTGCATTCAAAACTATAAGATAGTCTTGATCACTAGTTTTAGCATTCTTATTATTTTCTATAATAGATAATGCTATAAAATGATATCTAACGTTACCAATATCCACAAAAGCAGTACTTCCGATAGGGTACCTTTTATAATTTCCTACTGATTTTCCACCTTCTTTTACATCATTACTAATATTTACTGATGATATATTCTGTTCTTTCAAACTACGCTTAATCTTCTTATAGAGATCCGACTGTGATACTAAATTATTATCGTATAAAAAATTAATAACTTGCCCATGAAGTGAATTGGCAGAAATAACTGAATCATCTATTTTGGTATCAAAACAACTATTTACAGGAACTATTAAATTAACTTTATTAGCGCCAATGTAATCTAGTATATTTCCATATGTTCCTGAAACTACAAACCTATTATATTTAAAATATATTACTCTCCTTTTGAAATAGTAATATAAAAATGCACAAACGAAGCTTAAGGCATATAATATAATTAAAGTTATTATAACTTTAATTATATGGCTTATTAGATTATTACTTTCATAAATATCACTGATATTTATGAAAGTCGCCAATAATGATAACAAGGATAAAAAACTAAAAAAATACTTGCACGATAATTTAAATGATTTTTTTATCAAATGTATTTTACTTCCCTTCTCCTATCTCCCCACTCTGAGTGGCTCAATCACTTCTTCGATCAGTTGGGTATAGGCTTCTTTGATTTGTTTTTTATAGAGGAGTGGGTTGAGGGCATCTGACACCTCAACTTTATAGTCCTTGTAGCGCTGACTCTTAGTCAGTTGGCTTTCTCCTAGTTGTTTTTTAGCACCCTTGCGGTAGTGATTGACATAGTAGCGGAGTTCATCTTCGCCCACATACCAGGTCTTACTAAAGTCTTGGATATGCTGCTGGATGACTGCCTCAATCATCTGGTCAAGGATATTGGCGATGGACTGACCTCTGTAGCGGTCAGGATTTGCCTGTACTTCTTGCCAAAGCTCTGAGATGATCTGGGCAAGGTTTGGATTGGTCTTCTCCAGACTTTGGATATAGGTATCCACTGCTTCTCTGTCCTGTGCACTGAGACTCTTTTCCTGACTCTGCTCTTGCTCGATCAGGCTTTGGATCAAGGTCAGTATATAGGCATAGTTAATCTCATCGACTTGGATAGACTCCAGTTCGTAGTGGATATCCAGTGGCTCCCCATCCTCATCACCATCTTCTGAACGACTTTTAAGTTCGGCAAGGATATTTTGATAGAAGCCTAGATAGTTTTCCAATTCTTCTGCAGTTAGTCCAGTCTCTGCATAGATTTCTTTCTCGTCATACTCTTTATAAACTCGGATAGAAGCCAAGTATTTATCAAATCCTTGATAGGCTTTGGCAATTTTTCTTAACTGAGGCGTAGAGATTTGTTCGAGTTGGAGTCCTTCTACCGGGTCATCGGTGATAAGATTTTGGAATTCGCTACAACTTCTCAAAAAGTTTCTCTTTTCTTCTTCCCAGCTAGGGGCTAGGACATCATTTTCACCACCATTTGAGTAAAGCTTGAGGGCATTATCGACTGCTTCCTTAAAAGCTAGAGGCTTTTGGAAGGTGATGATATGACCATAGGTCTTACTAGAATCAAAGATACGGTTGGTTCGGCTAAAGGCCTGAATCAAGTCCTGCGGTTGCATGGGCTTTCTGTCGATAAAGAGAGTCGATAGACAAGGGGCATCAAATCCTGTTAAGAGACGATTGACAACGATAACCAAGTCCAACTGCTCATTGCGATAGAGATACTTGTCTTGCTTACGGGCAAGGCGGTTATTGACATCGGTATTAAAACCACGAAGGTCCGCCATAGTAAAGTGAGTATCAAACTCTTGGTTATAGTCCTCTAGGACTTGCTTCATGTGGTCTTGGTTGGCTCTTGAGTCTTCTTCATTCTCCGTAACGGAGTAAGTGATGGTCGCCTTTGGAAAGTCTGGAAGTACCATCTTGACTCTCTCAGATACCTTGACTCGTGTCTGACCAGCCTTGACTTTTTTGAGGAGGTCATAGTAGGCTTGGGCTTGAGGGATAGACTTGACAGTGAGGATGGCATTGTAGGTATTGCCGACTCCTTTTTGGAATCCTAGTTGTTGACGGGATTTATTGATAATAGCATCCAAGACTTCCAGCATGTGCTCCTCATTCTCATAGACACTATCAGGTAACTCATTTTCAGCCTGGTCTGTGATGAGGGTATTGCGATAGTCCACCTTAAAGCCTAGGACAGCTCCATCATGGATGGCTTCCTTGACCGTATACTCATGGAGACGGTCTCCATACTGTTGTTGGGTGGTTTGGGCGAGGTCGCCGACCTGCTGGCGTTTATTTTCCTTAAAGATGGGCGTGCCTGTAAATCCATACCAGAGAGACTGAGGGAAAAAGGTTTTAATGTCTTTTTGTGTTTGTGGTGTCACGGCACGGTGGCATTCATCCACGACAAAAGCCACTCGGAGACCCTTGATTTTGTCCGCATCTCGTTGGTAAAGACCTTGATCAAACTTGCGCATCATGGTAGTGATTTTCTGGATGGTAGTTACCACGACACGCTTATCATTACTTCCTAAGCGCTTGATCAAATCATGTGTATTGTCTGTCTCATCGATATCAATGACATCATTGGTCGCATATGAGAGGAAGGATGAAGTGGTTTGTTGGTCCAAGTCCCTGCGGTCAACGACAAAAATCGTCTTTTGGATAGATGGAATTTGCAGGAGATTGCGAGCTACCTTATAAGAGGTCAAGGTCTTTCCTGAACCTGTCGTATGCCAAACATAGCCAGATGCTTGCTGGCGAGATGCTTCCTGCACCGCTTCGATGGCATGGATCTGATAGGGACGCAAAAGGATGAGAGATTTCTTGCTATCGTCAATAACAGAATACTGCATGACCATCTGATGGGCACGAGGGATAGAAAGGACTTCGTGGGCAAAGCTGGTCAGATTTGTCACAGGATGATTGTCCTTATCCACCCACTTAGTTAGAAATTGCTTGTTAAGTTTATTTTCACGAGCTGCAGCAATATAGCGTGTGTCAACTTTATTGGTCACAACAAACATCTGCAAGCTAGAGTAGATACCACGGAATTTCCCTTCACGGTCATATTTTTTTATCTGATGAAAGGCATCGATGAAGGCTGCTTGGGAACTCTTGAGCTCGATCTGAATCATAGGCAAGCCATTGATAAGAAGAGTAACATCCAGTCTACGGTCTTGGTCCATAGGATTTACTTTTTCTCGCTGGACTTGATTGACAACTTCGTAGCTAGACTTTCCTGCTGCGATATTGTCACGCCAAATGACTGACAAACGGATGGTACCTAGACTTGCATCTTCTCTTTGAACCTCAACCTTGGCAATGCCATTTTCACCGACCAACCACTTAGCCGCATCATAGTAGCTGACAAAGTTTAGTTGGTTCTGAATCTGACGTTTTTCCTGTTCTGTCAAGGGATGGTCTGCCAGCAAAGCAACGTTGTTTTGGGCTAGTTTCTCAAAGAAATTGTCCCATAGTTGTTCTTCTGTTTTTAGGTCTTCTCTATAAGTCCATTGGCTTTCACCAGTTACCAGCTGGTTAATCAGTTGTTTTTCTATTTCCAGTTCTGGTTTTACCTGCATCTATATTTCTCCTTTTGGAAACCGCATTCTTCCTATCATTATATCATATTACAGGCAGAAAACGCCTTGCTAATCCTACTTCCCTCAGAAAAACCATATAGTCTTTCTCCTTAAAATATGGTATAGTAGAATCATACTAAACAAGAGGAGTTTACATGTCACACGATAAACAAATGAAAGCTGTTTCTCCCCTTCTACAGCAAGCAATTAATATTTCTTCCATCATCGGTGGAGTTGGTACTTTGATTTTCTGTATCTGGGCCTATCAGGCTGGCGTTTTGCATTCCAAGGAAACCCTATCTGCCTTTATCCAACAGGCCGGTATCTGGGGACCACCACTTTTTATCTTTTTACAGATATTGCAGACGGTCGTTCCCATCATTCCTGGTGCTCTAACCTCTGTGGCAGGTGTCTTTATCTACGGTCACATTATTGGAACTATTTATAACTATATTGGAATCGTTATTGGTTGCGCCGTTATCTTTTACCTGGTTCGCCTCTACGGAGCACCCTTTGTTCAGTCTGTCGTCAGCAAGCGTACCTATGATAAGTACATCGGTTGGCTAGACAAGGGCAATCGCTTTGATCGATTCTTTATCTTTATGATGATTTGGCCGGTTAGTCCAGCGGACTTTCTCTGTATGCTGGCAGCTCTAACCAAGATGAGCTTCAAGCGTTACATGACCATCATTGTCCTGACCAAGCCATTTACCCTGGTCGTTTACACATACGGCTTGACCTACATCATTGATTACTTTTGGCAAATGTTCGCCTGATCACTAAAAAAAGTTGATCAAAAACTCAATTTTATACTCAATG
Source organism: Streptococcus sp. CF8_St5-17 (assembly GCF_024295665.1). Lineage (NCBI taxonomy): Bacteria > Bacillati > Bacillota > Bacilli > Lactobacillales > Streptococcaceae > Streptococcus > Streptococcus sp. CF8_St5-17. The sequence continues at coordinate 12,250 of NZ_JANCOU010000006.1, forward strand.
AAAATCAAAGAGCAAACTAGGAAGCTAGCCGCAGGCTGTACTTGAGTACGGCAAGGCGACGTTGACGCAGTTTGAAGAGATTTTCGAAGAGTATTATCAGAAAATGAAAAAAATAAAACGCATAGTATCAAGTATTCAACACCTGATAATATGCGTTTTTTCTGATTGTAAAGATTTTTTCTCAGCCTCTTTTTATTAAGCTTCTTTTTTCAATAGGAGAGAAACAAGGACTGATGTCGCAATCATCCATGCTCCTAGAATAATAAAGGTCATTCGACCATTCGTTGTTACTAAGCCAATTCCTGAAAGAACAAAAGGTGTTAAGGAGGCACCAAAACTACATCCCAAAACAGCATAAGAAGTTGCTTTGTTGAGGAGTTTTGCTGGGATTCGCTCAGATATCAACTGAAAGACTGTCGTCAAAGCAATACTGTAGGCAAAGCCTCCAATAATCGATCCTGCAACAACCACCCAGAGTGATGGTGCTATGGCAATGATGATTTGACCGATCCCAAAGGTAACACCTGCGACCAATAGAAGCTTTTCCTTAAAGGCAGAGATGAGGTAAGAAAAGCTGATTCCTGCTAAAATACCGATCAACTGCATGGCACTAAGTACCAGACTAGACAACTGAGCATCTCCAAATCCTGCTTCAATCATGAGACTAGGAATACGGAAAGTAATGGCAGTATTTGTACACACGATGACAGCAGCACCAATAGCAAGGAAGAAAATCAGCTGTAGCATGGAGCGAGTTAGTTTGGCTGCTTCTTCTGTCTTTTGCTTGGACTCATGAGCTTCTCCTTTTCCATAAGGGACAAAGAGAAGAAAGAGTACGAGAACCACTAGACCTGCTGCATAGGCTAGGAAGGTTGCAGTCCATCCAAAGGCCAAGAGCTGTCCAACTGCCAATGTCAAGATAGAAGCACCCACTACCTCAGCTGATCCACGAAAACCCAGCATTTGGATACGAGTCTTGCCATGGTAACGTTCACTGATGATAGAGATGGCCTTGGCGTTCAGCATCCCCACTCCAATCCCGAAGAGAAGACGTGTAGCAAAGACAAAGTAATAGCCCTGATACCAGAAGGGAGCGATTCCGCTGATTGACAAGATCAAAAGTCCCAGAGTCAATTGGAGACGTTCAGGGAAAATACGCTCAAGAACTCCGTTCAATAAGAGCATAGCCATAATTCCAAAGGATGGAAGGCTGACCAAGAGCTCGACCTGGCCTTTTGAGTAGCCCTGATAATAGTCAAACATGGCTGGCAGGGCACTCGAAATTGAAAATGATGTGATTAATACTAACGATAGGGAGAGTATACTCACTTTTTCCAAAAATTGTTTCATCTTTTCCTCATTCATTATTCATATTAGTAAAAAAGGTCCTTTCCTATCATACACTCTTTACCCAAAATTGGCAAGCGACTGAGCCCCAAGACCAAAAGAAAAAGCGGGGCATCAAGCTCTGTGAAGTCTTGATGACATCCCACTTTTTTTGTGTTTTATCAAGTTATTTAACTTAGATTTTCAAGAATCGACGCATTGAGATTCCTGAACCAAGTGAACCGATACAGATTCCGATGAGGAACAAGAGACCAATCATCACTGGGATAAAGATATCTGGTGTAATCAAAGATAGGTTTTGTCCAACCAAGGATGGGTTGACTGATTGGAATACTCGGTTATAGATAAAGTAAACCAAAACTGATGGAAGAGCTGCTCCCAACAATCCGATAAAGGCACCTTCTAGCAAGAATGGGCCACGGATATAGCCGTTTTTCGCACCAACCAAACGCATGATTTGGATCTCACGACTACGTGAAATGATAGTGATACGGATAGTATTTGAAATCAAGAAGACTGCGATAAAGATCAAGAGTCCTGCGATGACTAATCCCCAAACACGGATGAAGGAAGCCAACTTGAAGAGACGTTCCGTATTGGCACCACCGTCTTGAACTTCAGAGACACCTTCGATTTTCTTAGCTTCTTCAGCTACTGGTTTTACATCACTTGGTGAATTGGTGTCTACGATGTAGGCATCATGAAGAGGGTTTGCATCTCCTTCAAACACCTTCCACTCGTCACCCATGGTTTCAGTCAGCTTTTGGTACTGTTCTTCTTTACTTGAGAAGGTTACATTTTTAACAGCTGGCAAGGCTTTGAGGGCATTATAGACCTTGTGGTAGTCATTGTTCGTGACTGTCTGGCCTTCTTTTACAATGGTTTCACTGTTGTCTTCAACGTCTTTACGAACATAAACCATGACTCGGACGTTGTTTTCGATATCCGTTGCCAATTTTGCAGTATTGAAGATAACTGACGCAAAAATAGCAACCAAGGTCAAGGTAATCATTACTGAACTGATAGCAGCAATGGTCATCCATCCATTACGCTTTAAACTTTTTAAAGCTTCGAACAGATGGCGGAAAAATCTACTAATCATCGTATCCGTACTCTCCTTTCGCTTCATCACGTACCACGCGACCATTTTCGATGGCAATAACGCGGTGGCGCAAGGTATTTACGATTTGGCTGTTGTGGGTCGCCATCAAAACAGTTGTCCCTTGGAGATTGATACGTTCCAAGAGGTTCATGATTTCCCATGAGTTATCTGGGTCCAAGTTACCTGTTGGTTCGTCGGCAATCAATACTTTAGGATTGTTTACGATAGCACGCGCAATGGCGATACGTTGTTGCTCACCACCTGAAAGCTCATTTGGGAATGAACGAACCTTGTGCTTCAAACCGACAAGGTCCAAGACTTCCATAACACGTTTTTTGATGTTACGACGGCTTTCGCCGACAACCTCCATTGCGTATGCAATGTTCTCATAAACGGTTTTCTTTGGCAAAAGTTTGTAATCCTGAAAGACTACTCCGACATTTCTACGCAAGAACGGAATATCTTTCTTTTTAATCTTAACCAGGTTATAACCTGCGACTTGCAAGCTTCCTTTGTCAATTTTGACCTCACGATACAAGGCACGGATAAAAGTTGATTTACCAGCACCTGAAGGTCCTACGATGTAGGCGAATTCTCCTGCATCGATATTTACAGTGATGCCACGTAGGGCTGTTGTCCCGTTGTCGTATTTTTTGACAACATCTCTCATTTCAATGATTGACATGTGACTTCCTTTCTTTTAACTAATACGCCATTTCAGATAAGCATCGATGAAACCATCTAGGTCTCCATCCATAACCTTATCGACCTGCGCTACTTCAAAGTTTGTACGATGATCTTTTACCATTGTATAAGGCGTAAATACATAGGAGCGAATTTGACTTCCCCATGTAATTTCCTTTTTCTCACCCTTGAGCGAATCTACCTCAGCAGCTTTCTTTTCTTGCTCCATCTGGTAGAGTTTTGCCTGAAGCATCTTCATAGCACGGTCACGGTTCCCATACTGAGTACGGTCAACAGTTGATGCTACGACAATCCCTGTCGGAATGTGAGTCAAGCGGACACCTGTTGAAACCTTGTTGACGTTTTGTCCACCTGCTCCTCCTGAACGGAAGGTATCCATCTTGATATCATCCTCACGGATTTCAACTTCGATGGTATCATCCAACTCTGGCATGACTTCTACAGAAGTAAATGAGGTGTGGCGACGTTTAGCAGAGTCAAATGGTGAGATTCGGACCAAACGGTGAACTCCCATCTCTGACTTGAGAAGACCATAAGCATTTGGTCCTTCAAAAGACAAGGTTACTGACTTGATTCCTGCCTCATCACCTGCTTGGTAGTCCAAGACCTCAACCTTGAAGCCTTTGGCATTTCCATAGCGAGTATACATACGAAGGAGCATATCGCCCCAGTCTTGAGCCTCTGTTCCCCCTGAACCCGGATGGATTTCAAGGATAGCATTGTTGTGATCATACGGCTCTGACAAAAGAAGGGTCATTTCATAGCTGGTCATCATCTGAGCTAACTCATCGAGTTTTTCGACCAACTCATCCTTCACAGATTCGTCCTCTGCCAAAAAGTCTAGTAAAATCTCAACTTCATCCTGCAACTCATCCATCTTGTGGAAGGTATTATAGGTATTTTTGAGTTCGTTTAATTCTTGCGACGTTTTTTGAGCCGCAATATTATCGTTCCAAAAATCAGGTTCTGTCATTTTGTTTTCCAAAATGGCAATTTCTTCCTCTAAACCTTCGAGGTCAAAGAGACCCCCTAAAAGAAGCTAATTTTTCACGATTTGCGTCAATTTTTTGACGAATTTCTGAAATGTCCATACATACTCCTTTAATTGTATCGTTTTATTATACCACAATTTTTCTTATTTATCTAATCGGTGTTTTTTAAAATTTAGTATCAATAGATTTCTGTAAGAAGTCAAACCTGCAATTCCATAAGCAAAACTAGAAAATCTCACAAGAATTTTCCCATGAGATTTAGAGAATTTATACTACTTTTTACAAGTTAACAGTCAGCACTTGACCGTCTTTTACGACTTGGTTACCAGCAATGTAGACGTCATCAACATCACTGGATTTGACAGCATAAACTAAGTGAGATAGCATGTTTTCTTGAGGTTGGAGATGGATTTTTCCTTGCGGTTGGATGACGAGAAAATCTGCTTGCTTGCTGACTTCTAGACTACCAATCTCATCTGCCATTCCCAACACCTTAGCTCCTTCAATCGTCAGAGACTTGAGGGCTGTTTCAATAGGAAATTGGCTAGCATCTCCACTCTTCATTTTCTGTAAAAGGGCTGCGGTGCGACCTTCCTCAAACATATCAAGGTTATTGTTAGAAGCAACCGAGTCCGTTGCGATACCGACTGGTACTCCAGCTTTCTGAAGTTGGACAACCGGTGCAATACCTGAGGCTAGCTTGAGATTACTGATAGGGTTGTGGGCGATAGCGACTTGTGAATCTGCCAAACGGGTAATTTCTGCTTCATTTAACTCTACACCGTGAGCAAATACAGCCTGATGATCTAAATAGCCAAGTTCATCTAGAAAGGCTATTGGACGTTTGCCATAACGTTTCAGGATAATGCCTGACTCTTCCTGGGTCTCAGCTACATGGATATGAAGGGGAATGTCTTCTTCTTTTGCTAGTTCTAAGCTAGCTTCCAGCAATTCTCGACTACAACTGTAGGGTGAATGCGGAGCTATCATAACCTTGAAATTGGGATCCTGATAGCCTTTGATTGTCTCGATAACAGATCGTGTTCTGGCAACAGTCTCATCAGTAGTCTCCATTTCTGAAGAAAAGAGGGTTGGAGAGAAATAGCAACGCATCTTGGAAGCCTTGACTACCTCATAAATCTTAGCTATATCCACTCCATTAGGATTATACATGTCATTGAAGGTTGTCGTTCCTGACTGGAGCATTTCTGTCAGCGCCTCTTTGACGGCCTTTGTAGTCATCTCTGGTGTGAACTCTGCTTCTACTGGCCAGATATAGTCCTCTAGCCATTCGTGGAGATTGCTATCATCACGAATCCCTCTCAAGCCAGTCATAGCAGAGTGGGTGTGGCAGTTAACCAAACCAGGCATAATCCAGGCACCCTGATAGTCTATAAGGTGTTCAGCTTGATCTAAGATTTCTTGTTTCTCTTGACCGACATAGACGATTTGGGATTCTTTAACAGCTAAAATCCCATCTAAATAAACGTGGAAATCTTGGTCACAAGTCACAATATTTACATGCTGAAAGACTTTCATTCATAGGCTCCTTTTCTATATAAGTATTCATACTGGATAATTTTTCTAGCTATTGTAACAAAAAAGTCACCCGAAGGCAACTTTTCTTGTTTGTTCATTGGCATTATAAAGGATTGCCCACTTATTCTGGACTAAAGGTTGCTGCTTTTTGCATTTGATAGTATTTGCCTTTTCTCGCCATGAGTTCTTGATGGCTACCATGTTCGACAATATCTCCATCCACCAAGACAAGAATCAAATCAGCATCCTGAATGGTCGACAAACGGTGGGCAATGATGAAGCTTGTCCGTCCTTTCATGAGTTTGGCAAAGGCATCCTGAACCAGAATCTCGGTACGGGTATCGATGGATGAAGTTGCTTCATCTAAGATAAGAATCTTAGGAATGGCTAGAAAGACACGGGCAATGGTTAAGAGCTGAGCCTGACCAACAGATAAGGATTCCCCTGCATTTTCAAGCTTGGTATCATAACCCTGTGGCAACTGCTGGATAAAGAAGTCCGCATTAGCTGCCTTGGCTGCTGCGATGACCTGCTCTCGGCTTGCTTCAGGATTTCCAAAAGCAATATTGTCATGAATGGTCCCTTGCTTGAGCCAGGTTTCTTGGAGCACCATTCCAAACTGCTGTCGAAGGGATGCTCGAGTATAGTCATAAATGGAGCGACCATCTAGCAAAATATCTCCTGAATTAATCGGATAAAAACGCATGAGGAGATTGATAAGGGTAGACTTACCAGCGCCCGTTGGCCCAACGATAGCAACCTTGCTACCAGCTGGGATATTAATAGATAAGTCCTTAATCAAGATCTTTTCAGGATTGTAACCAAAAGAAACATGTTTAAAGGAAATAGCTCCTTTGACTTGGTCGCTGTTCAATTCTTCCAGACCAGTTTCTGTAACCTCAGGACTTTCTAGAACAGCATAAACACGTTCTGCACAAGCCAAGGCACTTTGCAACTCGGCCAAGACAGATGAAATATCGTTAAAAGGCTTAGTGTACTGCTGCACATAGTTCAAAAAGGTCACTAAACGTCCAACTGTCAAAGTGGAACCTGCCATGATGCGCAAGGCTCCAACACCAGCTAGTAGGGCATAAATGAGGGCATTGACAAAACGGGTCGAAGGATTGACTGTCGAAGAATAAAAGATAGCTGACTGAGAATAACCTGCGTAGTTATCATTTGCCTCATGAAGTCTCTCGATAAATTCTTCCTGGGCATTGAAGGACTGGATAATATTCTGTTGGGTGAGCGATTCTTCTATCAACTGAGTCTGAATCCCCCTAGTCTCTGTCTGCTTTTGAAAGAGATGGTAGGATCTCTTAGCGATAAAGCGTGAAATGACCATAGATAGAGGTGTTAAGAGCAGAACCAAGAGAGTCATCAATAGATGGATTTGGAGCATGGCAAGAATACTAACCAAAATCATCAAAACTCCTATGAAAAATTGGTTGAAAATCATATTCAGACCCGCTGCCAATTGTTCAATATCTGTCGTTACACGGCTGACCATTTCCCCACTACCTTGTCTATCTACAAAGGCAATCGGTAAACGATGGAGTTTTTCAATGATTTTTTCGCGCAAATCTCTGGTATAGGAGAAAATCAGTCGATTATAGAGGAGGGGATTGGCCCATTGTACTAGAGTATTTCCAATCACCACTATAATCATCTGGAGGAAAATCTGCCAGAATATCTGAGACGAGCCCGTCACTAGAACTTGGTCAATCACCTCTCCAATCAAGATTGGCAGATAGATTGATAGGGCTACCTGAGCAATGGTTCCCAAGAAAGCTAGGAAAAGAAGAACGGGATGGGCAGCTAAATCTTTTGCCAAACGTTTGAGGGTTTGACTTGCGTGTTTGCCTTTCATTCTAATCCTCCTTTCCATGTTGGGATGCATTGATTTCACGATAGACTTGACTAGTCTTCATCAATTCCTCATGATTTCCAAGCGCTAATTGCTGACCTTTCTCCAAGAGAAGAATTTGATCAGCAATCTTCAAAGTCGAAGTTCGTTGGGAAATCAAGATCAAGCTAGTATCAGGCAAGTTTTCCTGAACAGCCTTCAGAAGATTGGACTCAGTAATGGTATCAAGAGCCGAAGTCGCATCATCCAAGATAAGAAAAGGTGCTCGACGCAAGACTGCCCGGGCAATCGACAAACGTTGTTTTTGTCCACCTGAAAAATTACGACCGCCTGCTTGGACTTCTGCATACAGCTGACCTTCCTTTTCACTGACAAAGTCCTTGGCCTGAGCAATTTCCAAAGCCTGCCAAAGTTCTTGGTCAGAGACAGGCTCTTCCATACCCAAGGTCAAATTGGAACGAATCGTTCCCTTAAAAAGTTCAACCTTTTGAGGGACATAGGCTATCCAGGACCGCCATTGAGCCAGATCCCGAGAGCCATGTCCAGCCTGATAGAGGCCCACTGTTCCTTTATCTGGTTTGTACAAACCAAGTAAAACCTGTACCAAGGTTGACTTACCAGAACCAGTTCCTCCGATGATCCCAAGAATTTCTCCTTGCTGCATATCAAAAGAAATATCCCTTAGCGAAGGCTGAGCTGCATCTGGATAAGTAAAGGTCAAGTCTTGGACGTGTAAAACTTGATTTCCAGAAACCCTTCCTGCCTTAAGTTCAGTATGAATATCTTCAGGTTTTTCAGCGAAGACTTCCTCAATACGCTTAGCTGATATATAAGACTGGTTGAGTGAATTAATCAGCATGGCTAGTTTAATCAACTCTACCAAAATTTGTAAGAGATAGTTGATCAGGGCAATCAAGGCTCCCTGACTGAGCCAGCCTCCCTGAATAGAAATATAACCATTCCAGATAATCACCAGCAAAGTTCCGTTGACAATCAAATAGGTCAAGGGGGTCAATAGACTAGACCAGTAGCCTGTTTTCATTTGGATAGCCGTATAGATTTGGTTGAGTCGTTGGAAATTCTCAATCTCTCGTTTTTCTTGGCCAAAAGCACGAATCACACGCATCCCTTGTATCTGTTGGCGCGTCTCCTGAACTAGCTGGTCAGTTTTCTTTCTCAAACTACTGTAGAGAGGATTGACCAAGCGTGATAACACGACAATGACAAAGGTCAAAATGGCAACCATGACCAAGAACCATAGAGTCAATTCAGGCGAGAGGCGATAAGCCATGAAAATGGCACCGAAAACAATAATAGGCGCCCTTAAAAAGAGGCGTAAAAATTGATTGATCCCTGTCTGAATCTGATAGGTATCTGAAGTCAAGCGCGTCACCAAACTCGAAGTTGTCAAACGGTCTCTACTATCCTTAGGCAAGGAAAGAATATGACGATAAAGGTCATTGGTCAACTCCTTAGTAAAGCCGACTGCTGCCTTGGCTGAGTAAAACTGGGCTACTAAAGCTACCAAAACGCCGATAACTGCAAAAACAAAGAGGAGACCCATTTGCAGCCAGAGATGACCCTGATCTTTTTGAGGGATGGATTGGTCGACAATCCCAGCTATCACCATGGGAACCAAAAGTTCAAAGACAGCCTCTAACAACTTAAACAAGGGTGCTAGGAAAGACTCTTTCAGGTAGGGTTTAAAGTAAGAAAGTAATTGTTTCATGTGTCCCTTCTATTTTCAAAATGAAGAAGGTGGGAAAACCACCATCTTTTCTACTTGTTCAAATATGGAAGTAGGTAGCCATAGCCAGCCTCTTCCATCTCATCCTTAGCAATGAATCGTAAGGATGCAGAATTAATACAATAGCGTAAACCACCTAGTTCCTGAGGTCCGTCTGTAAAGACATGTCCCAAGTGAGCATTTCCTGAACGTGAACGAACTTCGATTCGCTCCATACCATGACTCAAGTCCTGGTAGTAATGAATGAGTTCCTTGAAAATAGGACGGCTAAAGCTTGGCCAACCACAGCCTGAGGCAAACTTATCCTTGGCAAAGAAGAGGGGCTCGCCAGTCGTGATATCTACATAAATTCCTTCCTCAAAAGTTTGGTCATAGGCATTGCTAAAGGGAGCTTCCGTCGCAGCCTCTTGGGTAACTCGGTAGGACTCTTCTGATAAACTTTCTCGTAAAACTGCCTGACTAGGTTTTTCATAGTTGGCGGCATCTATCAGTGGTTTCTCAGCATCCCTCACATCAATGTGGCAATAACCACCAGGATTTTTCTTGAGGTAGTCTTGGTGATAGTCCTCAGCCAGGATATAGTGACGGAGTTTCTCCACTTCTACCGCTATTTTACGACCGATGAGAAGCTCTTGTTCTCGAACGACCGTATGGATGGTTGGCAAATCCTCTTCATCTTGATAATAAATCCCTGTGCGGTACTGACGACCACGGTCGTTTCCTTGTTGGTTGACAGATAATGGATCAATGACTCGGAAATAATAAAGCAAAATCTCACGGAGCGAGACTGCTTTTTCATCATAGATAACTTGTACAGTCTCTGCATGATCTGTTTCTTTGATTAGTTGATAATTGGTGGTTTCTACCTGACCATTGGCATAACCAACACTGGTTTGCAGCACTCCAGAAATACGTGAAAAGTACTCTTCCAAGCCCCAAAAACAACCGCCTGCTAGATATATTTCTGCCATTTCAAATCCTCCTTGACCGTCTGTCGGTCGCTAAACACGGGAAACATTTCATATCCCATGTTTCATTTTCAAAAAAAGGACAGGAAGCCCTCTAATAGAGAGTTTCCCCATCCTATTGCTAAATTTATTTTGCTTCGACGCGAACGCCTTCTGTGTCTACTTGTAAATCATGAAGCTTGCCTTTGAAAGGTTGCTTTTCAAGCTCTGCCTTAATCTTTGGCATCTTGTCAGGGTCAGCCAAGACCATGACAGTCGGACCAGCTCCAGAGAGGTAGGTTGCATAAGCACCATTTTTCTTGGCAACTTTTTTGATGGTCGCAAATTCTCGCACCAGTTCTTGACGGTAACGCTCGTGGAAGAGGTCACTCTCAATAGCTTGGCCTGCTTTGACCATATCTCCAGTCAGTAGGGCTGCAATAGCCACATTGGCGATAGAACTTGCTGCAACAGCTTCTTTGTAAGAAAGTTTCTTAGGCAAGACACCGCGACTATCGCGAGTACGCAATTCATAGTTTGGAATATAAGCTAAGAAAGCACACTCTGGGAAGGGCACCACAACTGCTGAAACCTGGCCTTCGACTGAGCTAGCAATGACGAGATTTCCATAGATAGCAGGTGCAACATTATCAGGGTGTCCCTCAATCTTAGTCGCCAACTGTAATTTTTCATGTTTGCTTAGCTTCAAGTTCCCGAGTTGATTTGCCAGCTCAATCCCTGCAACGATGACTGAACTAGAAGAACCTAGTCCACGTGCAAGCGGAATATCACTGACCATCTTCAAACGTCTAGGTTGTAGGTCTGGAACAATCTGTAGAGCAATCTTCAGCAAAAGATTACGTTCGTCACGTGGAATCCATTTACCTAGTTGGTGCTCAATCATCCATTCTTCACGTTCTTCACAAACCTGAATTTCTAGATACTTAGTTACAGCTACACCAACAGAGTCAAAACCTGGACCCACATTAGCACTTGTAGCAGGTACAATAATCTTCATCTTAGTCTCCTAAAACCTTGAAGGTATTGAGAAGTTCAAACTCAGATACACGCTTCAAAGCTGCTGTAATATTTTCAAGTTGCGCCTTGTTGATTTTATGAGTGATGATGACAATACGAGCCTTACCTTCTTGCTTGCCATCTTGTAGGATTTGCTTGAAGGAAATATCTTCTGCGTTAAAGAGTTCAGCCAATTTCAAGACTTGACCTTTTGAGTCTGGAGCCAAGATTGAGAAATAGTAGTTGGCTTTGACATCTTCTGGCTTAGCCAAGACCACTGGACGGCTGTATTCATTAAAGGCTTTTCCAATTGTTCCATCATTCAAACGACGAACGATACGGGCAATATCAGCCACAACACTTGTTGCAGTTGGTTTTTGACCTGCACCCGGTCCGTAGTACATAGACTCGCCGATACCGATAGATTCCACAAAGACAGCATTCATAACACCGTTAACACTTGCTAGTGGGTGTTCTTTAGGAAGGAAGGTTGGTGTAACCTCAGCAGCGATTCCAGAAGCTGTTTCTTCGATAGAACCAACTAATTTCACAACATAACCAAGTTCTTGAGCTACTGCCACATCTTCTGGAGTGATGTTGCGAATTCCTTGGTGACCAACATCTTCAAACTTGACATTCATCCCAAAAGCAAACTGGCTAAGGATAACCATCTTGTAGGCTGCATCAATCCCGTCCACATCATTGGTTGGGTCGCTTTCAGCGAAGCCAAGTCGTTGGGCTTCTGCCAAAGCATCCTCGTAAGACCAACCTTCGGTTACCATTTTAGTCATCATGAAGTTTGATGTTCCATTGACAACACCAAGAACACGAGTGATTTTATCTGATGCTAGTGAGTTAACCAAGGTACGAAGGATTGGAATTCCTCCTGCAACAGCTGCTTCGTAGTAGAGAGCAACATTGTGAGCTTTGGCAATTTCAAGCAATTCTGCACCATACACTGCCAAAAGGTCCTTGTTGGCTGTTACGACGTGTTTACCTGCTTCTAAAGCACGAGTGATAAAGGTTTTTGCAGGCTCGATACGTCCCATCAACTCAACAACGATCGTGATGTCTTTGTCTGACAAGATTTCATCGATATTTGTTACAAAATTAAAATCATTTCCCGCTTCAAGCAAGCGTGCTTTTTCTTGATCGTCTTTGACCAAAACTTTAGCCACTTCAATTTCTGACTGGGCTGCTTGAACGATTTTTTCTCTATTTTCCTTTAGCAAGAATGGTACACCACTGGCTACTGTACCAAATCCAAGTAAAGCAATCTTAACTGACATGTTTGTCTCCTCGAAATTTTCTAATAGTCCTATTATACCAAAATTGTGCGAAAATTCCTACCATTCTAAACTAAAAATAGAAAGACCAAATCCTAAAAAGCCTGCCCCGATACAACCTAGGACAGACGCTATTTTCAATCTATTTTACAAAAACCAATTCCTTGTCACTAGACAGATCATTTCTATAGTTAAAACCTGCAAAGCTAAGCTTTTTGATCTCTTCTACCGAAGTTACCTGATTTTCCATCAAGGCTGTTAAGAAGGCGCCTCTAGCTTTCTTTGAAATGGTTGAGTGGATTTTTAGTTTTCCATCTTTGTCTTCCATAAACTTAAAGGTCACCATCTTCTCTCGGATTTCTTTTGGAAAGACATTTTCAAATTCAGAAGACAAGAGTGAAAAGATGCAATCTTCCTCCCTCACCGACTCTTCATAAGCCGTCTGCCAATGTTTTGTAAGACTTTTGCCACCAACTTTGAGCTTCATCATAAAATCTAGTCTATGAGGAGCGATGGGTGCAAAGGCCGGGATCACACCATAGAGAGCTGATGTTATCGTGAGGTGTTTCTCCAGATAGGCTTGCTCCGCTTGGGTTAGATTGTCCCGTTTGATGTTGCGATACATGAGCCCATCAAAGAGGTGCAAGGCAGGATAGTTTCTAGCCGTTCCATTTTTCAAGGCTTGGATATGGTCATACTCCTCTTGCGCCTTTTCGGCAGAGATTTTATAAAAACTCTCTAAATCTTGGGCAGAATATCTAGCTAATTCATCCAGAACAGCCTGACTCTCAGGACACAATGGTTTAGCCTCTAAACTAGGGATTTCGGTATTCATTTCTTTTGCGGTTGGGATTAGAATTTTCATAGTGTTAGTGTAGCATATTTTTCTAGGAGCACCAAGGATTTGAGTCTAAATAACGCGACCTTCTAAATGGTCGAGTTCATGCTGACAGATCTGAGCCGGAAAGCCTGTCAGGGAAATGGTCTGCTCTTGCCAATGAACATCTCTATAGGATACGGTAATTTTTTCATACCTGGTTGTCGGTCTTACACCTGTTAGAGACAAACATCCTTCCTCGGTCTCGTATGGTCCTTCAAAAGATTTGAGAACCGGATTAAACATAACCATGGGAATCATGCCAAAGTTAAAGATAATGACTCGCTTTTGTACCCCAATCATATTGGCTGCTAGTCCAACACAGGTTTCACGGTTAGCCAGTAAGGTGTCCTGCAAATCCTTTGCTAGAGGCAAATCCTCTTGACTCGCAGGCTGGGATACCTGCGATAAAAACATCATATCTTTGACAATTTTCTTTTCCAACTACTATTTCCTCCATCTTTATCATTCTACTTGATTATAGCATAAAATCTATCTCCGTTTATCTTATATAAAAGCAAAAAAGCCATCCGAAGATGACTTTTCAATGTTTAAATGGCGTTTTTATCTTTACCAAGTGCACGTTGAATTGCTTTAACAATTTCAACAAGAACAACAATCAAGAGTGAACCTATAATAACCGCCAACCATTGAGTCAAGCTCAAATGTGAAACGTGGAAGAGGCTGTTAAATCCTGGAACTACAATCGTAGCCATCAAGAGGATGAAGGCAACTGGGATTGACCAGTTAAAGGTTTTGTTTTTGAAGAGTCCAACCGTAAAGATTGATTGGTAAACAGACTTGACGTTAAAGGCATGGAGCAATTGGATAAAACCTAGAGTTGCAAAGGCCATGGTAAGGGCATCTGCGTGGATCTCAGTTTGAACTTGATGCTCTGGGAAGAGAATTGCCCAGCCATAGACACCAAGAACGAGCATGGTTTGGAAGATACCTTGATAAAGGATAGCTCCGAAGACACCACCGTCAAAGAAGTTAGATTTACGTCCACGAGGTTTGTGAGTCATAACCCCTGGCTCAGCTGGTTCAACACCAAGAGCGATGGCTGGTAGCGTATCTGTTACCAAGTTAATCCAGAGAAGATGCACTGGTTGTAACACATCCCAACCAAAGAGGGTTGCAAAGAAGATAGTGAAGACCTCAGCCATATTGGCAGACAAGAGGTATTGAATTGATTTTTGGATATTTGAGAAGACCTTACGTCCTTCTTCAACCGCTACGATAATGGTTGCGAAGTTGTCATCGGCAAGGACCATATCAGAAGCTCCCTTAGAAACCTCTGTACCAGTAATCCCCATACCGATACCGATATCAGCTGTCTTAAGTGATGGTGCATCATTAACCCCATCACCTGTCATGGCAACAACTTTACCTTCTTTTTGCCATGCTTTCACGATACGAACCTTGTGTTCAGGTGATACACGAGCGTAAACAGAGTATTGCTTGAAAACTTTTTGGAATTCTTCATCAGAGAGTTCGTTCAACTCAGCCCCTGTAAAGACGTGGTCTTCTGTATCATTTGGATCGATGATTCCAAGACGTTTGGCAATGGCTTCAGCTGTATCTTGGTGGTCACCCGTGATCATGATTGGACGGATACCTGCTTCTTTAGCGACACGGACAGCTTCTGCTGCTTCAGGACGCTCAGGGTCAATCATGCCGACCAAACCAGAGAAGATGAGGTCAGATTCAACAATTTCAGATTCCAAGGTTGGAATTTCGTTACTTGTCTTGTAAGCCATCATCAAGACACGAAGGGCTTGTTTAGCCAAGTCTTTGTTGGTGGCAAGAATAGCTTTCTTGTCTTCTTCTGTGATTGGGCGAACTTCCCCATTGACTTCAATACGAGTCACACGTTTGAGCAATTGGTCAGGGGCTCCCTTGACAGCGATAAAGTAAGAACCATCTGATTCCTTATGAATGGTAGACATGAGTTTACGGTCTGAGTCAAATGGCAATTCAGCCACACGTGGCTCATCCTTCAAGACTTCACGAACATCAAAGTTGTGGTCCAAACCAAACTGTACAAGAGCTGTCTCCGTTGGATCACCAATCAATTTACCAGATGGGTCCACCTTGGTATCATTAGCAAAGTTCATGATACGAAGGGTATTATTGCTAGCCGCAATTTCTGTTGCAGAGCTTTGCAATTGACCGTTGGTATAAACCTTTTCAACAGTCATTTGGTTCATAGTCAAGGTACCTGTTTTATCAGATGCGATGATTTCTGTTGAACCAAGCGTTTCAACCGCTGGTAATTTGCGGACAATCGAATTACGTTTTGCAAGGGTTGTAGTTCCCAAAGATAGAACGATGGTTACAATGGCAGGGAGACCTTCTGGAATCGCAGCAACCGCAAGAGCAACCGCCACCATCAAGCCTTCTAATGGATGCTCTCCACGAACGAAGACACCAACCAAGAAAGTAATGACAGCAATCACAACGATTAAGTAAGTCAAGGCTTTAGATAATTGTTCCAAGCTTTGCTTCAATGGTGTTTCAGTCTCATCGGCATTAGCCAACATATCTGCAATCTTACCAACTTCTGTATACATACCAGTGTTGGTCACGACACCAATACCACGACCATAAGTTACATTTGAGTTTTGGTAACCCATATTAACGCGGTCCCCAATACCAGCGTCTGCTTCAACTACTTGAGTAATATCTTTTTCAACTGGTACAGATTCACCAGTAAGAGCAGCTTCTTCGATTTTAAGAGACGCCGCTTCCAGCAAGCGCATATCAGCAGGAACTATATCTCCAGCTTCAAGCAAGACGATGTCCCCAGGCACCAATTCTTTTGAGTCGATCTCAATGACATGACCATCACGACGAACACGGGCCATTGGGCTAGACATATTTTTCAAAGCCTCAATCGCTGCTTCTGCTTGACCTTCTTGGTAAACACCAAAGGCTGCATTCAGGACAACTACGGCCAAGATGATAATGGCATCTGTTAAACCGTCCATTCCTTCTGTAATGACAGAAAGTGCCGCTGCCGCAAGCAAGATAATAATCATCAAATCCTTAAATTGATCAAGGAATTTAGCTAGTAGGCTACGTTTTTCGCCCTCTTCCAACTCATTACGACCATAAGTCGCTAAGCGTTCTTGAGCTTGAGCAGTTGACAAACCTTCGATAGATGAGTCCAAGTTCTTTAGGACTTCCTCAGAAGATTGCGTGTAAAACAAATCTTTATTTTGTTCTTTTGACAAAACAGTCTCCTCCTTTTTGGCCTCTTTTTACAAAAAAAGAGACCTGTTTTTTAAAAAAACAAGTCTCGCTGTTTAATATAGTGCCGGAAATAATTCGGAATGACGACACTATCGCGGTTAACCGCCAGCTACTCCCTTGAGTAGTTCTATTATATCAGAAAATCTTACTTTATACAATAAATGAAAGAAAATCCAAACAATTCAATGGAATTCTAGGTAACTATTATTCTCCTTCTACACTTTTAACACCAAAAAAGACTGCCATCCATTGATTAAACCAAGCATCACTGTTTGGATGTAAATTGTTCGTCCCAAGATAGGCATTATATAAATATCTAGGTTGCTTAAAAAATTTTAATACAACTTTGTCTTGACCCATTTTTTGAGCATTTCTTAACTCTGTATACTGCTGCTGAACTTGAATATACGTTTCATAATTATCTCAAACAACATTATTATAGGAAATACCAAATTTAATGGCTACTACTATTACATAAACAACTAGAAGTTTTTCTAATGATTTTATATTGTCAAGTGTTAATTTTATTAGCTGAATAACTGCTAAACAAATAAGAATACTTGCTCCAAAGAAAACTCTATCTGGTTTCTCATTACTAGCAATGAGACTATATATACAAGCAAAATGGGCTAGCATTACAAAACATACTTCGATAAATTGTTCTTTTTTTATCAGTTTGCTGACCAATAAATAACCGACTAATATTGCAATCATTAAATATAAGACTTCGTATTTTCCAAAAGATAATTTGACTAATTCAAATATCTTTCCTTTAAGATTATCAAAAATTGCAATCTCACCTGCTCTATGACGAGATCCAGGCGAAGAAATCATTAAAAAGTAACCTACTGTAGCACTAACAATTTCAATAATTTTCCACTTTGGAAAATTATCTTTCAATATATGAAATGTAAAATATAGTATACCCCAGAGAATAAATGCTGGAGAAGTATTTTCATTCCCTGCCCCCATGAAAAAGGCTAGCAATACTGTAAAAGGTAAAACTTTTATATGAAGATCTTTCTTTGTAAATAGATAGAACCAAAATAAATCTATGAGTGCTGTCCATAGATAATTTCCTGAACCTGATATCCACAAAATCGTTTTCCCAATTTCTGGTAAAAACCACCAAAGCATAAAAAACAATAAAATCAGGAAAAAGACACAACTATTTTTAGAATTTACCTTAATTAAATTAGAACTTAACTGCTCTATAATACTACAAGTAATACAAAAACAATAGAATTAAAAATATTAAAATATACTTTATCAAATTGCATAAAAATTTGAACAATACTATGCCCTGTAAAGCGACCGTTCCATATTGCCCAATGATTTACCTGAGATGTAACTAAATCAAAAATATTTTTGATTTTTTCCTCATTTCCAGTCGGTAGAGAATCTTTATAAATGTATCTATAAACAAAATCATCTGAAGTGTATAATGTGAAATGATTTAGAATGTAAATCAAAATAAAAATTAAGCTACACACCAATAGATAACTAACTAACTAACTAACTAAAGACTTTCTACAAACTTTCATGAGTTTTCTCCTTTACCAAATAAATGGGTCTTTTTTTGGTCTCTAGAAATATTTTTCCAATATATTTACCCACAATACCTATAGAAAGCAATTGAAGTCCTCCTAAGAAAAGGATAATTGTCATAATTGAGGTCCAGCCTGAAGTAGGATTTCCCATTATCAAAGTTCTAACTACAATTAAAAACATTAAGATAAAGGATACTAAACACACGAATCCACCCATGAAAAAGGATATATTGAGTGGAGCATCTGAAAAGTTAATTATCCCTTCCAGTGAGTATTTAAACAGAGACCAGAAACTCCACGAAGTATTTCCTGCCACCCGTTCAACATTGTTATATTCTATATATTTTGTTCTAAAACCAACCCAAGCAAAGATACCTTTAGAGAAACGATTATATTCAGATAGCTCCAATATAGCCTCTACCATTTGACGACGCATCAAGCGAAAATCACGAGCACCATCAACAATATTCAACTGACTGATTTTATTAATGATTCGATAAAATAATTTTGCAAAAATCGAACGGATAAATGGTTCTCCCTTACGATTAACACGATAGCTACCTACACAGTCAATATCTTCATCTTCATCTAGTATAGATTTCATTTGAACTAATAACTCTGGTGGATCCTGAAGATCCGCGTCCATTACTGCAACATAATCTCCCTTTGCTTGCTTCAATCCAGCATATAGAGCTGCCTCTTTACCAAAATTGCGTGAAAAAGATACATAATTGACTCGGTCACATACACCACTTAGTTCTTTTAAAACTGATAGCGTTCCATCTTTTGAACCGTCATCAACAAAAATATATTCTATATCTTCATGGATTTGCAAAGCAATTTTTTCAACTTCTTTGAAAAAAATCGGGACAGATTCTTCTTCATTGAAGCAAGGAATTACTATAGAAATTGTCATTATTCTAAAACCTTTCTATTATTCAATCTTTCTTTTCTTTGATGTAAATTAAGGGCAGTAACTAAGTAATAATCATCATATACGCATAATAATATCTAAAATAATTACAACCGGTGAGCAGATTCCTGTTAAAAAAAAATTATAGAGATTTATCGTTTATCTCATTTTAATATATCAAACTTCTTTATTAATAGCAATAAGAGTGTGAAAAATTCTACCTATTACAACTACACTGTATAGTTACCTATCTCAGCAACAAGATTAAGTGCTAGAATGATAATTAATATTTCACCTAATTTCCAATGTTATCTGCTAATATTTTATATAAAAAATACAAATATTCGAATATCATTTTAGCATGTTTTCTTTTTTTAAAAAAGTATTTCATGTTCTATTCTATCAATTTCCTTACTTCCTCCATTTGAAATTTCCTTGGAAAACCAGTATAATGAAAGAATACTAAAATGCTAGAAGGGGAGTTAGATGAATCAATCGGTTTCAAACTTAAAATTGGCTGAGCGTGGTGCCATTATCAGCATTTTGACTTATCTTTTCTTGTCTGCAGCTAAGCTAGCGACCGGACACCTCCTCCATTCATCCAGTTTGGTGGCTGATGGTTTTAATAACGTTTCAGATATCGTTGGAAATGTAGCCCTTCTCATCGGGATTCGTTTGGCTCGCCAACCCGCAGATAGAGATCATCGCTTCGGTCACTGGAAAATCGAGGACTTGGCAAGTCTCATCACTTCCATCATCATGTTTTACGTTGGCTTTGATGTTCTACGTGACACCATCCAAAAAATACTCAGCCGAGAACAAACGGTCATTGACCCACTTGGTGCGACTCTGGGAGTCATCTCTGCCATCATCATGTTCGCCGTTTATCTCTACAATACCCATCTGAGCAAGCAGTCTAAATCTAAGGCGCTTAAAGCGGCTGCTAAGGACAATCTATCAGATGCTGTAACTTCTCTTGGAACTTCTATCGCTATCCTGGCTAGTAGCTTCAACTATCCTATAGTTGATAAGTTGGTCGCTATTATCATTACCTTCTTTATCCTCAAGACTGCCTATGACATTTTTATTGAGTCATCCTTCAGTCTTTCGGACGGCTTTGATGAGCACTTGCTAGAAGATTACCAAAAAGCAATCATGGAAATTCCTAAGATTAGCAAGGTCAAGTCCCAACGCGGTCGTACTTACGGAAGCAATATTTATCTGGACATTACACTTGAGATGAACCCAGACCTCTCTGTTTTCGAGAGCCACGAAATTGCGGATCAGGTCGAATCTATGTTATCAGAACGATTTGGTGTCTTTGATACTGACATTCATATTGAACCAGCACCAATCCCTGAGGATGAAATCCTAGATAATGTCTATAAAAAATTGCTCATGAGAGAGCAACTGATTGACCAAGGAAATCAACTGGAAGAGTTACTTGCAGAAGACTTCATTTATATCCGCCAAGACGGACAAGAATTAGACAAAGGAGCCTATAAGGCTGAAAAAGAATTGACCTCTGCTATTAAGGAGCTTCATTTAACTTCTATCAGTCAAAAGACTAAACTCATCCGCTATCAAGTCGGTGATACCATTCATACCAGTATCTGGCGCCGTCACGAAACTTGGCAAAATATTTTCCATCAGGAAACCAAAATAGAAAAAGATTAAAGAAAGAGGCCGGGATGTATCCCGACCTCCTTTTTTATTCTTATTTAGCAACGCTCTTAGCAAGAACAAAGTTTCCGAGTGTCGCTGAACCATTACCAGCAACAGCTGGTGTTACGATATAGTCACGCACATCTGGAACTGGTAGGTAACCATTGAGAAGGGCTGTGAATTTCTCACGTACACGGTCAAGCATGTGTTGTTGAGCCATAACCCCACCACCAAAGACGATGACATCTGGACGGAAAGTTACAGTTGCGTTCACTGCAGCTTGAGCAATGTAGTAGGCTTGAACATCCCAGACAGAGTTGTTGAGTTCAATGTTTTCCCCACGAACACCTGTACGAGCTTCCAAACTTGGACCAGCTGCATAACCTTCCAAACATCCATTATGGAAAGGACAAACACCTTTAAATTCTTTTTCAATATCCATTGGGTGTCTAGCCACATAATAATGACCCATCTCAGGGTGACCAACACCACCGATAAACTCACCACGTTGGATAACACCTGCTCCGATACCTGTACCGATTGTGTAGTACACTAAGTTTTCGATACGACCGCCGGCATTGTTACGAGCTACCACTTCACCGTAGGCAGAACTGTTTACGTCTGTTGTGAAATACATAGGCACGTTTAGAGCGCGACGGAGGGCACCAAGCAAGTCGACATTTGCCCAGTTAGGTTTTGGAGTTGTTGTGATAAATCCGTAAGTTTTTGAGTTTTTATCGATATCAATAGGACCAAATGAACCAATGGCAAGGCCTGCAAGGTTCTCAAATTTTGAAAAGAACTCGATAGTTTTATCGATTGTCTCGATAGGAGTTGTTGTTGGAAATTGTACTTTTTCTACAACGTTAAAGTTTTCATCACCGACAGCACAGACAAATTTTGTACCGCCCGCTTCCAAGCTTCCGTATAGTTTTGTCATGATAAACCTCTAGTTTTTATTTTCTCTATTATAGCATATTTCCAGAAGGAAAGTTGCTCTATATTTTAGATTTTCCTCTGTAAATTTTACCATTCAAGCAAAAACGAACAAACATGACATTTGTTCGTTTTTTTGATTTATTAAATCGACAGTAGTATACTCAATGAAAATCAAAGAACAAACTAGGAATCGAGCTGCAGGTTGCTCAAAGTACAGCTTTGAGGTTGTAGATAGAACTGACGAAGTCAGTAACACATACATACGGCAAAGCAAGTATGACGCAGTTTGAATTTGATTTTTGAAGAGTATTAAGCTTTAACTTCGATGATTGCATCTCCCTTAGCAACTGATCCAGAAGCAACTGGATTTACTGAAGCAAAGTCCGCAGTGTTTGTCACGATAACCATTGTTGTGTTATCAAGACCTGCAGCAGCAATCTTAGCTGAGTCAAACGTTCCAAGAACATCTCCAGCTTTAACCTTGTCACCTTGAGCAACTTTATGGTTGAATCCTTCACCGTTCATTGAAACAGTGTCGATACCAACGTGGATCAAGATTTCGGCTCCGTTAGCTGTTCTTAGGCCATAAGCATGTCCTGTTGGGAAGACAATTGTCACTTCAGCATCAGCTGGTGCGTAGACAACATCTTGGCTAGGTTTTACAGCGATACCTTGTCCCATAGCTCCACTTGAGAAGACTGGATCATTCACATTTGAAAGAGCAACGACATCACCAACGATTGGTGTTTGAATAACACCTTCGCTCGGTGCAACAACAGCACCAGTAACTGCTTCTTCAGTCAAACGATCTGTTTCAGCTTCAGTAATAGCACCTGCAGCTTCTTCTACTTCATCTTCATAACCAAACATGTAAGTAAGAGCGAAACCAAGTGCAAATGATACAGCTACCATAAGAAGGTATTGTAGAAGTTGTCCGTTACCAATGTAAAGCATTGTACCAGGGATGATTGTGATACCATTACCAGTACCAGCAAGTCCAAGGATAGATGCCAATCCACCACCGATTGCACCAGCAATCAATGAAAGGAAGAATGGCTTACGGAAACGCAAGTTAACCCCGAAGATAGCAGGCTCAGTAATACCTAGGAAGGCAGAAAGAGCAGCTGGGAAAGCAAGTGTTTTAAGTTTAGGATTTTTAGTTTTCACACCAACGGCTACTGTCGCAGCACCTTGAGCAGTCATAGCTGCAGTAATGATAGCGTTGAATGGGTTAACATGGTCAGCAGCAAGCAATTGAACTTCAAGCAAGTTGAAGATGTGGTGAACACCTGATACGACGATTAATTGGTGAACTCCACCAATCAAGAAACCACCAAGTCCGAATGGCAAGTTAAGAATAGCTTTAGTTCCAATGAGGATGTAGTTTTCAACAACGTGGAAGACTGGTCCGATAATAAACAAACCAAGAATTGACATAACCAAAAGTGTTACGAATGGTGTCACCAATAGGTCAAGAACGTCTGGAACAACTTTACGAACAGCTTTTTCAAATTTAGCTCCGACAACCCCGATGATGAAGGCTGGAAGAACTGAACCTTGCAAACCTACAACTGGGATAAATCCGAAGAACTGCATTGCAGTTACTTCACCACCAGAAGCAACAGCCCAGGCA
Source organism: Streptococcus sp. CF8_St5-17 (assembly GCF_024295665.1). Classification (NCBI taxonomy): domain Bacteria; kingdom Bacillati; phylum Bacillota; class Bacilli; order Lactobacillales; family Streptococcaceae; genus Streptococcus; species Streptococcus sp. CF8_St5-17. The sequence goes on from NZ_JANCOU010000006.1 coordinate 35,631, forward strand.
TTTGGAAGTGAGCCAGATACGAGCATCATACCAAGGACGATACCAACGGCTGGGTTACCACCGAATACACGGAAGGTTGACCAAACAACCAATCCTGGCAAGATGATAAAGGCTGTGTCAGTTAAGATTTGAGTGTAAGTTGTCACATCTTGTGGAAGTGTCATTCCGAGAGCAGTCAAGAGACCACGAACACCCATGAAGAGACCAGTTGCTACGATAACTGGAATGATTGGAACGAAGACGTCACCGAATGTACGGATAGCACGTTGGAACCAATTTCCTTGTTTTGCAGCTTCTGCTTTCATTTCAGATTTTGTAGAAGTTGGCAAACCAAGAGCTACGACTTCATCGTACATCTTGTTTACTGTACCAGTACCAAAGATGATTTGGTATTGACCTGAGTTAAAGAAAGCACCTTGAACTTTTTCCAAGTTCTCGATAGCATCTTTGTTAATTTTCGCTTCATCTTTAACCATAACGCGAAGACGAGTCGCACAGTGAGCTACACTATTAACGTTCTCACGTCCACCTAAGGCTTCGATGACTTTTTTTGCAATTTCTGTATTCGTCATTTGCAAAAATCTCCTTATAAAAAATTTTGTAAAATGTTTGAAAGCGATTTATTCGCCCTACGAGTATTATTCTATCACGTTTTAAAAATATGTCAAGCGTTTTGCAGAAAAAATTATTTGTTTTTTTGTTTTTTGACTGTTTTTGATATTTTTGAATAGTATTTCTTCGATAAATACCTATTATTAAAAGGTTTTTGCTAAAAAGTTTTCAAAAACTTTCATATTTTCATCAATTTTCATAAAATTTAACTTCTATTTCCTGTCAATCGTTTGACATTTTTTTCTTAATTTTATGATAAAAGACTTGCTTTTTTATAAGGAAACGTTTACTATAAAGATAGTAGAATTTATGGAGGGAATATAAATGGAATGGACTACCGAGCGTCGTTATAGACGCTATGAAGATTGGACACAAGAAGAAATAAAACAAATCCAAGAAAAGATGGCGCAGTCACCATGGCATACAAGCTATCACATCGAACCCAAGCAAGGTCTTCTCAACGACCCGAACGGTTTTTCTTACTTTGATGGCAAGTGGGTTGTCTTTTACCAAAACTTCCCCTTTGGTGCAGCTCATGGTTTAAAATCTTGGGTTCAGCTTGAAAGTGACGATTTGGTTCACTTTACTGAAACTGGTGTTAAAATCTTACCTGATACTCCACTTGATAGCCACGGCGCTTACTCAGGATCTGCTATGCAGTTTGGCGATCAACTGTTCTTATTTTATACAGGAAATGTTCGTGACGAAAACTGGGTACGTCACCCTTATCAAATCGGTGCCTTAATGGATAAGGATGGAAAAATCGAAAAGATTGATAAAATCTTAATTGATCAACCAGCTGATGCTACTGACCACTTCCGTGATCCACAAATTTTTAACTTTAAAGGACAATACTATGCTATCGTCGGCGGTCAGGACTTGGAGAAAAAAGGATTTGTCCGTCTCTACAAAGCGGTCGATAACGATTATACAAACTGGCAAGAAGTGGGTGATTTGAACTTCAACAATGACCGTACTGCCTATATGATGGAGTGCCCAAACCTAGTCTTTGTTGGGGAACAGCCAGTTCTTCTCTACTGTCCACAAGGTTTGGATAAAAAGGTTCTTGACTATGACAATATCTATCCAAATATGTATAAAATCGGTGCTTCCTTTGACCCAGAAAATGCTCGTATGGTTGATGTTTCTGAACTTCACAATCTTGATTATGGTTTTGAAGCCTATGCTACTCAAGCTTTTAACACTCCTGATGGACGTGCCCTGGCAGTAAGTTGGCTTGGTTTACCAGATGTGTCTTATCCATCTGATCGCTTTGATCACCAAGGAACTTTCTCATTGGTCAAAGAATTAACCATTAAAGAGGGCAAACTCTATCAGTATCCTGTAGCAGCCATCAAGGACCTCCGTGCTTCAAAAGAGGAATTTTCAAATCGTTCTGAAACTAAGAACACCTACGAACTTGAACTAAACTTAGAGGCTAATAGCCAAAGTGAAATCATCCTTCTTGCTGATAACGACGGCAAGGGGCTCTCTATCAATTTCGATCTTGTCAATGGCCAAGTAACCATTGACCGCAGTCAGGCAGGTGAGCAATACGCTCAAGAATTTGGAACTACTCGCTCATGTCCAATTGATAATCAAGCTACTACCGTAAATATCTTCATCGACAATTCAGTCTTTGAAATTTTCATTAATAAAGGAGAAAAAGTATTTTCTGGTCGTGTATTCCCGCATGCAGATCAAAATGGAATTCTCATTAAATCTGGAAACCCAACTGGAACATACTACGAATTAGAATATGGTCGCAAAACTAACTGATGTCGCAAAATTAGCTGGCGTCAGCCCTACTACTGTTTCACGTGTCATCAACAAAAAGGGTTATCTTTCAGAAAAAACCATTCAAAAGGTTAATGATGCTATGCGTGAGCTGGGCTATAAACCCAATAACTTAGCTCGAAGTCTTCAAGGAAAATCAGCCAAGTTAATCGGTTTGATTTTCCCTAAAATCAGCCATGTGTTCTATGCTGAATTGATTGACAAATTGGAACACGAACTATTCAAAAAAGGTTACAAGACAATCATTTGTAATAGTGAACACGATTCGGAAAAAGAACGTGAATACATCGAAATGTTGGAAGCCAATCAGGTGGACGGTATCATTTCGGGAAGTCACAACCTTGGGATTGAGGATTACAATCGCGTAACCGCTCCAATCATTTCATTTGACCGGAACCTATCACCAGATATCCCTGTCGTTTCTTCTGACAACTATGCTGGTGGTGTCCTAGCCGCTCAGACTTTGGCTAAAACTGGAGCTAAATCTGTTATTATGATTACAGGTAATGATAACTCCAACTCACCAACTGGACTTCGTCATGCAGGCTTTGCTTCTATCTTACCCAAGGCTCCTATTATCAATGTTTCCAGTGACTTTTCGCCCCTTCGTAAGGAAATGGAAATTAAAAATATCCTGACCAAACAAAAACCAGATGCGATTTTCGCATCGGATGATTTGACAGCCATCTTGGTGATGAAAATCGCTCAGGAACTTGGTATTTCTGTTCCAGAACAACTTAAGGTTATTGGCTACGATGGAACTTATTTTATCGAGAATTTCTATCCTCACCTCACTACCATTAAACAACCCTTGGAAGAAATTGCTCGCCTGACAGTCGATTTACTACTTCAAAAAATTGAGGGGAAAGAAGTTGCTACGACTGGTTATTTCTTACCAGTTAGTCTCTTACCAGGTAAAAGTATTTAATACTCTTCGAAAATCTCTTCAAACCACGTCAGCTTCCATCTACAACCTCAAAACAGTGTTTTGAGCAACCTGCGGCTAGCTTCCTAGTTTGTGCTTTGATTTTCATTGAGTATAAACAAAAAACTCAGACTTGATTAGCCTGAGTTTTTCTTATGATCTTAAGTTTTTCAAAAGAGTTTGTGCTTTTTCTAAATTAAAAGTTTTTTCAGCAATCAAGCTTTCTACTAACTTGGATACTTCTGCCTCAGTCGCACCTGCTAAAAGCGCTAACGATTTTGCCTGAAGTTTCATGTGTCCATGCTGAATACCTGTACTGACAAGAGCTTTAAGAGCCGCAAAGTTTTGTGCAAGACCAATTGACACGATAATTTGGGCCAATTCCTTAGCTGATGGATGACCTAGCAACTCATGGCTGAGGACTACACGAGGATTAAGACCAATTGATCCACCTTTGGTCGCAACCGGCATCGGCATAGTCATCTCTCCGATTAGCTCTTCTGTTTCCAAATCCATAGTCCAACGACTGAGACCTCGATAAACACCATCATGACTCGCATAGGCATGCGCTCCTGCTTCGATGGCACGCCAATCATTTCCTGTTGCAATCAAGAGAGCATCGATTCCGTTGAAGATACCTTTGTTATGGGTTGCTGCTCGATAAGGATCTGCTTGAGCAAACTGGCTGGCTAAAACCATTTTTTCAGCTAGTTCACGCGCTTCATCCTTCTGGCGACTCAAATAACGAAAGGCAATCCGACAAGTTGCAGTTACTAGAGAATCCGTGGCATAGTTGGATAGAATGCCCATTAAACTTTGCCCTTGACTTAAAGCCTCTAAGCTAGGTTTTAAAGCTTCAAGCATGGTATTGAGCATATTAGCTCCCATGGCTTCCTGAGTATCCACATGAAGATAAACCACTAAAAAGTCAGCCTCACCAGAAATTTTCTCAACTGTTAGCTCTCTGGCTCCACCACCACGTTTGACAATAGATGGATAGGCTTGGTTTGCTTGTTCGAGTAGCTCTGCTTTCTGACTCAAAATAGCCTGACATGCTTTATCCCTATCTGGAACCTGATAAAGAGCTACCTGACCAATCATTTGGCGTTGATGAACCTGAGCAGTAAAACCACCCGCACGTTTGATAATCTTACTAGCAAAACTAGCTGCAGCAACAACAGATGGCTCTTCGGTCACATAAGGAACTGTGTACTCTTGACCGTTTACCAGTACTTCTGGCACTACTGAGTAGGGTAGTGAGAAGGTCCCCACTACATTTTCACTCAGTTGGTTCGCAACTGCTATACTAAGATTTTCATTTTGCTCAAGACTTTCTTGGGCTTCCATAGAAGTAAGCGCCTGAGACTTAACGAACTCAAGGCGCTCTTGAATTGATTTTTTAGCAAATCCATTCCAATTTTTTTTCATTATTTTTCAACCTTGCTGTAGCGACGTTGGTGTTCTACAATCTCAACCAGAGCATAGTCCTGTCCCTCATAGCCAGACATGGTTGCAGAACCTGACTCATCCAAGTTTGCTTCCTCAAAGAAGATTCGTTCATAATCAGCGACACTCACAGACTGGCGTTGGTCTAGCAAATCTAAACGACCTTTCTGCAATTGCTTTTCATAGCCTTCAACCAATTCCACACTGAAGAACTCAGATACAGCACCACTTCCGTAGCTATAGAGAGCAATCTTGTCTCCTGCTTTAAGACTATCAGAATTTTCAAGAAGAGACAAGAGACCTAAGAAGAGTGAACCTGTATAAATGTTCCCAACTTTTTGGCTATAAATAATAGATTCATCAAAGTGCTTTTGAAGCAAGTCCTTCTTCTCTTGAGGCAAGGATTTGTCGAGAATTTTCTTCAAACCCTTGAGAGCTAGCTTCGGATAAGGTAAGTGGAAACATACAGCCTCAAAATCGTTCAAATTACAGTCATAACGCTTTTGATACTCTTCCCAAGTCGTTTTTAAACTATCAAGATATTGTTGCGTTGAGTAAACCCCATTTACAAATGGTGTTGTCGAATAGTTTGGACGCCAAAAATCCATGATATCACGAGTTTGTGCAACATTATCATTGTTGAAAATCATCACACGTGGATTTTGGCTAATTAACATAGCAACACATCCTGCACCTTGAGTTGGTTCTCCAGGAGTTTCGACACCATATCTTGCAATATCACTAGCAAGCACCAGAACCTTTGATTTAGGAGAATTTTCTACATGTAACTTAGCATAGTGAAGAGCCGCAGTTGCACCATAGCAAGCTTCCTTGATTTCAAAACTACGAGCAAAAGGTTGAATTCCAAGCAAACCGTGTACAAAGACAGCTGCAGCTTTACTCTGGTCAATCCCAGACTCTGTCGCTACGATAACCATATCAATCTCTTGCTTCTCTTCTTCAGTCAGGATAGAATTCCCTGCACTAGCAGCCAAGGTAACAATATCCTCTGTTAAAGGAGCGATACTCAATTCTTTTAAAAGGAGTCCTTTACTCAATTTTTCAGGATCAATTCCTCGGGTTTCTGCTAAATCTTGTAATTTCAAAACGTATTGACTGGTCGCAAAACCAATCTTATCAATACCGATTGTCATATTTACCTCTATTTTTATCATTCATTGTAAAAATTCGTCCACCTCTATTTTATCATAATTGAGGTCAAATGAGCGAAAAAAGACTTGATTCCCCAAATCAAGTTCATTTCCATCTTCCTATCCATGTTCTTTCAGCCACTCTACCAACGAAAAAATCGAGTCTTAGCTAGCTCGATTCTTTTTGAGATAGTAATACAACTTGAGTATGACTGTCCCACTTGCCATTCCTATTGAAATAACAAGGGCCAACATCATGACTAACATGGCACTAGAAATGGCATGGCCGTAGTCACCTGTAACGAAGAAGGAAGTGGTTCGATAGGACAGATAACCTGGCACTAGTGGTGCCAGAATAGCTAGGGCAAAAACCACTGCTGGAGTTTTGTAGAGAATACTCATAATCTGGCTAACACAAGAACCAATCACCGCAGCAATAAAGGTTGCCAAAATGACATTAGTTGGCTCCTTGAGTATTAGATAGAGGAGCCAGATTGACATTCCCAAAACTCCACCAGGGATAAGCATGGAACGCTGGACATTTAAAACGATTAAAAAAGTGATAATTGCTAGCAGACTAGCTAGAGCCTGCAATAAAAATGTTGTTAGAGTCATATTAGTTCATGAGTACGAGGGCGACAGAGGTGCCTGCCCCTAAGGCAAGGGTAACCAGCAAAGATTCAAACATCTTGCTCATACCAGAGTTAATGTGATTGGTCATAATATCTCTAACGGCATTAGTCAGGGCAATTCCAGGTACAAAGGGCATAACCGCACCTGCAATGACCAAATCAGCTGTAGAAGGCAATCCAGAATAGCGCGCCCAAAATTGCGCAATCAAGCCAAAAACAAGAGCACCTGCAAAAGCTGTCATAAAGGGAATACGAATAAATTTTTCTACGTAAAGAGAACAGGTGAAAGCAAATATGGTTGCTACTCCTGCACCAATGGCATCGTAGGCATTCCCACCGAACATGATCGAGAAGAAGGGAGCACTAAGGGTCGCTGCAGCAGTTAGCTGAACATTGGTGTAGGGAGATGCCTTAGCATTTAATTGCTTGAGTTGAATAAAGGCTGTCTCCAAATCAAGCTGCCCTGATACAAGCTGCCGTGAAATCTGATTAACATCACAAACCTTCTCAATATTATAAGCAGAGGAGGTTACTCGTTTCATTCGAGAGATATTTGTATTTTCAATGGAGAAAAAAATAGCTGCAGGCATGGCCAAAACATTACAATCCATGATGCCTTGTGAATGAGCGATTCGAATCATGGTGTCTTCGACACGATAGATTTCTGATCCATTGCGAAGCAGAATTGTTCCTGCTAACATAATGACATCAATGACTGCATTCAGTTTTTTTGATTCGTCCATGTTCCCCTCCTTTTTAAACTCCTTACTATTTTATCATAAATTTGAAGGAAAAAAAATCTTTGTCACAAAAACTGCGACAAAGATTGACTAGTTATCCCCCTCAATGCAAATCTGACGTTGTAGTGTTTTGATTAGCCTGTGGTTCTCTAATCTGTGGAGATGTTTCTGCACGACTAGGATTGCTTACTGTAGGATTTGTTGTTGTTATTTTCGGTTTATAGATAGAAATCTTGATACGAGTAGTATTCAGATCCACACCTTCACCTGGTTTTGGACTTTGACTGACTACAGTTTCCTCAGCAGTTCCCTCTGGTGCTGTAGAGACCTCTACCACTTCAATATTAGCCTCTTTTACACCTACTATCTGAATTAAGTTATTCTTGGTAAATTCAAGACTTGATCCAATGTAACTTGGCATAGGAACGCTAGTTACCTTCTTGGCTACTGTCAAGGTAATCTCTGTCGCCTTACTAAGATCATAAGTGGTTCCTTCTGGCAGACTCTGTCTCATAACAAGGCCCGCCTCTGTTTCACTTGATTCCTCTTCTACAATCTTGATGAGATTTTCAGGAACTTTTTTACCTTTCAATTCTGCAATGACGTCCGTAGATTTACGTCCAATATAATTTCCAATCTTAAACGATTGCTGACCTGAAGAGATAATAAGATTAACTTTTGTTCCTTCTTTTCGTGCCGAGCCAGCATCTGGATCTGTTCGGATAACTCGACCTTCTTCGACAGTATCACTAGCTTCAGTCTTTTCCTCGCCAATTTCAAAATTAGCTTTTTTAAGATTTTCCTTGGCTTCTGCTACAGTTTGTCCTGCAACTTTTGGAATTTCCACAGTTGCTGGTGTTTTCGATACAATCCAAAATAGAGAAGCCATAACAAGTATAAAACTAGCTAAAAGCACAAAATATCTTGCTTTGAAACGACGTTTCTTGACTGGTTTTGCAACGGTTTCTTTATTAGTTGCCTTTTGGGTCGGCTTTTGGCTCTGATGACTCTCTTCCTTCGGTTGCACTTTAGGAATCCCTGTTAAAGTAGACTGTGAGATTTTCGGTAAAGTTTTTGTATCAACTTTACTTGTGTCTTCAAATACTAGCTTTGGTTCATTGCGACGGTTATAAGAAAGACTGCTCAATAAATCAACATACATCTCTGAGACAGTTTGGTAACGGTCTGTTAACTTTTTAGCTGTCGCTTTTATAACTACGTTTTCCAAGGATTGTGGCACTGATGGGTTTTCTGCAATGACAGAAGGAAGTGGTTTTTGGAAATGCTGAAGTGCAATGGTAACAGCACTATCGCCATCATAAGGAATATGACCTGTCAACATTTCAAAGAAAATAATCCCCATGGCATAAATATCACTCTGTATGGTCGCCTTTGAACCACGCGCCTGTTCAGGTGATAGATAGTGAACAGAACCTAACATAGAGTTGGTCTGTGTCAAACTTGTTTCTGCAAAGGCCACCGCAATCCCAAAGTCTGTAACTTTTGCAGTGCCATCAGGAGTCAAGAGAATATTTTGAGGTTTCAAATCACGGTGAACAATTCCCTTTGCATGTGCCAAACGCATAGCTAAGAGAATCTGCCCCATGATACGAACAGCTTCCTCGTTAGAGAGAGGATAGTGTTCTTTGATATAGCGTTTGAGGTCAAGACCCGCTACATATTCCATAGCTAGGTACTGCTGACCGTCTTCTTCACCGATATCCGTAATTCGAACGATATGAGGATGATCTAAGTCTGCCATCGCACGCGCTTCACGCTGAAAACGTGCAACAGCGATAGGATCTGTCTGATAGTTGGTTCTCAGAACCTTTACAGCAACTTCTTCCCCATCCAGAATCAAATCTTTGGCCAGGTAGACATCTGCCATCCCTCCGCGGCCAATTTGTTTGATAATCCGATATCGTCCGGCAAATATCTTGCCGATCTGGATCATTCTGATTCCTCCTCAATCGCAATCAAGGCAACAGTAATGTTATCAAGCCCTCCGGCATTGTTTGCAAAACGTACTAAGGTTGCCGCCTTGTCTTCAAGTGAAATATCACTTGTCACGATGTCATAGATTTCACTTCCTGAAATCATATTCGTGAGACCATCACTGTTCATAACGATATAGTCCCCTGGTTCCAAGCTTACAATTCCTAAATCAGGTTGAATTTCATCTTTTTGTCCGATAGACTGGGTGATGATATTCTTTTGTGGATGTGCTTCAGCTTCTTCAGGTGTTAATTGACCTGCCTTGAGCAATTCATTCACCAAAGAATGGTCACTCGTTAATTGATGGTATTCTTCACCACGAACCAATCCGATACGGGAATCGCCAATATGAGCATAGATAGCTTGATTATCAATGATTGCAAGGGCTTCTAGAGTAGTACCCATCCCCTTATATGCTTCATCTCGACCTAATTGGTAAATCTTTTGATTTTCAATCTCTAGATGTTCAGCAAACCATTCACGAACTTCATTCACGGTATCGATGTGAGTATCAACCCAGGCTACACCCAAATCTGTTACTGCCATCTCACTAGCAATATTACCAGCTCGGTGTCCTCCCATCCCGTCAGCCAAGATAATCATTGTGTGACCGGCACGGTTGACAAAGTGATTAACATAGTCTTGATTATTTGTACGTTTCTGACCAACATCTGTTAATAATGAAATCTCCATTGTGTCAGTTCCTTCCTAATCGGATATCTTGCGAAATTGGCTGATAAAGAATCCATCACTCCCATACAACTCTGGAGTAATGAGGATGCAGCCATCTTTCAGGATATCCTTGCATTCGTGTTCTAGTTTAACCTGCTCGAACTCTGGATGACTTTCTAAAAACGCTTGAACAACTTGAAAGTTCTCTTCAGAGACAATAGTGCAGGTACTATAAGTTATTATACCACCTTTACGTAGCGTTTGACAAACACTACCTAATATTTCCAACTGAATTTCCTGTAATGACGTGAAATCAGCAGTGTCTTTGTTGTATTTGATATCTGGTTTTCGACGTAAAAGTCCTATCCCTGAGCACGGGGCATCGACTAAAATCTTATCAAATTGATCCTTGCCAAAAAACTCATGCACTTTTCGAGCGTCCAGTTTTTGCGTTTGAACACGGTCCTCTACACCTAAACGCTCCGCATTTTCTTGAATCAAAGTGAGTTTATGGTCGTAGAGATCCAGAGCCGTTACCTGACCTGTCATTAGATAAGACGCCATATGGGCTGTCTTTCCGCCAGGAGCTGCACAAGCATCTAAAACCTGCTCATCTCCTTGTAAATCTAGTGTTGGCGCAACCAACTGACTAGACTCATCCTGAATAGTAATAGCCCCTTCAGTAAACAAATCATGACTAGCAAAATGCCCTTGCTCCTTGACCAAACCAGCAGCTGACAGAATCGAATCACTGGCATCAAGTAAAGTTTTAATTTCCTCTTTGCGACTCAAATCTGTCACACGGATACTGGCTTTGTTACGTTGTAAAAGACTTTCAAAAATCGCTTGCGCTCGCTCTTCGCCATACTCTTCCTTGAGCTTAGAAATCAACCAAACTGGCAAAGAGTAGGCGATAGAATCACGCTTGTTCTTACGCTTGATACTGTCAATATCAGGCAAACCCTCACGCAAAATACGGCGCAAAACAGCATTGACTAGTTTTTCGCTACCCTTTTTACGAAGTTTTGCAATTTCTACCGCTTCATTGACCACTGCATGATCAGGAAGCTTATCCAAGTATTGGAGTTGATAGACGCTCATGAGAAGCAAAACATAGAGCCAGCTGTCTAGCTTGTCTCTATCCTCAATAAAGTGAGACAAATACCATTCTAAAGTTAGTTTACGAGCTACGGTTCCATAAACAAGTTCTGTCACCAACCCCTTATCTGCTACTGACAGTTGACTTCCCTTAAGGTGTTTATTTAAGGCGATATTGGAGTATGCTTGATTGACAAGAACGTCCTCAAGTACATTCAAGGCTACACTTCTAGCCGTTTCTACTTTAGTCACCAAATCGTTCTCCTACTGCTAAAGTTCGTCCCACACCGTTAAGGAAGGAAGCAATGTCCATCTTAGGTTTTCCTGCTGGTTGAACCTGTTTGAGAGATAGAGCTCCTTCTGCTGTTGCAACGATCAACTCCTTCTTACCGATGGAGAGAATTTCACCCGGATTTCCTTGACCTTCTACTGGCAGGGCTTCATAAATCTTAAAACGATCTCCCTTGAGGAAAGTATGAGCAACAGGCCATGGATTCATCCCACGGATTTGGTTAAAGAGTTGACGGTTGGTCTTGTTCCAATCCAACTTTTCTTCCTCAGGTTTGATATTTGGTGAGAATGTAACCTGACTTGGATTTTGTGGTTCTGGCTGAATTTCACCAGCTATATAAGCTGGTAGAGTATCCAAAAGCAAATCACGGCCGACAATGGCCAATTTTTCAAACAATGTTCCAACATTGTCCTCATCGGTAATGGGAATGCTACGACGAGAAATCATGTCTCCTGCATCCATTTCCTTGACCATTTCCATAATGGTTACTCCTGCCTCTTCATCACCCTGAATCAAGGCATAATGAATAGGAGCACCACCACGGTGTTTTGGAAGAAGCGAAGCATGAACGTTGACCGCAAAATCCATGCTATCAAGGAGTTTACTTGGGAGAAATTGTCCAAAAGCTGCAGTCACAATTCCATCAGCACCCAAGTTCATGATAGCTTCCATTTCTGGACTACCTGATAATTTTTCTGGTTGGTAGATAGGAAGCCCTGCTTCTTTAGCTGCTTGTTTTACTGGGGTTTCTTGGATGACTTTTTTACGTCCGACAGCACGATCTGGCTGAGTTACAACAGCTACAATCTCGTAGCGGTCATCTGACAAAAGCCCCTTCAAAACGGTTGCCGAAAACTCGGGCGTTCCCATAAAGATTAGTTTTGTCATCTTCTCTCCTTCTATAAAAATTGTTGCGGTTCGTGGTCAATACTGAGACGAAGTTCGCTATTTTCACGTTCTTGAGTTAGAGCCAAAACCTGATTAAGGGTCGAGGCCAACTCATCTTCTAAACGATATTTAATTAAAATTTGGTAATGATAGAGGTTATGCGTACGAGCGATCGGTTTAGGCGTTGGTCCAAGGATGATACTAGCATCCGACAAACCAGACCGCAAAATGCCCATGACTTGATAAGCACGTCTAAGAACCTCTTCCTCTTTTTTATGAGATAAGGTGATTCCAATAGTGAAATAATAAGGTGGGTAACCCAACTGACGTCTGATGCCCATTTCATAGGCATAAAAACCTTCGTAATCCTGATCCTTGGCAAAACGAATGGCATAATGCTGAGGATTATAGGACTGAATCAAGACCTGACCTGCCTTTTCAGCACGACCGGCGCGACCTGCTACCTGGGTCAAGAGTTGGAAGGTCCTCTCAGAAGAACGGAAATCAGGCAGGTTCAAGGCTGTGTCCGCATTGAGAACACCAACCAAGGTCACATTTGGAAAATCCAAGCCCTTGGCAATCATCTGGGTTCCTAGTAATATGTCCGCTTCACCCTTGCCAAATTGTTCAAGTAGAGCTTGGTGACTGCCCTTTTTGCGAGTTGTATCTACATCCATGCGTAAAATGCAAGCCTCTGGAAAGAGTTCTGCTAGCTCATCGTAGGCCTTTTGAGTTCCCGTTCCATAGTATCGAATACTACGACTCTGACAGTTTGGACAGACATGGGGAATTTCTTTCGAAAAACCACAATAATGACAGTTCATCGTTTTAGTATCCATGTGAAGCGTCAAGGAAATATCGCAGTTAGGACAGGTATCCACAGTACCACATTCCCGACACATGACAAAGCTAGAATAGCCACGGCGATTGAGCATGAGAACCACCTGCTCTTTTTTATCCAATCGATCTCGAATGGCCTCAATCAGAGGTGGTGTGAAGTTCGACGCCTCATTTTGTCCGATATAATCACGGAAATCAATCAGTTGGACTTGAGGAACACTTGCTAAAGGATTGGCACGTTTAGTTAGACGCAGATGCTGATAGACGCCCTTGCCAGCACGCGCACGGCTTTCTAGACTCGGTGTTGCAGAACCCAGGACTAGAGCAGCTTGATTGTACTGAGCCCGTAAAAGAGCCACATCTCTAGCATGATAACGCGGATTACTGTCTTGCTTGTAGCTAGCCTCATGCTCTTCATCGATAATGATAACGCCTAAATCTTTCAAAGGAGCGAAAATAGCAGATCTAGCCCCAACGACTACCTGAGCATCTCCACGCTCTACCTTGCGCCATTCGTCGTACTTTTCACCATTGGACAAACCTGAATGGAGAATGGCTACTTTATCACCAAAACGAGCAATGAAACGCTCTGTCATTTGAGGTGTCAGAGAGATTTCTGGGACTAAAACGATAGCTGTTTTCCCCATATCCAAGGCTCCTTGGATAATCTGCAAGTAAACCTCTGTTTTCCCACTTCCTGTGATTCCTTGTAGAAGAAATGGAGGATGTTCTTTCCCAATCGCTCCAACAACTGCCTCACAGGCTTCTTTTTGTTCTGGATTTAACTCTAAAGATTGACTGGATTCAATTCCTTCAAAGTAGGCAGCTGAGCGTTGGACTTCCTTTTGAACGATGGTAACAGCACCATGTTCCACAAAGAAGTTAACTTGTTCGCGTGAGTAATGTTCTAACAAATCAGCCAAAGGAACTGTTTCAGGATGTACTAATAAATATTCTCGCAGTTCCAATTTCTTCTTGGCACGCTTTGAGATTTCTAGCTTTTCTAATTTGTCAAGATTCACTTCAACCCAAGACTGCGTCTTAACTTTCTTCTGATCCACAGCCTGGTACTCTAGTTTTAAAAGACCTTTTCGAGTCAACCGCATCATCTCAGCTTGCTTTTCTAGGTCGAGAGATGAAAATGCTAGAGACTCCTTCGAACCAAACAAACGATGTCTGTCTTCTTGACTCAAGCCTTCCAGAGGATAGAGGATTTTATCGTAGCTAGAGTTCAAAAACCCAGGAAGCATAGCTTTAAGAATGGAAATTTTATAAGAGAATACTGACTTACGTAGTTCTTCAGCTAGCCAGAGTTGTTCCTCCGTTAAGACAGGAGAAAAGTCCAGCACTTCGGCAATCTCTTTCAAGTCATCGTTTGCCACTTCCGCATCAGACTCTTCTTCAATTCCAAGAACTATCCCTTGAATCAAGCGATTGGCCTTTCCAAATGGAACGTGGACTCGCATGCCGACTTCCAACATCTCTTTAAATTCTTCAGGAATCTTGTAACTATAGGGTTGGTCCGTCTGCATCAAAGGAACATCTACAATGATTTTTGCAATAGCCATTTCCTCACCTCCTTCTCTTCTTAAATCGTTTCAATTGATTGAGTATTCTTGCAATAGAAAAAATAAGATTGAGTCCCCCCAACCTTAAATTTTTTCACCTTCTTCTTTTTCTTTCGCGATTTGCTCTTTGATTTTCTTTTCTTCTTCTTCTCTCAATCGTCTTTCTTCTTCGATACGACGACGAACAGCTTCGCGTTTTCCTTCTGGATCTGGGTGGATGGTTACATTCCCTGATTCAATTTCTTCCAAGGCACGAAGTGTAGATTTTTCAGATTTGAATTCTTGTGTTGGAGTTGCTCCAGCTTCTAATTCGTGAGCACGTTTTGCTAACAAGATTACGAGTGAATATTTTGATGGTACCTTGTCAAGTAAGGTATCAATAGAGGGTTTAAGCATCATTTGTTTGTACCTGTTTTCTATAGTTTATCGAATAGTCGGAGACTTTGGTAGCATATCCTGATAGTGACCGATAACACGATCCACACGGAAATGTTCAGCTTCAATCACACGTTTGACACGTTCTGCAGCAAGAGGAACATGGTCATTGACAATAGCATAGTCATACTCACGCATCAAAGCAATTTCTTCTTTAGCTTTTTCGATACGTTGGGCAATCACTTCTGCGCTATCTGTACCACGGCCTACGAGACGATCTTGCAATTCTTCCAAATCTGGTGGTGTCAAAAAGATAAAGACTGCATCTGGAACTTTCTTTTTGACCTGAAGAGCTCCCTGCACTTCAATTTCAAGGAAAACGTCAATCCCTTTATCAAGGGTTTCATTGACATAGGTCAGAGGAGTTCCGTAGTAATTGCCCACATACTCTGCATACTCTAACATTTGCCCTTGACGAATTAATTCTTCAAATTCTTCACGTGTGCGGAAGAAATAATCAACACCGTCTACTTCACCTGGACGTTGCGCCCGCGTTGTCATAGATACAGAATATTGGAATTGATTTTCAGAACTCTCAAAAATTTCTCGTCTAACCGTTCCTTTTCCAACTCCAGAAGGACCTGAAAAAACGATTAGTAAGCCACGGTCTGCCATGATGTCTCCTTTGGATAGTTTGTGAAATGACTCGAAAATTCATCAAAATTCTCTTTGTGAAGGCATTTCTGCTTACTACAATCTTTCTATCTAGTGTAACAAAAAAGCAGTAATTTTTCAACTGCTCTTTCTTATTTATTTTGCATAATCAACTGCACGAAGTTCACGAATCACGGTTACCTTGATATTTCCTGGGTAATCGAGATTACTTTCAATTTTCTCACGAACTTTGTGAGCCAAGATTGTGACCTTGTCGTCCTTGATTTGACCTGGGTTCACCATGATACGGATTTCACGACCTGCTTGAAGGGCAAAACTATTCTGAACACCTTCAAAGCTATTCGCGATTTCCTCTAAATCATGAAGACGTTTGATGTAGCTTTCAAGTGATTCGCTACGAGCTCCTGGACGGGCTGCACTTAAAGCATCCGCCGCAGCAACGATAACTGCGATTACACTTTCAGGCTCTACATCTCCGTGGTGACTAGCAATTGTATTGATCACAACTGGATGCTCCTTGTACTTGCGAGCCAATTCTGTACCAATCTCAACGTGGCTGCCTTCTACCTCACGGTCAATAGCTTTACCGATATCGTGAAGGAATCCTGCACGACGAGCAAGTGCGGCATTTTCACCAAGTTCGCTAGCCATGATACCAGCCAACTTAGCCACTTCAATCGAGTGACGCAAGACGTTTTGTCCGTATGAAGTACGGAACTGCAAGCGACCCATGATCTTCATCAAGTCTGGGTGAAGGTTTGGTGCACCAATTTCATAGGCAGCAGCTTCACCATATTCACGAATACGGTTATCAATTTCTTGACGGTTTTTCTCAACCAACTCTTCGATACGAGCTGGGTGAATACGTCCATCCTTAAGCAAGGTTTCCATCGTCATACGGGCAATCTCACGACGGATAGGATCAAAACCTGACAAGGTTACCACTTCTGGCGTATCATCAATGATGACATCAACCCCTGTCAAACTTTCAAAGGTACGAATGTTTCGTCCCTCACGACCAATGATACGACCTTTCATGGTATCATCAGGCAGATGAACGGTTGAGTTTGTAGACTCAGCTACATACTCACCAGCAATTCTCTGCATTGCTTGGGACAAGATATCCTTAGCAAGCTTATCTGAACGTTCCTTGACTTCTTGCTCTGCTTCACGAATGCGGCTAGCAATTTCCTTAGTCAAGTTTTCTTCTGTCTGAGCTAAGATAATGTCTTTTGCTTCTGACTGTGTCAGACTTCCGACACGCTCTAGTTCAGCTTGCTTTTGCTTTTCAATTTCCTCTAGTTGCTCTTCACGTGCATCAAGGTTTTTTGCTCTATCAGAAATACTTTGTTCTTTTTGTTCAAGTGTTTTTTCTTTGTTCGTCAAATTATCGTCTTTACGGTCAAGGCTCGTAGCTCTCTCCGTCAAACGACTTTCGATTTGCTTGAGTTCTTGACGCTCTGACTTAAATTCAGCGTCCACTTCTTCGCGGTATTTTCTGGCTTCTTCTTTAGCCTCCAATAGTGCTTCTTTTTTAAGGGATTTGCTTTCGCTTTTAGCTTCATTGATTAATAAATCCGCTTCGCGCTCAGCTTGTCCTCGTAAATTAGTTGCTTCTTGTTCAGCATTTAAAAGCATCAACTCTGCAGCCTCTTGTGATGATTTCATCTTGACTGAGATGCTGACATATCCAATGACTAAACCAATGATGACGGCAAAAACAACTATAACAATCGCCATAATTTCCATGTTTTTACCTCAATTTATTTGTTTATCCGAATGACATGCATTCTTATACATTTTACCACAAAAAAATATTTTTAACAAACCTTAATTGAATATATTCTCTTGAATTTTAGAACTACAATTCCTCAGAACCTTTCAAACTTTTAAACACATCGTCAATAAATATATTTGCTAATCTCTTCTTGAAAGAGTCGTTATTTAATAGGGCTCCAAATAGTTCTTTACTCTGTTCATATCCGTCTATCAGAGCATTATCAATCTCTTCTTCAAAAGCAAATTTAAAATCTTCTCGAGAGTTAACATGTGCTGATTGTTTGAGTCTTGAATTTTTCTTTAGTAACTCACGAATAGAGACTGCACCACTTATTCCAACTTCTGGTTCAATATCCAAATCTAACTGCTCATTTATTTCATCCAGAATTTCTGACAAGCGTTTTTCCTGGTCTTCTGTCACTGATGTTAAACTTGGTTTGGGTAAGTTCACCTCATACTTTTGATCCAATTCAGAAATTCCCACAAATGAACCTGTCTTTTTATGTTTCATATAATCAACGACTATCTTATCGGCGATTGTAAAGTCATCACTACCAATCCGAACATCAATCATCTTCACTAAGCGTTGAAGATAATTGTATCTCTCGTGTAAGACCTCGTTTTGATAAGCTGTAGCTTGAATCAGGAAGGTGTACATCCGTAAGAAACCTCGAATCACCTTCCGAATAGATAACTGCTCTTTATCAGTGTAGCGTCTGACTCTCTCATAACCTTGGTTTAGAAGGGCTACCATTTTTTGTTTATCTCGACTAGAACGTTTCTCTTGATACAGATATTGGTTGAACTCATGGACAACCTCCGTATCTAAAATGCCATACTCGTCCAATTTTTTATCGAGATCTAAAACATCTCGAGGTGAAATCGTTTCTGATAGAATCGTTGTGCGATAATAAGGTGCAAAAGCAGATTGAATGTCTTCATAAGTATTTTTAAAATCAAGAATAAAGGTCTTCTTGTTGTAACCTCTGAAAATTCGATTCAGACGAGACAATGTCTGAACAGCCGCAACACTCCGTAATTTCTTATCTACATACATGGCTACCAACTTAGGTTGATCAAACCCTGTTTGGTATTTATTGGCCACAATCAGGACCTGATAGTCATCTGTATTAAACTGATCTTTTAAAGCATCTTCTTTACAGCGATTCATCTGTGATTCAGAGTACTCCTTACCACGATAATTTACCTTACCTGAGAAAGCAATCAAGGTCCCAATGCTCGTAATACTATGGTCTTCGAAATACTTCTGAAAGGCTAGTTGGTACTTCACCGCAGCTTCACGTCCAGATGTCACAATCATTGCCTTCCCATGTCCACCTAATTCAGCCATAATATCATGACTGATAAAATGATCCATGATAATCTCCACTTTTTGATTGATGTTTTCATCAGATAATTCAATAAACTTAGCAATCTTACGTTTGGCAATAGTAGTTTTTAGTTCAGGATCTTCTTCTACAGCTTTATTTAGCTTGCAATAGGTCTTATAGGTCGTGTAGTTGTTGAGGACATCCAAGATAAAGCCTTCATTGATTGCTTGCTTCATACTATAGACGTCAAATGGAGCTTTCGAGCCATCTGGCTGTGTCGAGCCAAACAACTGTAGGGTAGTCGCCTTAGGAGTTGCTGTAAAGGCAATGATTGAAACGTTATCTTGCTTACCTGTACGCGCAATCTCCTGCTCAATCGCATCCGCAACGGTTACTTCCTGAACCTCATCGATAGTTCCATTTTCTGTATCCGTTTCAGTCAAGACCTGACTAACTGAACTCATATAAGAGCCTGTCGTCGAACTATGAGCTTCATCAATCAAAATAGCAAACTTCTTATTGGCGGTATTGCCTACAGACATCCAATCCGACTGATTGATCTGTGCGAATTTATGGATTGTCGTTGCAATAATTTTTGTATTCCCTGCAATGGCATCCGCTAAATCACTCGATGTCTCACGATCACCCATCACTTTCACGACACCGTTCTTATGGTTGATCTGTCTAACAGCATCTTGTAACTGACGGTCTACTACAATACGGTCTGTGACAATTAAAACTGTATCGACGATATTTCTATTTTGGTCATCATGAAGGGACACTAAGCTGTGGGCAAGCCAAGCAATTGTATTTGTTTTTCCTGAACCAGCTGAGTGTTGAATCAAATAATTGTTATCCGTATGATTGGTCTTCATATCTTCCAGAAGGCGACTAACGGCTCTACGTTGATGATATCTTGGGAAGATAAGCGTTTTCTTTTTAGAGTTGCTCTTATCGACTTCATAAAAGATGAAACTCTCAACCAGCTGGAGAATACTGTCCATGGCTAGGACGTCTAGCCATAAATACTCTGTGTCCACTCCATCTGGATTATGGGGGTTCCCACTTCCTGTTTCAATCCCTTCTCCTTTCCCCATATTAAAGGGTAGGAAGTAGGTTTCTTGGCCTTTTAACTGGGTGGTCATGTAGACTTCCAAGGTATCTACAGCAAAGGAAGCCAAAACTCCCTGCTCAAAACGAAAGAGTCTATTCTTGGGATTGCGACCCTTGAGTTGCTTGATAGCATCCTGGACCGATTGACCGTTTGGATTGAACTTGAGTTCAATGGCAAAAAGAGCCAATCCATTGATAAAGATTAC
The DNA here is from genome assembly GCF_024295665.1 of Streptococcus sp. CF8_St5-17. NCBI lineage: Bacteria > Bacillati > Bacillota > Bacilli > Lactobacillales > Streptococcaceae > Streptococcus > Streptococcus sp. CF8_St5-17. The sequence goes on from NZ_JANCOU010000006.1 coordinate 55,766, forward strand.
AAGGTCGATGCGATCATCTTCTTCATAAACCACTTCTTCAATCACAGACAAACGATTGGCTTGGTATTGCTGAAGGGCTTTTTCATTAAAACTAGTCGCAGGTTTACGATAGAGAAGACGCAGTTGCTTGTTTTCAATAAAGACACCCTCTTTTAAGGCGAACAAAAAACCACCCTTGACGATTTCTGTATTGATGAGATTGATGATTGTCTCCTTACTCAGTTTTTTGAGGAGGTAATCCATGGTCTCCTCCTGAGTTTCCATCAGAAAAGCCCAGAGGAGTTCCACATCCATGGCTAACCGAGGGTCGTACTGAGCCGCATCCCGCTGGATATAACCATTTTTTTCTTTCAAGTCTTTGATAATCCACTGCTGGAAATCATAGCGCTCCTTCAAGCCCAAATTTGCCATAGTTTCTCACTTTCTAAGATTAACTTTTTCTATTTTAATTAAAAAAATTATACTAATCATTCCTTAAAAATTTTAAATGTCATTATAAATCTGAGGTATAAAATAGTTATTTAGATGTTTGTTTGTGTCTCCTGATGGATTTCATTCGTCCAAATCTGCCCATCCATTATAGCCGCAAGTGTCGCAACTGAAGATTCATTTACTAACAAACCTGTAACAATTCCATCTTCTGACTTTAGTACTTCCAGAGGCTTATTACCATTCCTAGCATTATTTTCCAATTTGTCATTAGCTTCTACAATTCGATTAATATCATAATTTTTATCATCTTCCGAATCTCTGGCAAATTTTTTTGCAATATTAACATTTTTTTGATTAAAAAATTCATTTGGATTAAATTCTTCATCTTTCCAATTTACAGAAACTCCCTGCATAGAAATAGTTCTTTTAACAGTAACATCACTAGTTCTAAATCTATCAAAAGTTTTTTTGGCATATTCAAAATATGAATTTTTTAAAACAAAAGCATTTTCATATTCTTCTGGTTTATGAACAAAAATTTGTATATTAGATTCTGAGTCATTTTCACTGTAAATTGCAGATGCAAATACTGACGACTCTATCAAAATCACTGAATCTAAAGAGAAGGAGGCATTAGAATGGATGGTATCTATAGTCTCTAGATGAGTATGAAGTAGATTTTTATTTTTCAATATATGATATCTCGGCCTAAATCTAGCAAAATGATACACTGTAGTTTGCTCGTTATCATCGCTAGACTCTAGTACATAAAACCGAAAACCACTTAAATCCTCATCACCATCTTCACTAGTTACATTCGACGCTCTTGTCGTTGGCATCGTTGTTGCTCGACGTATATTAGATAGGATTTCAAACTCTTCCTTGAAATAACTATTTTGATTGGAATTTAAGTTCTGTTTATAAGGAACACTTTGCTTTATAATACCTCCCGAAAACTCTTCTAGTTGCTCTTTTGCTTCCTCGTAAGTAGCAAAATCTCCAAATTTCATATTATCCCATATCTTAGAAAACTCTGCCGTTTGATCTGGCAATAAAACGCTACCAATTGGGTTATCATTCCTATCAAAAAACTTTTGGTTCTTCCATGCAATCAAGTATATATTTTTTAATTCTTGCATATAAAATAATTATCCTTCCTTTTTAAACACAAATAATCTATTTCTGGCATCTCTAGATGAAAATGGTATTATTTTTTTTAAACCATATAATCTTTGTTTCAATATACTTCTATCGCATATTATAAATAATCTATCCTCAACAGATACAATATCTTTTCTACATAGTACTAATAATAAATTAGGAATAGGATCACTACTATTTAATACATATAGCAATAATAAAATTTGAACAACAACAAAAATAAAAAGTTGAATATATAAAGATTGAGATAAATCTAATGATGTAATCCCCGAAGTAACTACAATACTCAATAGATATTCCATTAAATTTGGATTAACAGTATAAAATCCATAATTATCCACCGTACCGTTTTTATCTTTTTCTACATTAAAATTTATTGTTATTTCTAGTTGCCCTGTTTTCTTCTCTTCTGTTCTTTTTATCTTACTGAGTAAATAGAAAAGAGAAAATAAAGTAAAAATTATGAATACAAGCAATACAATCGCTTCTATAGAAAATGAAATATTAAAAATACTTAAACACATAAGCTTCAGCTCATCATGTTTTTTTGATAAAAAAATGATATACGCAGGGAGCATTGCTGTCCAAAAATAACACACTTTAAATAAAAAGCTTGTCCCAAAAAACATTCTACACCCTCCTCTTCCCTGTTACATATTCATAAATAAGAGTTTGTCGTTGTTTGTTAATGTTATCAATTTGCTGATTCTTGATTTGAATAAGTTTATCTATTTGAACTGTTTTCTTATCAAGAAAATCAACAATTTGTACTTGTTCTTCATTTTTAGGCTGAGGAATACTCCAATTTTTTATTAAATTTTGACTGATGTTTGGTTGAGTCCCACCTTGTGCAGAAAAAATTAAATTACTTTTACTTGCTTCTATGGCATATTTACCAAATCTAACTTTTTCAGACGCTCCCAACATTACGACAACTGCCTGATTTACACAAGCATCAATGTAACTCACAGCCACATTACCAACTGAAGCACCATACATTGCTAAAGCAACAAAAGGTGGTTGATATATCTTTAATGCCGAAGTAGATTTAAAACCTTGATAACTAATAGTTTTACTTACACTCGTCACTGTATCAGTTTGATATAAATCTCCAGATTGAATCCAATTTATATCACCATCATAGAATATTTCATTATCGCTTTTAGGAGTAGAACCACTACCAATTTCATCAAAGATATATTTGATTGCTTTCACTCCCCATCCTTGAGGTACCTGTCCGATCCAGTCGATTCCTGAATCTTTCAGTGGGACTGTTTTATCCAGTCCTTTTGTGACGGTCTCATAAATCAAGCTAGCACGGTAGTCTTTGAGTTTTTGAATTTGCTCCTCTAGTAATGCTTTAGCTTTATCTAACTGGGCGGTTTTCTTGTCTAGAAAATCAGCAATTTTTTGTTGTTCATTTTTTTGAGGAAAGGTAAAAGTGAATTCGTCAAATACATTTTGATACAAATGTAAAATAGTGCTAGCCCCTGAATTTGTATAGTTAAACCACATCCAAAATTCATCTGATAGTAAAACATAGTATAAAAATCTTCTATCAATCTCATCAATTGTTTGGATTCTTAATACACCACTATTTAACGAAGCTTTATCATCAAGCCCTGAAATAATAGCTACTTTACCTACTGTACCATCTTTAGTAATTAGTAAATCCCCATTTTCAACTTGAATCTGTGAAGCTTCTAACCAACGTTTTTCATCAATATGTACAGCTGTTTCAAAATTAATTGTTCCATTGTGAAAGTCAGTTCCAGTAATTAAATATGGTCCTTCTTCTTTATATTCAGCCGATGTTAATCCTTGCCAACCAATTCTACCATTAAGCTGTGTTGTGAATTTTATTTTAGAAATCTCCCACTCTTCTGGTATCTGTCCGATCCAGTCGATACCACTCTCTTTCATCCTAGTCATGTTTTAGTTCCTCCAAGAGAGTCTGTAGTTCTGCTTCTAAGTCATAGAACTCTGCCAATAACTTCTCTGCACTTTCTGGTGCTTGATATTGATAGAAATAGCGGGTAAAAGGAATCTCGGCTCCATAGCCCTTTTCTTCATCAAACCAGTAGTGGGCATCAGGTACATGGGGATAGACCTCACGCGCAAAGTAGTCTTCAACATCCTCTGCCAGCTTGACGATTTCACTGTCCTTGGTCGTCTTATCATAGACAACTCCTCCAGCAATCTCATTTGGCTTGTCTTTCTTCTTAGTGCGGATAACTTCTGCCGTCTTGTCCATCTCACTCATAGCTACGGCTAAAGCATTGATATTGGCAGGCGTTACCTTAATATCCCCCAATAAGTCCTTAATGACTTGGACAAAGCTTTCAAAGTTTGGATAACTGTCATCTGTAATTCCCTTACCAAGAGCATCCAAGATAGCTTCTTGCTTGGCCTTCCCAACTTCGAAGTCTTGTAATTTTTTCTCATCTTTGGCTGATCGTGGTTCCATCTCTAATAATTCTTGATACTGGTATTCATCGAATAGTTTAGCTAGGAAAGGAACACTTTTAGCCTTCTCAATGGTTTCCTCGGTAATGTAGCCACGACGTTGTAGAGGCTGCATGACTGTATATTCTCGGTAAAGAAACTCTTCCTTATCAAAGATCTTCACATGGTCATTTTCTTTAAAATCATCATACCATTTGAGGATCTGGCGGATATTATCTTGAGACAACTCACGGCGTTTTTGTCCCAGAGATTTACGCAAAGGAACAAACTCTTCCGTCGCATCGATAAATTGGACCTTGTTTTGACGTTCAGGAGATTTGTTTTTATTGTAAATCCAGATATAAATCCCAATCCCTGTATTGTAAAAAAACTGTCCTGGAAGGGCAATAATAGCTTCTAGCAAATCATTCTCAAGGATGTAACGGCGGATCTGACTTTCTCCAGATGAAGTACCACCAGAAAAGAGAGGAGAACCGTTTGAAATAATAGCTGCGCGTCCGTTTTCCTCTAGTTTAGCTAAACCATGAAGATGGAACAGAAGTTGGGCATCGCCAGTTCCCGGAGTCGCTACAAAACGTCCTTGTTGACCTTCTGTAGTTACAAAAAGTTTATGGTCTCTTTTAACTGCGTCTTCTACGCCATCATCTGCATCTTTCCCGCCCCAAGATTGACCAAAGGGAGGATTGGCAATGACAAAACTCATCTTCGTATCCGGGAATGGATCGGGATCTTTTAGGGTGTCCGCCTTCACAAAATAATCCGAATCTTCCTGACGAATCAACATATCAGCTCGACCAATCCCGAAAGTCTCAGGTAAAACTTCCTGACCAAAAAGACGGACAGTCACTCCTGTATCGAGCTTGCGGATATAACTTTTGGCTGTCGCTAGCATACCACCTGTACCAGCAGCCATATCTAGGATTTTCAACTCTTTTTTATCGACGAATAATTCTTCATCGGCTTCGACCAAGAGCAGATTGACCATCAGAGCAATGACTTCACGAGGTGTATAGTGAGAACCAGCTTCCTCATTTTCAGAAAAGCGGCGGATGATATCCTCAAACATATAGCCCATCACCATAGAGTCCACAGAACTTGGCGATAGGTCAATCTGAGAGAACTTTTTGATGACCGTAAAAAGACGCCCAGACTTTGCCAGCGTGTGGACCTGTTCTTTAAACTTAAGGTTTTCGATAATGTCCTTCACACGACAAGAATAGCCATCTAGATAGGCAATAAAATTCTCCTCGATTGCATTGGGATCATTTTGGAGGTTTTCAAGCGTGAAAGGACTGGTATTATAGTATTTGTAGCCAGATTTGTTCTCAAGAACCTTCTCTGGTGTATTGGGATTTGATTTATACAGGGCTACTACTTCATCTTTGGTTGGCAATAAAGCAGCTTCTAAGCGAGTCAAGACAAACATCGGAATGATGACATCTCGATACTTATCTGCACGATAAGCCCCACGTAAGGTATTGGCAATCGACCAAACTGCATTGACCACATTTGAAATCTGAACATCGTTCGATTGAAATAATGGTAGTTTTTCTTTAAAATTAGACATTTGCTTCCCCTGTTTTTATGATTTACAATTCTCTTCATTATACCATAAAATAAGAGTTATAAAGCGGATTCAAGGGTAAATAATGCGGTTATTATACTAAAGTTTTTTCACTGTCTTTCTAATCTAGAAACTCTATCATTTCTCAAAAAGATTTATCTTCTTACTAGCTAAAATTTCTACAATAAAAAAGCCTACCTTTTAGTAGACTTAGTAATGATCTTTAAAGGATAAGAAAGCGATGCTATCTCCATCCATCATGTAAATCAAGCGATTTTCAGCGTCAACGCGACGTGACCAGGCTCCTTGGTAATCGTATTTGAGTGGCTCTGGTTTCCCAATTCCTGTAAATGGATCACGTTGAATATCCTTGATTAGTTTGTTGATTCTTTTTAATGTTTTCTTGTCCTGAGTTTGCCAGTAGCAATAATCCGCCCAGGCATCTTCTGTAAACTTGAGTAGCATTCATCACTCCTCAATCACATGAACCTGCGTGCGTCCTGCACGAACTTGGGACATTCCTCGCAAGACCTTATCAGAAAGTTCCTTATTCTGAGCAATCCTCAAAGTTTCTTGAATACTATCCCACTCGCTCTTTGATAGGACTACAATATCTTCATCTGGATTTTTATTGACCACCGTCAAAGGTTCAAACTCATCGTTTACCTTCTTCATGTAGTCTTTTAAATGATTTCGGAATGTTGAATAAAGAACTGCTTCCATAACCATACCTCGTTTTACCTCTTTTCCACTATTATACACGAAAAGAAAAAAATTGTCAGGAACTTGTACAAGATTTTTTCATTTCTATCTAGTTATTCGAAAAAAACTAAAAAAAGCCTACCTTTCAGTAGACTTAGTTCGATTCGATTCTGATTGGCACTCTGCCAAAATTTTGTTCTACGACACTAGGGTGTCCCAGTTGATAAATCTGGTCTGCCTTTTGAGTCATAGCATCCCAGGGTTCTTTACCGATTCGGCTAACTAGATTAACCTGCTCCTTAAGAGTTTTAAGGTGTTGTCTTCCTTTTTCGGTAAAACCAAGGACATGAATGGCTTCTGGCAGGTCACTTTCTCTAGCTTGTACCAAGATATAGGTCAAGAGGCGTCGCACACGCGCTTTGGTGTAGCGTTTGGTAGCAACTATCTCGACTAATTCTTCCACAGACTGAGCTGTCTTGATAGCATCCTTGATGCGCACCGCCATTTCTTGATTGACCTGATAAATGTTAGTTAGGTCAGGATTTGACAAGATTTGATAGCGGAGCAAGGAAAAATAGTTATCCCAACTCACCTTACTCGTCTGCTCAAAAAGAGTAACAGAAGGCATAAAGAGTTCTAAGAAATCTTGGTCTGTTTGGTGCTGACGGATAGCTGTCGCCGAAGCAAAGTCCACATCCTTGGCCACAGAATGATATCCTGCCCCCTGACGCTTGATTGGATGAAGTTTGATATCTCTCCCAGCAACTGCCTTGGCGTAGGCAAGAGCTAAGACATGATTGGGCGTATCACCTGAAAAATCAAGATCTGCAAATTCCTTCCACATGGCTTGGGTTTTCTGAGGGTAAGAAAGAGAATCCGGTAAGTTTTCCATGAAGAGTTCCATCTCTTGACCACGCTCCGTATATAGGTTAGCAATTTGCTGGTAATCCAAAATTTCTTCTGTCCCAAAGGCTAGAGTATCAATTCCCAAACGAGCCAATATATCTACTGCTCCTTGTCCAAAGAAATCCGCCGCTTGTACACTGACTAAAAAGGGCAATTCTACGACCAAGTCTGCCCCATTCTCCAGTGCCATCTGCGCCCGTGTCCACTTGTCCACGATAGCAGGCTCTCCTCGTTGCATGAAATTCCCAGACATGGCCACAATTTTCAACCCTTTAGCCTGTTCCAGCAGGTATTTGTGTCCATTATGAAAAGGATTGAACTCCGCTATAATACCTGTAATGGTCATGATATTCTCCTATTTCTGCGCGACGAAAAACCAACGGGTACTAGTCTCTGTTGGCTCCTTGTCTTCAAAGTCCGCAAAGAGTTTAAAGAACTTGAAACCAGCCTGTTCCAGCAGAATATCATAGGTTAAGACCTCGTAAGTGCGCTCCTCATGGACTTCATCGTGCCGACTAAAGAAACCATCTGCTTCCTTAACAAAGAAAGTTAACTCATGCACGATAGAATGTGGTGCTGCATCCTCATAGGTATCCCAGAGCATGGCAAAATCTTCTGCATTTTCATGGTAAGAATAGCCTGGGAAAACTTCATCAGTCTGGTAGGTCGAATGCACATCAAAGATGAAAACTCCGTCTTCATTGAGGGCATTATAGACCTCCTTAAAGACGTCTCCAACCTCCACTTCATCTTGCATGTAGCAGATAGAGTCCGAATAACAAGTCACAAAATCGTATTTCCCCGCCTGGGACAAATCCAGCATATTGCCTTCAATAAAATCAATCTTTTGCTTGGCTGAAGTAGCTCTCTTTTCGGCAACCTTCAGCATATCTGCGCTCAAGTCAAGTCCAGTCACATCAAAACCAGCTTGAGAAAAGCGCACAGACTGAATCCCTGTTCCACAAGCCAATTCCAAGAGTTTCTTTCTCTCCTTAGTCTTAGGTAGATGACGGAGGGAAAAGTCCGTCCATTTGTCGTATAAACTATCATCCATAACTGCATCATAGACCGCTGCAAACGTTTCATAAGTAGACATAATTAAGATACAAAGAGCGTTAAAAGCAAGGAGAAAATAGGAAACTTTCTGCTGTATCGTCAGATACAAAGGAAGTTTATCTTTTTCTCGCAGCTTTTAGCTCGTGTTCAGTTTCGAGATGAACAAAACACGACGCTCTTACCTTTCAATCAATTTTTCTAAAATAAGCAAATAAAACCCAGTTGACTGCAACTGAGTTCAATTGAAGACAAAGTCTTTTTAAGATTTTCCTTAGGTGATTTCGGACGTCTGCGACCTTCTTCGAAGTTCCAAGACTTAGTTTTGAGCCTAAGGTCTCAAAACTCCCGACTTCTTGAAACATTATTGTTTCAAGAAGTTTTATCACAACGGAAAGTCTCGATAATTTCTCACTTCTCACTCAAAAATAAGAATAATCTTAATACATTGTCGAATTTCAAAGCAATTCCCAGCCGAAGTTCAAGTCATCTTCTACACTAGAGTTTCAGATAAATCTACTGAATCCGCCTCATGCCAGAGTTTTTCTAGATTATAGTGGGCACGCATTTCTTCTGAGAAGATATGCACTACAACATCACCGAGGTCTAGTAGCACCCAACCTCCAGCTGCATCACCTTCGACATGGCTGCCTTTAAAGCCTGCTTCCGCTACTTTTTCACGGATATTTTCAGCGATAGCATCCAACTGACGGCTATTCATAGAGCTAGTGATAACAAAGTAATCTGTCACGCTGGTCAATTCTTGTACGTCAAGTGCGAGAATATCCTCCGCACGTTTCTCATCAGCCGCTTTCACGACTAGTTCTAGTAATTCTTTTTCGTTCATTTAGTCCTCTTTCAAATAGTGCACATAGGCGTTATAGGTTTCAAGGGTTTGGGGATAGATGGGAAATCCCTGATGAGCTAAATGCTCCACGGTATGAGCTGTCTCGTAAGCTACCGCCTTATTTAGTGATAGTTCAGCAATCTCACGCGCCTGATCCACACCTGGAAAGGTACGATTGTGCTCGATATAGTCTGCGACGTAGATAACCTTGTCAAGGTTCGTCATCTGAATCGCTCCTACTGTATGAATTTCAATAGCTCGTAGGATTTCAGGATCTTGTAAATCCAAATCTTCCTGAATCTTGTAAATTCCGACCATACCATGCCAAACATTATTACCCCAGTTTTTGAGGTCTGGATCTAGTTGATATCGATCAATCAAGTCTAGAAACTCTTGATCTGACAGTTTTTTAGCATAGTCATGAAGGAGACCAGCTAAACCAGCCTTCTCAACATCTATACCGAAACGTTGAGCTAATTCAATAGCTGCACGCTCTACACCCAGACAATGGGTTAGGCGTTTTTCAGGTAGAAGCTCCGCCATCTTTTCCAACAATTCTTCACGGGAACAGTTGATATAGTCTTGGTATGCCATCAGTAAAGTCCTTCTTTCTCGATGTAATCTAGCACTGGCTTAGGCAAGAGAAAGTTGGGTGTTCGTCCTTGGGCAATGAAATCACGCACCATACTGGATGAAATATCCATGAGGGGCACATCCACCCAGATGACTGGATAAGAAGTCCCTGCTTTGTAACGTGGTCGCTGAACTCCCACAAACTGAACTAGTTCCACCAACTCATCAATTCTATACCACTTAGGCAAATAGTCTACCATATCGGCACCGATAATGAAATAGTAATCTGTGTCTGGATTCTTCTCTGTTAGAAGCTTCATGGTGTCGTAGGTGTAGGAAATACCCTTGCGCTCCAGCTCAATTGTCTCAATAGCTAAACCTTCGATTCCTTCGATAGCCAATTCAAGCATTTTGAGACGATGGTGCTCAGGAATGGTTTCCTTTTTGTCTACGTGAGGCGGTTGATACTCAGGCATGAGCAGAACCTGATCCAATCCCAACTGCTGGCGTACTTGGTCCGCCACGATAAGGTGGGCGTTGTGAACAGGGTTAAAATTCCCCCCTAGGATTCCAACTTGCTTGCGTTTTTTATCCTTGATTTCTGGCTCTAACTCCACTTTGGTAAAGGGAGTTAATAGTTCGATTGCCATAGGCTAATCTCCTTTAGTCTTCTGTAAAAACAGTTTTTGGAGCGTCATGCTTAGATTTCTTTAACTTTTTTAGAAATCTTGCGATTTTCTTTCTTGCTGGATTGTTTATACAAAATCAAGATGCGTCCGATTTTTTGAACTGTGTCTACACCGATTTCTTCTTCCAAGATTTCAGCTACTTCGTGGATGTTTTCATCTGTGTTTTGCAAGAGAGTAACCTTAATCAATTCGCGGGCATCAAGTGCTTGACGGACGCTAGTTTTAATTTGGTCGTTGAGACCATTTTTCCCTATTTGGATGATGGGTTTGAGGGTGTGTGCCTGGCTGTTGAGGAAGGCACGTTGTTTTGATGTTAATGACATATTTTCTTTAAAAGAGTTTTTTATACTTTTCTGAAGTGGTGACGGACGTCAGCAAAGTCCTTCGGACTTTCATGACTAAAATTTGAGCCTAAGGTCTCAAATTTTCCGCAGTTGGTACAATCATTTGTACCAACTGACACCACGGCGAAAAGTATCTTCTAGAGGCTCGCCATGCTCACCTTTATAAAGATAACTCTTTCCTTTCTGTGTTTAAATAATTGCTTTTCGTGTGACGACTGCGACGCCTTCTGGTGCCCAGACGGCGACTTTAGCAGTTCCTGTTACACGAATCCAGCCTAGTCCTGAGATGACCAGGTCTGTCTTGTCTTTGATAGTAAAGACATGTTGGACCAGTTTTGGAAAATCTTCTTTTTCCTTGCTATTTGGCGGTGTGAGAAGGGTTCCCAGGTGCTTGTCGTAAAAAGCACTGGCTCCCTCCAGTTTAGTACGATGAAGTTTGAGTTCATTGTCAAAGAAGGCTGTGAAACCTTGCTTTTCTCCTGCGATGAAGTCAAAGCGTCCCAAGCCCCCTAAAAATAGAGTTTGCTCCGGATTGAGCTGATAGGTTTTAGGTTTGATTTCCTTTTTAGGACTGACATACTTGAGATTTTTAGCTGTCAAGTAGTGAGCCATCTGATGACGATGGATAATCCCCGGCGTATCGTAGATATAAGAACCGTCATCAAGCGGAATCTCGATCTTATCTAGAGTTGTCCCTGGGAAGCGTGAAGTTGTGATGACGTTCTGGTCACCCGTAATTTCCTGGATAATGGCATTGATAAGAGTTGATTTACCGACATTAGTCACCCCAACTACATAGACATCGCGCCCCTTACGGTAGTGCTCGATTTTTTCAATGACTTCCTTGATAGCATGCTTATTTTGAGCTGAAGTCAGAACAACGTCCACAGGACGCAGACCTTCTTCGTGGGCACGTTCCATGAGCCATTGGCTAATCTTCCCAGCCTTTACTGACTTAGGTAGGATATCTTTTTTATTTCCGACTAAGAGCACATCATTACCTGATACAAAGCGTGGTAATCCTGGGATAACTGAGCCATTGAAGTCAAAGATATCAATAACGTTAACCACCAAGGCATCACTATCTCCCACCTCGTGCAAAAGTTTTAAGAAATCATCATCCGTCAGCTGCACATCTGTGATTTCATTATAATGACGAAGACGGAAACAACGTTGGCAATAAACCTCTCCAGTCTCCAAACCTTTTTCAAGTGCTGACTGAGGTGTAAATCCAAGACCAGTCTTATCTTCCGTCTGAATGGTTGCTCCACAACCAATACAGAGAATTTCTTCCATAGTTAGATTCCTTTTTTATATGTGATAGGCCCGTACTTTTCAGTGATTTGTTTCATGACACGGCGCTCACGAGCTCGGTTGATTTGCGTTTTGATGGAATCGTGCTGCACCAAGGGTTTAACCAAAATCGAACGAATTCCTGCACGGTGAGCTGCACGAATGTCTGTCATGAGCTGATCCCCAACCATGACCACTTCGTTTTTCTCATAGTGGAATTCTTTCATCGCTCGATTAATCCCGAAAGTGAAAGGCTTCAAAGCCCAGTAAACATAATCAATTCCAAATTTTTCAACTGCTCGTTGAACACGTTTCTTAGAATTGTTTGAGACTACGATAATACGAATCCCTGCATCACGAAGGTCGTGCAACCATCGTTTCATCTCTGGAGTCCCGTCAGGGTTATTCCAAGCAATGAGAGTGTTATCTAAATCTACCAAAACAGCTTTTATTCCCTGTTTTTGCAGGCTTTCTACTGTCAAATCATAAACTGCTTCCACAGCAAAGTCTGGCATGTAATTTTCAATCGCCATTCTGGCTCCTTCTCTTTTATTTCCTAGTAATTTTCTTCAGCCATTGAGATAAGGCTGCCCATAAAATCAAGCTAGCCATTAAGATATAAATCCAAGCATTTGGCTCTTCTGTAAATGGTAGAGGAACATTCATCCCGAAGAAACCTGTAATAACCGCAAGTACTGCTAGTAAGACGGAGATAATAGTCAAAATTGTCAAACTATCATTCAGGTTATTGTTTAGGATGTTGTTGTAAGAAGCAGAGAGTTGTTGTAAGACTTGAGAAATCAAATCTGTCATAGACACCAACTGATGGGCTTCAATCATGGCATCATCAAACTGCTCTCGTTCGACATCGTTAAATCTCCGATAAAGAGCATGACCTTGGATATGTTCCAATAGAAGTCGATTTTGTTTTGCCGCAGCTGTCAAGTAAACCATACCAGTCTCCAAATCAGAGAGAGCAAAGAGATTTTTCTTTGTCGTGGTTTGACGTAGCAAGGCACTAATTTCGTCCTTACTTTTATCCATTTCTTCGATGACAGGATAATAAGCGTTACTGATAAGCTCTAAGCTGGCAAAGAGAAACTTGTAGATTGAAATCGTTTCATGAGTTTTAAGATAAGTCAGCATACGTTCAATCACATAAGCGTTCTTATGGTTACTGATCGTAATCATTCGTTGTTTTTCAACGATAAAGGTCATAGGAATGGCTTCATAGTATTCCTTGTCCTTCTCAAGATCCAGAACATTGTAGATAAAAGTTACAGTCCCATTTTCACGGTTATAGTCCATGTGGGCTCGTTCATTTCTATCCAGAGCATATTCGATGGTTTCCTTATCTAAACCATAGATTTCAGATAAATCTTCAAGATTTTTAATTTTTTCGATATCAAGATTTATCCAGGTACAACCATTTCCTAATTGTTTATCTAAAACCATCATTTCTCCTCTGTCAAACTCCCTTTATTGTACCATAAATCAAGTAAAATTTCAGTTCTCTTCATCTCTTGAAAAATTGCTAACCACTGTGATATTACGGTTAGGAACAAAGTGGAGGGCTTGGTCTTCGCCTCTTAATTGAGTTGTTCGAATGCCAACACTAACAACCTTTCCAGAAACCGTAATCGGCCCATTTGTAAGAACTACTTCATCTCCTACATCAATTTGACGTTCGAACAAGATAAAGAAACCATTGATGACATCTGAAAGGAAGCCTTGTGCCCCCATACCAATCGCAACCCCAGCAATCCCAGCACCAGCTAGTAAACTGGATACAGGTAGTCCTAGGATAGACAAAATGCAGTAGACTAAAAAGAAATAAAGAGTGTAATTAAAAATATTTTCTAATAAACGAGAGATTGTCTTTTGTCTTCCTGCATCACGATTTGAATACTTAAGTGAAGGTTTCACAATTTTTTTGACAGCCGTATGGAGGAGCTTTTTAGCTATGTAAAATAGCACAAATAAAATCAAAAGAGAAATCACTTTCGTTAAGAGATTCTCAAATACCGTTGTTAAATCTAGCTTATTAAAATAACTTCTAAAAAATTCTTGCATGTAAAACTCCTTTCTAATTATTATACCACAAAACGATATCTGAACCAGTTTGGCAAATATTCATTCTGCCAATATTATCAATAGATTGACTTGATTTCAAAACATATTTATACTATAATCAAACCACTACAAGAAGAACTAATTATTTTCTTAATGATTCTATTGGAATAGACTTTTTTACCATACCGACCATTAAAATATTAAATCATTTATCTCAAGGAAGTATTCTATGTCTATCACACAACGTACTTTAAAATTAGTCCTGGCAACCTGTTTTGCCTGTTTTCTAGCATACTTTTTTGATTTGTCGTCAGCTGTATCAGCTGGTATCATTGCTATCTTGAGTCTTTCTGATACTCGAAGAAGCACGATCAAGCTAGCCCGCAATCGTCTCTTTTCAACTCTTCTAGCTCTCTTAGTTGGTGTTATAGCTTTCCAACTGACTGGCTATCATATCTGGAGCTTTGGACTTTACTTAGCAATCTATGTTCCTCTAGCCTATAAACTCGGTTGGGAAATTGGGATTACTCCTAGTAGCGTCCTGGTCAGCCATCTCTTAATCCAACAAACAACATCACCAACACTTTTACTGAATGAGCTCTTACTCTTCCTAATCGGTACTGGTTTTGCACTTCTGGTCAATCTCTACATGCCTTCACGTGAAAAAGACATTCAACATTATCATACTCTTGTTGAAGAAAAACTCAGAGATGTTCTTCTACGGCTTTCTTACTATCTGAAAAGAGGAGATGGCCGTAATCAGGCTCAACTTGTAAATGAACTTGATCAACTACTTGAGGATGCTCTTAAGTTGGTTTATCTCGATCACTCTGACCATCTCTTTCACCAGACAGATTATCATATCCACTACTTTGAGATGCGGCAAAGACAAACGCGTATCTTGAGAAATATGGCTCAACAGATTAACACATGCCAACTAGCCGCTAGCGAGAGTTTGATTGTCGCTCAGCTCTTTTCAAAAACAGCTAGCCAACTAAGTCAAACCAATCCAGCCTACGACTTATTGAATGATATCGAGAGCTACCTACAGGTATTTCGCAATCGTAGCCTTCCGAAAACTAGAGAAGAGTTTGAGACACGGGCGACTCTCTTGCAACTCTTCCGTGAATTAGAACACTTTATCCAGATAAAAGTCGACTTCTACCAGCGATATTCAAAAAACAAAAAGAGATAATTGTACAGATAAAAAACACCTTTCGGACTGTAGAGACTTGCAGTCCGAAAGGTGTTTTTCTTGTCTTATTAAGTACTCAAAACTACTTAGAAAAATGATTCTGATCCGGTTGAAATTTATCTCAGCTATCAAGATTTATAAATCGATTCTTTAAATTCATTTGATTCCTTAAGATAAGCTTTGTAAATGGCTTTTTTCAACTTCTGTACCGGAGTTTCAATAAAGCGATATTGTTTCGCACTTGTGTTACCAGCTTTAATCTCAGCAAGTTCTTCTTTTACCGCTTCTGCCATTAACTGCTTCATTCTTTCTGGGCTAGCAATCACTTCCTTCTTGCCTTTGTAGTCAATCGTTATCGGTTTTAACTTGTTCAGGTTATTGATTCGTTCATTGACTTGTTCTTTCTTAAATTGAGCATAGCTTTTTCCAGCTAAAATCTTATCAAAGATATATTTGTCCGACAATGGACGATTGGCTTTCTCAGCATCTTTCTTGTATTGATTCGACACATAAGGGACGAAACCTTCGTAGTAACCAAGTCCTGCCATTAACTCAAAGGCTTGTTTTCTAAAGCTAATATCACCACTCATTCCTTTATCATTTTGATTAACACCATAAATCGTATCAAACATATCGACCGTGTAATAGCCATTGGCATCTACTTTCCCAGTTGCTGTTAGCCCTTTAATAATATAGCGATTTACCACGATATGATTATCAATCAAACTATTGATGTCCGTCAACTTACTTGCGTCTACCTCCGTCAAAGCCTTAATTTCCTCACTCTGATGAGTCGGTTGGACAGATGGATTGTCGTAAGAAACTGGAGTTCTAGAACCTGAAGTTGGACTTGGCAAGAGCTGTTTGAAGTAGATTGCTTTTTCAGCTGCTGACAATCCTCGACTAGCCTCAGCTTCCAAATAATCTAAACTATAAAGTACATCAAAACTACCATGCATGTATTCTTTCAAATCTGCAGCAGATTTAAAGCGGTCCGGTTTCTTATTGTAGAAACTATCTTTCTTACTTTCATCAAAGACAAAATTCAAGTTAAAGTAGGTATCAGTTTCAGGTGTATAAGAATTTTCAAAGATTCCACGAGCATAGAACTCTGCTCCCGTACCATCTCGTCGTCCATGGTTGTTAAAGAGTACTGTACGATCCAACAAGTGAGTCATTTCATGAGAGTAGGTTGCTGAACCACGATCATCTAAAACTCTATCAATAAAGTAACGCACACCAGAACCATTGGCTTCAGCTCCAACGGTTTGAGACGGAGAATACATACCTAACGGAGACATAAAGTCCTTGACTCCTTTATCAGCCTCTGGACCAAACTCCTTAGACCAAGTTTCCTTGATACCTGCATTTTGCTTGTTAGTATACTTTTTCATAGTATCCACAATCAAACGGTTGGTTATCAGTTTTGTTTGGTTCTCTTTTTTAGTAATTCTGTACAGGGAATCAACATAAGCTGCCTGACGATCCGCTGTTAACTCAACCAGAGCCCTCGTCTTTTCTAAATCAGCCTTGTATTGGGCAGGGTTACGTTTAGCAAGTGAAGAATCGATGTAGGTTCCGATATTTCCATAAGAAACAGTTGCCATATTTGTAATAACATAAATGCTTGGTTCTTTTATATTGACCAGACCTAAAAGAGTTGCCATATTATACTGTTTATGATTTACAACTTGTTGTGGCTCAGCCCCATACTTGACAGGATCAGAGGTCAATTTTGTATATAGAGCAACGTTTTCGTCAGGCTTCTCTTTTGATTTTTTCTCTATAACAATGGCCTTTGTAGCATCCTTCAACCAAGTATCACCATCCATATCTGTAAAGGTAGTCCGGTTGTAGTCAAGGAAGTCTTTCAATGTTCCTTTGTCAGTAATCTTCTCAAAATACTTTTCATAGGTATTAGGACTATTGACCAACTTCATCTCACTATAGTTCATGGAACCTAGATGTTTCAACCAATCTAAGGAAGTAACTTTTTTACCAAAAGAGCTTGGATTAAAGGCTAGAATATCGCGAATATTGGTCTTACCAAAATCAATATTGTAAAAACGATTGATATAAGTTAGACCTAAAAGAATTTTTTCTTTATTTGCTTCTAGTTCACTTTGGACTTTTGCCCTAGAATCTGGAGTATTTCCTAGTATGCTAAGGGTATGAGAAGCAATCTTTTTTAGATCTGAATCTAAGTTATTCTTTGTTTGTTCAAAAGTATCTTTAATCGATAATCTTTCAAGGTATTCTTTGCGCAGGACTTCTTTGACTTCTTCATCAGTGATAGCTGGATTTGTCTTTTTGAGTTCAATCTTCTTACTAATCACGTCACGCCCAAGGATGCTTGGTTTCAGAGCATTCACTAAGTATGTGTTAGTAAATAAATCTATCCCTTTCATATCTCGGCTTACTCGATTTGTATCAATCGCATTTTCTAGATCCTTGTTATCTGGGAGGAGATGTGGTTTATTTTCTTTGGTTCCTACCAGGATTACCTTCGGTTTCATAGCTTTCGTCTCAGCACTAGTTTCTTTATACGACAGTAATGCCCCAGTGTGAGTGTTCACTTCATAAACTCGAGTAGCCGTCAACTCTCCTGCTTGACCTGGGCTCTCAATTTTTTCAGTATCCTTGTCAAGTGATGGATCCTTTCGACGTTCTTCCTTGATCGGAATTGGAGTCACAATCTTTTCGACATTCCCAACTTTAATAACCTTATCAATTGGGGCCGTGGTTTGCTTCTGTTTATCTTTTTCAGTTACAAGACCTGACTGACTGTCAACTTTGTAACTAGTCATCGTTTTCTCACTACCTTCCTTCCCTGGAACAGACACTTTTTGCGTCTGGTAAGGTAGTGTAGAGTCTGCTTCAAAAACCGTCTTATTTGCAATAACCTTCGTTTCGATACTTGGTTTTATTCCTACAAGAATAATTTCATCTACCTTCTCAACCAAGGTTTTTGTAGTACTAGACTCTTTGATTGCACCGCTGACATTATCTCTCGTATAGTTTGTAGTCGTTTCTAGCTTTCCATTAACGCCAGAAACTTTTGTTTTTCGGGTCCCAACTGCTAGAGTTTCATCTGCTTGGTAGATAATTTTATAAGGAACCGTTTGGGTTTCAATTTTTGGTTGGGGGAGTGGGAGAAGCTCTTTTTTTGTCCCGATAGCAATGATTTCCGGAATGGCTTCTGTCGTTAAAGTATTCGAAATAATCTTACGTTTTTCCTGACCATTAAGCGTGCTAACTTCGGTTAGGATGGTACGTTTCCCGTTGACACCTGCTTGAATTAGTTTAACTTGGTCTTCTGCCATATTCGGATCTTCTTGACGAATGGTCTTAAATGGAACCACCTCTGTTGTTACTTCCAATTCTGGTTTCACTTCTACTAAACTTGGACTACCTTCTTGCGGAATAGCTGTCGCTTCCACCTTGCTACCAACTGCAATAATTTCTGAAACTGGTTCTTGAGTCACAGTATTTGATTTGACTTGACGACTCTCCTTACCATCAACCCTTGTAACTTCTGTTAGAATCGTACGTTGCCCAACCACACCTGCTTGGATTATACGAGTCTCACCTTTTAGTAAATCCGGATCCTCTTGATGAAGAGTATTATAAGGTATCTCTTCTGTACTAGTTTCCAACTCTGGCTTCACTTCTACTAAACTTGGACTACCTTCTTGCGGAATAGCTGTCGCTTCCACCTTGCTACCAACTGCAATAATTTCTGAAACTGGTTCTTGAGTCACAGTATTTGAGCGAACTTCACGACTCTCCTTACCATCAACCCTTGTAACTTCTGTTAGAATCGTACGTTGCCCAACCACACCTGCTTGGATTATACGAGTTTCACCTTTTAATAAATCTGGGTCCTCTTGATGAAGAGTATTATAAGGTATCTCTTCTGTACTAGTTTCCAACTCAGGTTTCACTTCTACTAAATTTGGACTACCTTCTAGAGGAATTGATGTGGATTCCACCTTGCTACCAACTGCGATAATTTCTGAAACTGGTTCTTGAGTCACAGTATTTGAGCGAACTTCACGACTCTCCTTACCATCAACCCTTGTAACTTCTGTTAAGATGGTACGTTCTCCTACTACTCCTGCCTGGATAACTCGAGTTTGACCCTTAGGCAAATCTGGATCTTCTTGATAGAGTCGATCAAAATGAACTGACTCTGTGCTTGTTTCTAGCTCTGGTTTCACTTCCACCAAGCTTGGAGAACCTTCTAGAGGAATTGATGTGGATTCTACCTTAGTACCGACTGCAATAATTTCTGAAACTGGTTCTTGAGTCACAGTGTTTGAGCGAACTTCACGACTCTCCTTACCATTACCCCTTGTAACCTCTGTTAAGATGGTACGTTCTCCTGCGACTCCTGCTTGGATAACTTGCGTTTGTCCCTTCGGTAAGTTTGGATCTTCCTGACGAATGGTATCAAAAGGAATGGATTCCTTGCTAATTTCCAATTCCGGTTTCACCTCTACTAGACTTGGTTGACCCTGAGGAGGGATTGATGTAGACTCTTCAGAAGATGGTCGGCTTGGAGTTGCTGGAGTTTCAATTATACCTAGATGACTTGGAATTACAGCTTGTTCAAGCAGACTTCCCTGAGTCGTTTTTGAAGGTGTGACTAGGCTTTGAGATATCTCTTCATTGCATCTTACAAAATAGTAACCCGTAAATTCATAACCTTCAATCTTTTCAGGTCTTGGCAAAAACTCCCCTTCTACCGTTTTAACGAGGGCTGGACGAAGCTCTACTAAGTTTTCTAGGGCAGAGACTGAGACTGCTGTTCCCCCAACTGCCAAAACTGTCACTAGAAAAAGACTTCTACCTTTTTTCTTCTTGATTAACGTTAACGAAACCAAAAGAATTCCCATTCCTAGTACTGGCACTAAAGGATTAGAAAAGAGTCCCGTATTGGGTAAGCTTGCAGCTGATTTACGATAAACGAAGTAATAGTCCTTACCTTCTTCTAGCTCGATTGTATTATCTTCAAACCACCGCAATTCTTCCTTTATTGCTTCAGGTAAATCTTTATCCTCAACATAATGAGAAACTAATTGTGGCTGTCTCTCCTGAGCTCCTACGATTTCAATCGGTGAGGCCGCAAAAAACAAACTCGTTCCTAATAAAACAGAACAAGTTCCTATTGCATATTTTCTTAAAGAAAAACGTTGCTTTTCCTTAAATAAATGTCGGTTCATATCAAACTCCAATCTTGTAACCGTTTTCTTTTATTGTATCAAAAAACTTACTTCTATTCAAAAGATATGAAAAATAAATGAAATCGCCTCTTACCTAGTTATCTCGTGAAAACAAAAAGCAAAACCAGCATGAATCTGATTTTGCTTCAATCATTTTACATTTTGACTCTAATGGTGTAGAGGAATGAGGTTAAATCCTATCTCTTTTTAACCGATATTAAGGAAATATCTCTCAAACTAAAGTAAGTAAGAGCTAGCATCCCCAATGTTATATAGATTTCTGCTGGAAGTTGGAAAATCTGCAGGGCAGACAAGAGCAACAAGATTACGAGGGCAACAAGTCCAAAGACTAATATTACAACATTGACCGTCCCCTTGATACTTTGGGGTGTCGCAAATAAATAGAGTAGTAATAAGAGTATCCCTATGATTAAGTAGACCATCTTTATCTCTTTCTAGCCTTTATTCAGCTGATTTTTTCTTTTTATTTGCTTTCTCACGCTCTGCCTTATTGAGGATTTGCTTACGCAAACGGATAGATTCAGGCGTTACTTCCATGTACTCATCGTCGTTCAAGAACTCAAGTGATTCTTCAAGTGTCAAGATACGAGGAGTTTTGATAACCGCTGTTTGGTCCTTGGTAGCTGAACGAACGTTAGTCATTTGTTTTGCTTTCGTGATATTAACAGTCAAGTCATTTTCACGAGAGTTTTCACCGATGATCATTCCTTCGTAAACCTCAGTACCTGGGTTAACAAAGATAGTACCACGTTCTTCGATAGACATGATTGAGTAGGTTGTTGCCTTTCCAGCATCGATAGAAACAAGAGCACCACGGTGACGTCCACCAATTTCCCCTGGAATCAATGGCAAGTATTGGTCGAAGGTATGGTTCATGATCCCGTAACCACGAGTCATTGACAAGAACTCAGTTGAGTATCCAATCAAACCACGCGCAGGAACTAGGAAGACCAAACGAGTTTGACCATTACCTGTTGCAATCATATCCAACATTTCACCCTTACGTTCAGAAAGGCTTTGGATAACAGAACCTTGGTATTCTTCTGGTGTGTCGATCTGCACGCGCTCAAATGGCTCACACTTCACACCATCAATTTCTTTGACGATAACTTCTGGACGAGACACTTGAAGCTCATAACCTTCACGACGCATAGTCTCGATAAGGATTGACAAGTGCAATTCCCCACGTCCTGAAACCGTCCATTTATCTGGTGAGTCTGTTGGGTCTACACGAAGAGATACGTCTGTTTGCAACTCAGCTTGAAGGCGCTCTTCAACCTTACGAGAAGTCACCCATTTTCCTTCACGACCAGCAAAAGGTGAGTTGTTAACCAAGAAGGTCATTTGAAGAGTAGGTTCGTCGATGTGAAGAACTGGAAGAGCTTCAACTGCATCTGTTGGAGTGATTGTTTCCCCAACGAAGATGTCTTCCATACCTGATACGGCAATCAAATCACCAGCCTTAGCTTCTTGGATTTCACGACGTTCCAAACCAAAGAAACCAAAGAGTTTTGTAACACGGAAGTTTTTGGTTGTTCCGTCAAGTTTAGAAAGGGTAACTTGGTCCCCAACCTTGACTGTACCACGGAAGACACGTCCGATACCAATACGTCCTACGAAGTCATTGTAGTCAAGAAGTGACACTTGGAATTGAAGAGGCTCATCAGAGTTATCAACCGGAGCTGGAATGTGGTCGATAATGGTGTCGAAGATTGGCGCCATAGTCTTTTCTTGGTCTGCTGGATCATCTGACAATGAAGATGTTCCGTTGATCGCTGAAGCATAGACTACTGGGAAGTCAAGCTGATCATCATCTGCACCAAGTTCGATGAAAAGTTCCAAAACTTCATCCACTACTTCTGCTGGACGAGCTGATGGCTTATCGATTTTGTTAACTACAACGATAGGCACAAGGTCTTGTTCCAAGGCTTTTTTCAATACGAAACGAGTCTGTGGCATGGTTCCTTCGTAAGCATCTACGACCAAAACAACACCGTCAACCATTTTCATGATACGTTCTACTTCTCCACCGAAGTCCGCGTGTCCTGGTGTGTCCATGATATTGATACGAGTTCCGTTGTAAGCAACTGCTGTATTCTTCGCAAGGATGGTAATTCCACGCTCTTTTTCAATATCATTTGAGTCCATTGCACGCTCAGCCAATTCTGTACGTGCGTCAAGAGTTTCAGATTGTTTCAACAATTCGTCAACGAGGGTTGTTTTTCCGTGGTCGACGTGGGCGATAATCGCGATATTACGGATATCTTCTCTTAATTTTGTCATGATTTCCTCTATTTATTTCAAATTTATTTTCTAACTGAACGATTATACCACAATTTTAAGCAAATGGCATAACTCAAGTAAGTGTAAATGTTTTCAAAAGAAAATTCATTCCTTCTCTTTTCTTTTCAAAAATCCTGACTTGTGATAAGATAGGCTGGTATGCGTTTAGATAATTTATTAGCCCAGGAAAAAATCAGTCGAAAAGCCATGAAACAGGCTCTTATCAAAAAAGAAATCTTAATAGATGGAGTTCCTGCTACTTCCCTTGCACAGAATGTTGATACGGGATTACAAGAGTTGATTTTTCAGGGTATAAAAATCCAAGGATATGAGCACACCTATCTCATGCTTCACAAACCAAATGGTGTCGTGACAGCAAGCAAGGACAAGAAGCTCCCAACGGTTATGGACTTACTACCTCAACACCTCCAGTCGGCTCAGCTTTACGCAATTGGTCGATTGGATAGAGATACGACAGGGTTGCTCCTCCTAACAGATAATGGCCCTCTAGGTTTTCAACTTCTCCACCCTCAATATCATGTCGATAAAACTTATCAAGTTGAGGTGAACGGCTTGCTCACACCAGATCACATCCAGCAGTTCAAAAATGGGATTGTCTTTCTTGATGGAACTGTCTGTAAACCTGCTCAGCTTGAGATTCTATCTTCAAGCCCTAGTCTCAGCCGAGCCACCATCACCATCTCTGAAGGGAAATTTCATCAGATCAAAAAAATGTTCCTCTCAGTCGGTGTCAAGGTCACTGCCCTAAAAAGAGTTCAGTTCGGGGATTTTACATTAGATCCTGACCTAGCAGAAGGTCAATGCCGGCCCTTGAATCAAGAGGAATTGAAAATCATTAAAAACTACTTAAAGAAAAGTGAATAAAACAAAAAAGCTTTAAAAATAAAGCTTTTTTGTTTTAATGAATTCCCGAAAGTTGTGAGATAAGTACGATACAGATAAGTGCAGAAATCACAATCCCTAACACAATCCCTAAAATAGAGAGAATTTTTTCTGTCTTATAGTCTAGTCCAGACTCTTTTTGATATGAATTAGCCAAGACCAAACCAAAAACACCCAAAAAAATACTTAAAACTGGAAATCCAAATGCAAATATGATAGATAGGATACTCAAAACAAGTGATGCTTTTTTCTTTTCTTGCATGCTCTAAAATCTCCTTAAACTTATTACGCAATCATTATACCATACAAACCGGCTTTATCTATTAGGTAACACGTTTTAGAACTTTGAAAACCTGTCCCTGAGCTAGAAAGAATTAGAATTGATTAAAAACCACTTAACGAAAAATGAGTAAAACAAAAAAGCTTTAAAGATAAAGCTTTTTTAATCTTCTTTAACTCATATGTAAGAAAATTCCAATTATCCAGTTAAGAGCAGAAAGTACAATACCTACAATAGATACAATTCTCTCTGTTTTATAGTCTAATCCAGATTCTTTTTGAAGTTCGTTAGCAAATAAAAAACCAACGATACCTAAACCAATACCTCCCAATGGAAATAACAAACTAAGAATGATAGATAGGATACCCACTATAAGTGGATTTTTCTTCTTTTCTTCCATTTTTCAATAAACTCCTTAAATTTTTTACACATTCATTATATCATAAAAACCGGCTTTATCTATTAGTAACAAGTTTTAGAACTATGAAAACCTGTCCCTGAGCCAGAAATAATTAAAGATGATTAAAAACCACTTAACGAAAAGTGGATAAAACAAAAAAGCTTTAAA
The DNA here is from genome assembly GCF_024295665.1 of Streptococcus sp. CF8_St5-17. Taxonomy (NCBI): domain Bacteria; kingdom Bacillati; phylum Bacillota; class Bacilli; order Lactobacillales; family Streptococcaceae; genus Streptococcus; species Streptococcus sp. CF8_St5-17. The sequence continues at coordinate 80,344 of NZ_JANCOU010000006.1, forward strand.
AATAAAGCTTTTTTTGTTAGAATCCTGATTAGTGCATCATCAAAATGACTCCTGCAATCCAGTTAAGGACTGAAATGACAATCCCTACAATATTGAGGATTTTTTCTGTTTTATAATTTAGTCCAGATTGATTTTGATGTGAATTACCCAAAACAAGACCAATAATACCCAAAATCAAACCAACGATTGGAGATAGCAAACCAAGGACGATAGATAGGATACCTAAAACAAGCGATGCTTTTTTCTTTTCTTGCATAATAAAAACTCCTTAAAATTCATATTACTATTATACCATAAAAAGTCGGATTTCTATATTAAACATATGTGACAAGTTTTTTTCACATTGTTAATTAGATTTCACCTTCCCAGTCCAAGAATCCAATCCATAAGAGAGAATATAGATTTCTGAGAAACCTTGTTTTTTCAAGAAAAGCGCTGCATTTGTGACACGCTGCGCACGTTGGTTCTCATAAAGAAGGACAGGTTTATCCTTACGAAGCGCTGCAAGACTTGTCTTCAATTGATTTGAAGGGATATTACGAGCTCCAAGGATATGTTTTCTGTGAAAGTCAGCAGGATCACGTAAGTCAATTAACTGACCTGTACGAATCAAAGACTCAAACTCTGCATTGTCTACAATTTTCGCTGCACGACGAATGCGAAGATAGTTGTATCCCATCCATGCTAACATTGCTACGACAAGTCCCCACAAAACCCAAGTTACCATAATACTTAATCTCCATTTTTCTCTAAATAGTCTAATTCTATCTTGTGCTCTCTGCGAAGAACTGCCTCTGCTTCTAAATAATCCAGCTTATCCATCAAGCCTGCATCATAGATTCGAGATAGTTCAATCTTCATCAGCTCAATATCATAGAGACGTTTCCCCATGTAGACAATGATACCGAACTGTTTGAGAAATTGTTGCACATCGTAGAGTGTTTTCATAACTTTCATTTTAGCAAATAATCAGAGTTTTTTCAATAGTTCCTGCAGAGGATTCCCTTTTTCACGATTATCTGAATCTCTTTACACTATGACAAAGAAGAAATCCTAAAGTCATTCCAACGATATTTTGCAGGAGATTTGGGATGATTTCTGGTATGGCTGCTCCCCAACCATTCATCCAAGCCGATGCAAAAGCGTAACCTGCCACCATGATGATAGTTGCAAAAACTAATCCTAACCACTGCCATTTCCCTTTAACACCTGCCAAATATCCCTGCGAACCATGGAAAATCAAGCTGAAGAACATCCACTGAGGATAACCTGAAATGAGGTCAATTAAGAATCCTGCTAAACCTCCGACAATGGCTCCTTCACGACTGCCAAAGTAAAAGGCTGTAAAGAAGACACCGACGTCCAAAAGTGTAAAAATTCCAGTTGGTGTCGGAATTTTAATAAAATAACCTAATACAACCGAACTGGCTGCTAAGACGGATACTAGGGCGATTTTAGTTGTTTTGGTTTGCTTCATATTGTCTCACTCCATATTGATCTGCTTGTTCAATAGCTCGGTAAACAAAGGCCTTGGAACTTTCAATTGCTGGTAAGAGCTCCTCTCCCTTGACTAACTGGCTGGCAATACTTGATGCAAAGGTACATCCTGCACCAGCATTTTGTCCTTGGATGACTGGATTTTCAAGGATCGTGAAATTCTCTCCATCATAAAAGACATCCACAGCCTTATCCTGACTGAGGCGATTTCCACCCTTGATAATCACTGCTGGTGCACCCAAATCATGTAGTTTTTTGGCTACAGCCTTCATATCTTCTAAAGTTTCAATCTTTTGGTCTGCAAGCAATTCTGCCTCAGGAAGATTCGGAGTAATCACAGATACATAAGGGAAAAAGCGAATCAACTCTTGACAGAGCTCACTGACTGCAACGTCGTGCGTTTCCTTACAAACCAATACAGGGTCCAAGACTACTGGAACTCCTTCACGTTCCTTGATAAAATTCAAGGCTTTCTCAGCAACACCGACCGTTGGTAATAGACCTATCTTAATCCCTCCAAAGTCTACGCTCTTGAGACTATCTAGCTGTTGTTGGAAAATAGTCTCATCTGTCGGAAAGACCTCAAATCCATTCTCTGTCAAAGCGGTCAAGCAGGTCATGGCCACAAAACCATGCAAACCATTCAAAGTATAGGTCGCAAGGTCAGCGGCTAGTCCCCCACCACTAAAAATATCATTTCCTGAAAGTGCTAAAATACGATTATTCTTCATAACGAATCTCCTTCAAATATAAACCATTGGGTGCTGCAGTTGGACCTGCCAACTGTCTGTCTTTTTTCTCCAAAATCAGGTCAATCTGCTCAATAGGCATACGATTGTTGCCAATTTTCAGCAGGGTTCCAACCATATTACGGATTTGCTTATACAAGAAGCCATTGCCTGAGAAGGTAAAGGTCAAAAACTGACCGGTTTCATCCACCCTAAGGCTAGCTTCCGTGATCGTTCTTACCTTGTCCTCCACGCTAGTTCCTGATGCTGTAAAACCAGTAAAGTCATGTGTCCCCTCTAGTTTTTTTACAGCTTCTTGCATCCGCTCCACATCGAGTGGATAGGGATAATGAGTCGCATAATGGCGACGCATGGGATTTTTAGGACGTCCTCTATCCACGATAAACTCGTAGGTCTTGCTATGCTTAGCATAACGGCAATGAAAATCATCGGCCACAATCTCAATCGAAATCACATCGATATCTTCAGGACTTTGGGTATCGAGAGCAAAACGAAGTTTTTCCTCATCCATCTGATAGGGAAGATCAAAGTGGATGACCTGACCTAATGCATGAACACCACTATCCGTTCGCCCAGCGCCATGAATGGCAATGGCTTGTCCTTTATTTAATTTGGTTAAAGTTTTTTCAATTTCCTCTTGGACACTACGCGCGTGAGGTTGTCGCTGAAAACCAGCAAAAGCGTAGCCATCATAGGAAATTACAGCTTTATATCTAGTCATGTATCTATTTTATCAAGAAAATTTCTCTGCAACAAGTTTGAGAATTAAAAATTGTAAGGGGACAGTTTTGGGTGTCATCTAGTTCTTACCTAGATTTTCTCATTATGTATTTTCGTTCTGGAATTTCAATGGTTTGAACAATTTCAAATCCCTCTTTGTGGTAGAGATTTTTGGCTCTTTGATTTGACTCAAAAACCGTTAGGGAAATACTTTCTATTTCTTCATTTTCAAACATTTCTTGAACGAAGTCTTGGAAAGCTTTTCGACCTAATCCTTTTCCCTGCTTCTGTGGAGCTATGAGAAATCTTCCAATATGAAGATTTTTATCTTCTAGTTTGATTTTCTGGATGATGCCTACAAACTCTTCTCCAGCAAAAATGGAAAAAATCCCTTCCATCTTTTGCAAGGATTGGACAATCAAGGGATAAGAAATCTTTGGTCCCATCCATTGCTTCTGAAAACTTTCTCCCAAAGTATTAGACCACTGACAAATGAATTGGGCATTTTCTAACTGAAGTCCTTTTTCAAAGTGAATTTTCATATTTGCTCCTAAAACTTCTCCTACATCCAACTATTATACTCTTTCTCTTATTTTTTACGAATAAATAAGTATGATTCATCTTTACTTTTTTCTTGTTGGAACGATTCTTGCTTCCTTTCTAGGCTTGGTCATTGATCGCTTCCCTGAACAATCCATCGTCTTTCCTGCTAGTCACTGTGATTCTTGTCAGACTCGCTTGAGACCACTAGATTTGATTCCGATTGTGTCCCAGATATTCAATCGCTTTCGCTGTCGCTATTGCAAGGTACGATATCCTTTCTGGTATGCTTTCTTTGAGTTAGGCTCGGGACTGTTCTTTTTAGCTTTTTCTTGGGAATTTCTAACCTTGAATCAAGTCATCCTAATCACTGCTGGCTTAACTTTAGGAATTTATGACCTTCGTCATCAAGAATATCCCTTGCTAGTCTGGCTGACTTTCCACCTAGTCCTCATGGTATGCTGTGGTTGGAATCTAATCATGGCTTTCTTCCTAGTTCTTGGAATCATTTCCCATGTTATTGATATTCGCATTGGGGCAGGTGATTTTCTTTTTCTGGCCTCTTGTGCACTCGTATTTACACTTACAGAACTTCTAATTTTAATTCAATTTGCTTCCACTACTGGCATTCTAGCCTTTCTCCTACTAAAGAAAAAGGAAAGACTTCCTTTTGTGCCCTTCCTCTTGCTTGCTACTTGTGTGATTATTTTTGGGAAGCTACTGCTTCTCGGATAAAGTCAGCGATTTCTGCTACTTGTCCTTCATGCAGAGCCTTAACAATCTTGGAACCGACGATGACGCCGTCTGATACTGCATTAAATCGTTCTACATCATCCTCGGTGGATACACCAAATCCTGTCAAAACTGGAATGTCAGCCACTTGATGAAGTTGAGACAAGTGCTTGTCCAAATCAGATCGGTAATTTCCTGATTTCCCTGTTACCCCATTGATAGCAACGGCATAGACAAATCCTTCTGACCCTTCAATGAGTTCCTTTTGACGCTCAATTCCTGTCGTCAAGCTGACAAGTGGAATCAAGGCAAGGTCTGTATCCGCCAAAAAGGGCTCTACAAAGTTAGCGTGCTCATGAGGAAGGTCTGGGATAATCAAACCTTTAACAGCTGTATCTGCTAAATCTTTAACCAATTTCTCAACACCATACTGAAAGAGGGGGTTAAAGTAGGTCATGATGACAAGCGGAATTTCTGTTTCAATGGTTTTCAAAGTTTCAACCAAAGCCTGGGTAGAGGTTCCGCGAGCTAGACTGCGCAAGCCTGCTTCTTCGATAACAGGACCATCTGCAACAGGGTCTGAAAAGGGAACTCCCACTTCAATGGCAGAAACACCCAAGTCTTCTAAAAAGTGAATTGTTTCACCGAGACCAGCCAAACCTTTTTCATGGTCTCCAGCCATGATATAGGGAACGAAAATTCCCTTTCCTGCTGCTTTAATTGCATTCAATTTTTCTGTTAGTGTCTTAGGCATGAGCTTCTCCCTTCTTTGCTGCGTCTGCTTCCAAGCGGTCTTTAACTTGAACTACATCCTTGTCTCCGCGACCTGATAGACAGACAATCATAGACTTGTCTGGACCAAGTTCTTTGGCTAATTTCACCGCAAAGGCGATAGCGTGACTAGATTCCAAAGCTGGGATAATCCCTTCCACACGAGACAAGAGTTGGAAGCCTTCCAAGGCTTCCTCATCTGTCACAGGAACATAGGTCGCACGCTTGACATCGTGGTAATGAGAATGTTCTGGACCGATACCTGGGTAGTCCAAACCTGCTGAGATAGAGAAGGCTTCTAAGATTTGTCCATGGGCATCTTGGAGAACATCCATGAGAGAACCGTGAAGAACTCCTGGGCGACCCTTGGTCAAGGTAGCTGCGTGATGCTCTGTATCCACACCAAGTCCTGCCGCTTCAGCTCCATACATAGCTACAGATTCATCTTCCACAAATGGATGGAAGAGACCGATAGCATTCGAACCTCCACCAACACAGGCTACTAGGGCATCTGGCAAATCTTGCCCTGTCAAGTCACGGTACTGTTGTTTAGCTTCTCGACCGATAACACTTTGAAAATCACGCACAATTTCTGGAAAAGGATGAGGCCCCAAGGCAGAACCAAGGATATAGTGGGTATCATCGATGTTGGCTACCCAAGAACGAAGGGCTGCATTGACTGCATCCTTGAGCACGCGCGAACCATCTGTCACTGCCTCTACCTTAGCTCCTAAAAGCTCCATGCGGAAAACATTGAGGGCTTGGCGTTTGACATCTTCCTCACCCATGTAGATAGTACATTCCATGTTGAAGAGTGCTGCAGCTGTTGCAGTTGCCACACCGTGTTGACCAGCACCTGTCTCAGCGATAATTTTCTTCTTGCCCATGCGTTTAGCCAGTAAAACTTGTCCTAAGGCATTGTTAATCTTGTGGGCACCTGTATGGTTGAGGTCTTCACGTTTAAGATAAATCTTGGCTCCGCCAATATGCTGGGTCAAGTTTTTTGCGTAGTAAAGAGGAGTTTCACGACCTACATACTGGCGCAAAAGTTGGTTTAACTCCTCTTGGAAACTTGGATCTGCCTGACTTTCACGATAAGCCTCTTCTAATTCCAATACTGCTGTCATCAATGTTTCTGGGACAAAACGTCCACCGAATTTCCCGTAAAATCCATCTTTATTTGGTTCTTGATATGCCATTCTTTACCCTCTCTATAAATCTTCTAATCTTTTCATGATCTTTTTGTCCGTCTGTTTCTACTCCGCTTGACACATCTACTGCAAAGGGAGTAAAGTGTTGAATAGCTTCTTCTACATTATCCTCATTGAGCCCACCTGCGATGAAGAAAGGCTGAGATAGTTCTGTCGTATCCAGTTGCTCCCAATCAAAGGTCTGACCACTTCCTGCCACAGGTGCATCAAAGAGGAGATAGTCTGCCTGAGAATTGGGCACATGGCCATTCCCATCAACTTGTACAGCTTGAATACTGCCACAAGGCAAATTTTCAAATAGTTTTTCTACTACCTGACCGTGAACTTGTACAAAGTCCAAACCAACTTTGTCTACCGCTTCTAACAGTTCTGTCCGACTGGGTGAAACAAATACTCCAACCTTTTGAATATGGCTAGGAATAATCTCAGCCAGCTCTATGGCTTGTTCTACGGTCACCTGTCTTTTGCTAGGAGCAAAGACAAAACCAATGTAGTCTGCTCCAGCCGACACAGCTGTTTTTACCGCTTCTTTGGTCGATAGTCCACAAATCTTAACCTTTGTCAATCTGCAACTCCTTGATTCTCTGGGCTACATCTTCTGCTTGCATGAGGGCTGTTCCTACTAAAATTCCGTTAAAGTAGGGTGCAACACGTTTTGCATCCTCCTCTTTAAAAATGGCAGATTCAGAAATATACAAGCAATCGTCCTTGAAGTGTTTGGCCAAGTCTACACTGGTCTGTAAGTCTACTTCAAAGGTTGTTAAATTACGATTGTTGACACCAATAATTTGAGCGCCAAGACGGTGAGCAGCTTCTAGTTCAGCCAGATTATGAGTTTCCACCAAAACTTCTAGTCCAAGCTCTGTCGCATAGTCATACAGTTCCTTGAGCCGTTCTTCTGATAAAGCCGCTACGATGAGTAAGATAACTGTCGCACCTGCATTGCGAGCACGGATGATTTGCTTTTCATCGATGATAAAATCCTTGTTCAGCGTCGGAATCTCTACCTGACTGGAAATCTCACGAAGATAATCCAAATGACCTTTGAAGAAAACTTCGTCTGTCAGAACAGAAATCATAACAGCGCCGTTAGCCTCGTAAGCCTGGGCCTGTTGAACGATATCCACATCCAGATTGATATCACCCATACTTGGACTCGCCTTCTTGACCTCTGCAATAATTTGCAGACGTTCTTGATGGTTTTTCAAATATTCAGCCAAACGATAGCTTTCTCGCAAGGGCTGAAGTTCCTCTCGTTCCATCTTTTCAACTTCACGCGCCTTCTGCTCTAGAATACGTGATAAAAATTCCTGACTCATTTTTGGTACTCCTGTAATAGTCTAAGTTTTTCAAGAGCCTTACCACTGGCAATCACTTGACGTGCCAATTCAACTCCGTCCTTGATACTGTCTGCTTTACCATTGGCATAAAAACCAAGGCCAGCATTTAAGACTGTTGTTTCCAAGAATGGACTTGGTTCGTTATTAAGAACGCTAACAAGAATGGCTGCATTCTCATGAGCATTACCACCACGAATGTCCTCAATGGCAATGCGTTCCATTCCCAAATCTTCTGGAGTAAAGGTTGACAAAGTGATTTCTCCATTTTCAAGAAGGGCAATGCTGGTAGTACCATTCAAACCAGCTTCATCTAATCCTTCTGGACCAGCTACTACGATAGCACGTTTGCGACCCATGTTTTTCAAAACCTGAGCAGTACTTTCCAGAAGTTCAAGACGACTGATTCCTAGAAGCTGTGTTTCCAAGACCATTGGGTGAATGAGTGGACCTGTCAAATTCATGATGGTTGGAATTCCCAATTCCAAGCGTGCCGGCATGATATATTTCATAGCTGGGTGCATGTTTTTGGCAAAGAGAAAGACAATTCCTGTTTGATCAAATACTTTACCTAATTGTGCTGGCTTGAGGTCAATATTGATTCCCAAAGCTTGCAAGACATCTGCTGAACCAGATTTAGAAGAAATAGAGCGATTTCCATGTTTAGCCATGTGGATGCCACCACCTGCCAAGACAAAGGCTGCAGTTGTAGAAATGTTGAAGCTAAATGACTTATCTCCACCTGTACCACAGTTATCCATAGCATCTTGAATGTTGGTTGGAATGTGTTGAGCATGTCCTCTCATAACTTGGGCGAGGGCTGTTCTTTCCTCAGGTGTTTCTCCCTTCATCTTAAGGGCTAACAGTAGAGAAGCGATTTGTGCTTCTGTCACTCGCCCTGTCACGATGCGTTCGATCACATCCGTCATTTCAACACCTGATAGATCTTCAAAGTTCGCTAATTTTTCAATAATTTCTTTCATTTTGTCTTCCTCACTTTACAACTTTCTCGATAAAATTCTGAATAGAAGATAGGCCATCTGGCGTTCCTATACTTTCTGGATGATACTGCAAGCCATAAATCGGCAAGGTTTTGTGTTGAATCCCCATAATGGCTTGGTCATCTGTCGAACGAGCTGTCACTTCAAACTCTTCTGGCATCTCTTCAATTAAAATACTGTGGTAACGCATGACTGGACGATTATCCTCGATTCCTTGATAGAGAACGGATGGAGTCTCAAATCGAATCTGACTCTGCTTGCCATGCATGACTTTTGGAGCCAAGCCCAACTTGCCACCAAAGACTTCTGCGATGGCTTGGTGCCCTAAACAAATCCCTAGAATAGGTTTCTTACCTGCAAAATCACGAATCATTTCTTCCATCTTCCCAGCATCAGCTGGCCAACCTGGGCCAGGAGAAAAAACCAGTCCATCTACCTTTGTAGCTACTTCATAAAGGTTTGGATCATCATTTCTCAAAACCTGAACTTCTGCGAAATTCCCAATGTATTGAGCCAAGTTATAGGTAAATGAATCATAATTATCAATCAATAAAATCATGGTCTTAGTTCTCCCATTCTAGTCATAGATTTAGCTTTATTAATGGTTTCTTGGTATTCGTTTTGAGCGATAGAATCATAAACAATTCCTGCCCCAGCCTGTACGTAGGCTGTTTTATTTTTAAGAATCATGGTTCGAATAGCAATGGCAAAGTCCATGTCTCCAGTTGCTGATAGGTAACCGATAGCTCCTGCATAAACACCACGCTTCTCTGTTTCCAACTCATAGATGCGTTTCATAGCCCGAATCTTTGGTGCCCCCGATACTGTTCCTGCTGGAAGAGTCGCTTTCAAGGCATCCATGGCAGTCAGTTCTGGAAGCAAACGTCCTTTAACCACGCTGGTCAAATGCATGACATAGCGGAAAAGTTCCACTTCCATATACTTGGTTACTTGGACACTTGCTGTTTCAGCAATTCGACCGATATCATTGCGTCCTAGATCCACTAGCATTCGGTGTTCTGCCGTTTCCTTTTCATCAGAAAGTAGATCACTTGCAAGTGCTGCATCTTCCTCGTCATTGGCACCTCTAGGTCGTGTCCCTGCAATTGGATTGGTTGACACGATGCCATTCTTGACGGAAACCAAACTCTCAGGACTGGCACCAATGATTTGATAATCTCCGAAGTCATAAAAGTAGAGGTAATTTGATGGATTTGTCACTCGGAGATTTCTGTAGAAGTCAAAAGGATTTCCAGTTACTTCTGCTGAGAAACGTTGACTGAGCACGCATTGGAACATATCTCCATTGCGAATCAAGTCGCGAGCTGTTTCTACCATTTCTTCAAATTTCTGAGATGCAATATGTGGTCTAAACTGAAGTGGAGAAAGGTCCAAATCTTCAAATTCATTTGGAGCAGGGATTTTCAACTCCTCTAAAACTTGATCCAAAGCTGCTTCTAGTTCTTCATTGCTTCGATCACTGTAAAGAGCATCCTCGATGATATGAATTTTTTCTTTCTTGTGGTCAAAAACTATATAACTCTCATATACGAAGAAATGCATATCTGGCGTACCAATCGTATCCTCAGGGAGCTGGCCAATTTCTTCATAGAGAGAAATCATATCGTAACCAACAAAGCCAATCGCTCCACCACCAAAAGGTAGGTCTGAATGGTGCTGGCTCTTATGAGTCACTTCATAAAGGAAATCCAAGGGATCACGATCAATGACTTGCCCATTTTGATAAAGAACTCCATTTTCGAACTTAATCTCAAAAACTGGATTATAGGCCAAGATAGAAAATCGAGCATTTTCCTTTTCTCTCGGGATACTTTCAAGTATAACCTTGTGTTGTCCGTTCAAGCGCATGTAAGCCAAGATTGGTGATAAAACATCTCCATGAATGATTCGTTCCATTGTAATTTCCCTTTCAGTTCTTCTTAAATCCCGTGTTGATTCTACAAAAAATCCCCACGCAAAATAACTTGCGTGAGGACGAAATTCGCGGTGCCACCTCAATTATAGGATTTCTCCTATCTCTCATTCCTGTCTCAGATAGCTCCTGTAACAGGTTGTGCGATAAAGGGCACTCCCTTGAGAATCATGTTTTCTTCTCTCATTTGAGATGGACCCAATCTTACAGCTTTCTCTGCTTGTTTTCAGCAACCACAAGCTCTCTGTGAGAGAAATCTCTGTATCTTTTCCATCTTTTATTTTTTAGCTTCAAGGTAGTCTGCAATAGCAGCTACGTCCTTGTCTCCACGACCAGAGACATTGATGACGATAATCTCATCTTTACTTAGTTTTGGTGCTCGTTTGACCGCTTCTGCGATAGCATGGGAGCTTTCAATAGCTGGGATAATTCCTTCAGTCTTGCTAAGTAGAAGCAAGGCTTGGACAGCCTCTTCATCAGTCGCTGCAACATACTCTACACGACCAGAGTCTTTAAAGAAGGCGTGTTCTGGTCCAACCCCTGGATAGTCTAAACCAGCAGAGATAGAGTAAACTGGCGCGAGCTCTCCATCTTCCTTAAAGACTGCATAGGTCTTCATCCCGTCGACAATTCCTACACTACCCTTGGTCATTGTTGCCGCGTGTTTATCGGTATCTAAACCGTGACCAGCAGCTTCTACCCCAACCAATTTAACTTCTTCATCAGCTACATACTGTGAAAAGGCACCGATGGCATTAGAACCACCACCCACACAGGCAATAACGTAGTCTGGCAGACGTCCTTCTTTTTCCAAGATTTGACGACGAGATTCTTCACTAATCACTTTTTGGAACTCATGAACAATAGTTGGGTAAGGGTGAGGACCTACAGCCGAACCTAAAACGTAGAAGGCTTCAAGGTCATTCATCCATGCTCCAAAGGCTGCGTCAACCGCATCTTTGAGGGTACGAGTACCAGTTTCAACTGCGTGAACAGTTGCTCCCATCATCTCCATACGGAAGACATTGAGACGTTGACGCTCCACATCTTCTGCCCCCATATAGACATCACATGCCATACCAAACTTAGCTGCAGCAGCCGCAGTCGCAACACCGTGCTGGCCAGCTCCTGTCTCAGCAATGACACGCTTTTTACCCATGCGTTTTGCTAGAAGGATTTGACCCAAAACATTATTAAGTTTGTGAGATCCAAGGTGGTTAAGGTCTTCACGCTTGAGATAAATCTTAGCTCCACCTAGGTGCTCTGTCAAACTTTCCGCAAAATAAAGCGGTGTTTCACGACCTGAATAATCCTTCAAGTAATGACGATATTCTGCCAAAAATTCTGGATCATCCTTGTATTTATCAAAAGTCACTTCCAACTCATCTAATAAAGCCTGAATTGGTTCTGGTACAAAACTACCACCAAATTGTCCAAAATATCCTTTAGTTGTCATAAAATTTTCCTCCTTCTGTATGAATCCGGCTTTTTGTTTGCTTTTAGTAGTAGGCAAGGAGCTGTAGATAGAACTCAAGTTCATCAAAGCGACTTAACACCCTAATAAAAGATAAACAAAATGACGGATAAAAAAAGCCCACACACGGATTTTTCTTCCATGTGAGGGCGTTTGTAACGCGGTACCACCTCAATTGTAAAGAGGATATCCCCTTTACATCTCTGCCTTGTCTAACAACAAGTTGCACTATAAGGTGTGCCTACCGAATTTTCATTGTTTCAAATTCACTTTTAAAATCAGCCCAATTTCACTAGTTTCAACCACCTGTTCACAGTAACCACAGGCTCCCTAAAGATTAAAAATATCTACTTTTCTGATTTGTTGAGTTAATTATATGTTATTGTTTTTTCTTTGTCAACCGTTTTCACTAATTTTTTACTAATTTTTTTAATTATTTTTGTGAAGCGACTAGAACTTCTTCAGAAACTCTGACAAAAGTCTCAATGATATAATCTACTTCTTCATCCGTTAATTTGGTGTGAAGCGGTAGTGTAATCTCATTTTCAAAGAAGGCATAAGCTCGTGGATAATCTGCCATATCAAAGCCAAGATTTTTATAGGCTGTCAAAAGTGGAAGCGGTTTGTAGTGAACGTTACTTGCGATTCCAGCTTTAGCCAATTCTTGGATGATTTGATTGCGTTGTTCGAGACTAGCACCTTCTACATGGGTAACGTAAAGGTGACGGCAAGATTCAACAGTATCTGTCTCATGCGCCAATGGGTGAATACGAGTTCCTGCAAATCCACGGTCATAGCGATCTACGATGTCCTTACGACGTTGTAGCAAGCCAGGATAACGATCCAATTGTACCAAACCAATTGAAGCCATGATATCCGTCATGTTGCACTTGTAGGCAGGAGTTACGATATCGTATTCCCATGAACCTAGTTGCATCTTAGCTAGCGCATCTTTTGTTTGACCATGAAGAGATAGGATTTGGAATTCCTTGTACATTTCTTCATCATCAATAGCTGGATTAGCTTTCCAAGTAGCACTTCCTCCTTCAGCAGTTGTGAAGTTCTTAACTGCGTGGAAAGAGAAGGACGTAAAGTCTGCAATGGAACCAGCTGGTTGCCCCTTGTAGGTTGAACCCAAAGCATGGGCGCTATCTGAGACAACAACGATACGGTTAAAGACTTTTTGCCACTTACTAGTAGCTGTAAAGAGGTCACGTTTCTTCTCAAGAACTTGGAACAAACGGTCATAGTCACAGATAATCCCTGCAAGTTCAACTGGGATGATAACCTTTGTCTTCTCAGTAATCGCTTGCTCAAGCTTGTCATAGTCCATTTCAAAGGTATCACCTTGGATATCAACCATAACTGGTGTAGCACCTACGTGAGTGATAACGCTACATGATGCTGTATAAGTCATAGCCGGAACGATAACTTCATCGCCAGGACCCACTTCAAGCACGCGCAAAATCAATTCAAGAGCTGCTGTTGCAGAGTTGAGGCAGACTGTCTTAGGTGTCTGAGTATAGACGGAAAGACGACGCTCCAATTCTTTTGTCTTAGGTCCTGTTGTAATCCAACCAGAACGAAGGGTATCTGCTACTTCAGCAATTTCAGCTTCGGTAATATCAGGTGGTGAAAATGGAATATTATACTTTGTCATTGTTTTACTCCTTTGATTGGTTTCAATCTTGCGACTACTTATTTTAAAACTTCAAATACAGTCTGGAACATGATCTTAATATCCCCGAAGAAATTAAAATCACGTAGGTAGGCTAGATTATAGTGCATCTTTTCTGGCAGGACTCTCTCAACATAAGCCTGGTCAACCGTCATACCTTTTGCAGTCATTTGACTGATAATGGCATCCTCGTCCTTGTAGTTAATGCTGGCAAGGGATGTGATCCCTGCTGGCAAGAGTAAGGTAGCCATCATTTCTGGGCTGTACTGCTCTGTGTAGCGTGGCACTTCTGGACGAGTTCCCACAAAGGACATCTCCCCTTTGAGGACATTGACCAATTGTGGAAGTTCATCCAAACGAACCCGGCGAATAAAATTTCCAACCTTGGTGATGCGGCTATCATTTGCAGAAGTTACTAGACTTCCTTTCTTGTCCGCATCGGTTACCATGGTCCGGAATTTCCAAATCTTGAAATGTCGGTTGTACTGGGTTACCCGCACCTGCTTGTAAATGACTGGACCCTTACTATCTAGTTTGATCCAAATGCTTAGAATCAGAAATACGGGTGAGGTCAAGATTAACAAGATCAAGGCTAGAAACAAATCTAGACAGCGCTTGAGAATCAGAGAGCCTTTTCTTTTAGAAACAAGCTGGTAGTATGGTTTTACCTCACTCAATTGTATTTCTTGAGGTAGTTCATCCCATTTCAGCATGCACATTCTCCTCTGCTTTTAATATGTAATCTTTATTAACATTCTACATTATACCACAAAATAAAAGAGGTAGTGCAAGAAATATGTATTTTAAAGGAATTCTTCCCTAGGAAAGGGCACCTGCCTGCAAACTATACATCTTGTGATAGGTTCCACCCAAGGCCAAAAGTTCCTCATGGGTTCCACTCTCAATAATACGTCCCTTATCAAGGACATAGATACAGTTGGCATCTTGGATAGTAGAGAGACGATGGGCAATGGCAATGGTGGTTCGACCCTGTCTCATCTTGGCTAGGGAATTTTGGACCAAGGCTTCTGTTTCAGAGTCGATATTGGCTGTCGCTTCATCCAAAATCAGAATTTTCGGTTGACTGGCAACGGTTCTAGCAAAGGCAAGAAGCTGACGTTGACCAGTAGAGAAACTTGAACCACGCTCAGACACAGGGGCATCATAGCCTAATGGAAGATCCCGAATGAAAGAATCTGCATCCACAAACTCTGCTGCTGCCTTAACCTGGTCATCGCTGATATCTTGGTACATGGCGATATTGGACTTGATGGTCCCATGATAGAGGAAAGGTTCCTGTAGGACCAGACCGATATTTTTTCTCAACTCCTCTTGACTATACTTACGAATATCCACACCATCAAGTAAAACCCGACCAGACTGGAATTCATAAAAGCGCATAAGAACATTGATGATAGAGGATTTCCCAGAGCCAGTATGTCCGACAAAGGCGATGGTTTCACCTTTATTGACTGTAAAGGAAATATCATCGAGAATCTGGTGCTTCCCATCATAGGAGAAGGACACATGTTCAAAACGGATATTTCCTTCTTTAATCTCGGATTGTCCATCTTCTTGGGCCGGTTCATAGTTAGTCTCATCGATAAGTGCAAAGACACGACCTGCTGACACCATGGATGTTTGAAGGGTAGAAAAGTTTTGTGTTACCTCGATGAGGGGATCAAAGAGGCGATTGATGTACTGGATAAAAGCATACATGGTTCCTGCCGTTATTCCTAGATAGAGACCACGATAGCCATAGTAAGCCATCAAAACTGCATATCCCAACAGCTTCAACAAACTCATAGCTGGACGTAAAAAGAGGGAGTCCAAGGCTACTGAACGGTTAGCGTAGACTAGGTGTTCCTGGTTTATCTCATCAAACTCTTCTTGCAGGCGTTTTTCTTGGTTAAAGGCTTGAATGACGCGAATTCCTTCGATATTTTCTGCCAGCTTACTGTTGATATCTGACAAGAGACTTCTGGTTTTTTCGATAACCTTAACCGATTTTTTACGGTAGAGATTGACCAAAAGGAAAATCAAGGGTAGAAAGAGCAATACTAAAGCTGTCAGACGATAATCCAAAATAAGCATGGTATAAAGGGTTGTCACAAAGATAAAGACTGCTGAGATAAAACTGGATAAGATTCCTGAAAACATATCGCTAATAGTCTCAGTGTCATTGGTCAAACGAGAAACGATGGAACCTGCAGGTGTTTTATCAAAATAAGACATGCCTAGCTTCTCCATATTAGCAAAGGCATCACGTCGGATATCTCTAACGATACTGTAGGACACTCGCGCAAAGAGGATGTTCCCTACATATTGGACAATGGTTTGAAGAATAAAAAGACCATAGTAAACTAGCAGAACTGTAACGGC
Organism: Streptococcus sp. CF8_St5-17; assembly: GCF_024295665.1. NCBI lineage: Bacteria > Bacillati > Bacillota > Bacilli > Lactobacillales > Streptococcaceae > Streptococcus > Streptococcus sp. CF8_St5-17. The sequence continues at coordinate 96,369 of NZ_JANCOU010000006.1, forward strand.
AAGCTGGTTGAGATTGTTTAGATACTGATCGATAAAGTGCGAAGCTACCAAGGGGATGATACTCTTGATAACAGTCGTCGTAAGGAGAAAGGCTAAGGCTAAAAAGGTTAGGAGACCATAGGGCTTGAGATAGGACAACAAGCGTTTCAATACAGCCCATTGTTCTTGTTTATTGCGCATCTTCTTCTCCTTTCATTTCTAACTGTTGAGACTGGTAGGTTTGGGCATACCAACCATCCAAGGCGAGTAAGTCTTCATGTGTGCCTCGTTCAATGATTCGACCATTCTGCATGACCAAAATCAAATCTGCATGAACAACTGCACTGAGACGATGGGCAGTGATGATGGTCGTTTTATCTTTGCGAGTTTCCTTGAGATTATCGATAATAGCGAACTCTGTCTTGGCATCCACAGCTGACAAGGAATCATCTAAAATCAAGATATCAGGATTTAAAATCATAGCTCGACTTATAGCAAGACGTTGCTTTTGTCCACCAGATAGACTGACACCTTTTTCACCAATAACCGTATCAAATCCCTGGGGCATGGCTTGAATGTCTTGATAGACTTGAGCAAACTTGGTTGCTTCTTCTACTTTTGAGAAAGGCAGGTCAGGATTCCCAAATCGAATATTGTCTAGGATAGAGCTTGCAAAGAGAAATTGATCCTGTGGGACGTATCCCATCAAACTACGTAAGTCAGCTAGTCGATAGTCACGAACGTCATGGCCATTTAGATAAATGGCTCCGTGATCAACGTCATACTCACGTAGGAGCAACTTAATCAAAGCGGTTTTCCCTGAACCAGTCTGACCAACCAAGCCCAAGGTTTGCCCTTTTTCGAGACTAAAGTAAATATCTCGTAGCGTCTCCTCGTCTTCAAAGGCAAAACGATCAATGGCATAGTCTAAACGCCCATTTTCAATCCCGTCAAGTGGAGATTCTGGGTCTTTCACAGGTGATTCTTGGGACAATAGACTCTCAATCCGTTGGTAAGAAACTTTCCCTCTCTGAGTAATGTTAAAGAGGAAACCAATAGCCATCAAAGGCCAGACCAGCATATCCAAGTAAGAGATAAAAGTGACCAGATCCCCAACAGTCACCTGCCCCGCTTGTACCATAAAGGCACCGACCAAAAGAGTTAAGGCATAAGAAGAACCAACAAAAAGCAGAACCATAGGGTCAAAGAGACTATCATATTTCATGGTTTGCAGATTTTTTTGGAAGGTCAAATCATTAACTTCCTGAAAAGATGCCAATTCATCAGACTGATAGCCAAAGGACTTGGTTACCTTAATACCTGCTACAGACTCCTGAACCTTATTGTTGAGTTCAGAAAAGGCTGCTTGCGATTCCCCAAAAGCTTTATGGGTCTTTCTCCCCAGACGACTAGTCGCATAGGCCATAAATGGCAAGGGAAGAATGGCAACCAAGGTCATCTGCCAAGAAATGCTAAAGAGCATGGTCAACAAAGTTACCAAGGCTGTGATAGAGGCATCCACTGCAGACATGACACCCCCACCTGCTAGACGAGTCAGAGCATTGATATCATTGGTTGCATGAGCCATCAAATCCCCTGTTCGATAATTCTGATAAAATGCAGGCGACATTTTTGTAAAGTGTTCAAATAGTCTTGAACGCATGATTTGCCCAAGTCGGTAGGAGGTTCCTAGGATATACATGCGCCAAACGTAACGCAGATAGTACATCCCGAAAGCTGCCAATAGGAGATAAAAGAGATGAAGCAGGAGCTCATTCTGTGTTAATCGTCCCGAAGTGATGGCATCAATCACGCGCCCCATAATCATAGGTGGGATGAGGTTTAGTACAGAAACCAAAACCAAAGCTACGATTCCAACGAGATAACGGCGTTTTTCTAACTTAAAAAACCACCAAAGTTTTTGGATGATGGACATAGTATTCCTTTCTAATAACAAATGGAAACCTGAGGCATGAACCCCAGGTTTTTCTTATTCATAGGTGACGACACTCACTTGAACTTTGTCATACTCAGTGATAAAGATATTCAAAGGAGTAACATTTCATTTAGTTTCAATCCTTTACATAAATCATTCTTTATTATAAAGGAATGACCTTGATTTTTCAAACTATACGCTGGGGAATTACTTCTTTTTCTGGTATAATATTGTCTATAATCTGAATGAAAAGGAATACACTATGAAACTAATCTCATGGAACATTGATTCCCTCAATGCAGCGTTGACGAGTGACTCTGCGCGTGCGAAATTGTCTCAAGACGTTCTCCAAACTTTGGTAGCCGAAGACGCTGATATCATCGCTATCCAAGAAACCAAGCTTTCAGCTAAAGGTCCTACTAAAAAACACCTTGAGGTACTGGAAGAACTCTTCCCAGGCTACGAAAACACTTGGCGTTCCTCTCAAGAGCCTGCCCGTAAAGGCTATGCTGGAACCATGTTCCTCTATAAGAAAGAACTCACTCCAACTATCAGCTTCCCAGAAATTGGAGCCCCTTCTACTATGGACTTGGAAGGCCGCATCATTACTTTGGAATTTGATAAATTTTTCGTGACTCAAGTCTACACACCAAATGCAGGTGATGGACTCAAACGTTTGGAAGAACGTCAAGTCTGGGACGTCAAATATGCGGAATACTTGTCTGAGTTAGACAAGAAAAAACCAGTCCTAGCAACTGGAGACTACAACGTTGCCCACAAGGAAATTGACCTTGCCAACCCAGCCAGCAACCGTCGTTCACCAGGTTTTACAGACGAAGAACGTGAAGGATTTACAAACCTTTTAGCCAAAGGATTTACTGACACCTTCCGCCATATCCATGGTGACGTTCCAGAACGCTACACATGGTGGGCACAACGCAGCAAAACTTCAAAAATCAACAACACAGGCTGGAGAATCGACTACTGGCTCACAAGTAACCGTGTGGCAGACAAGGTTACCAAGTCAGATATGATTGATTCAGGCGCACGCCAAGACCATACACCGATTGTCTTGGAGATTGAACTCTAAGGAGAAAGCTAATGGACTATCAATCTGTCATTCCTGAATTTGTAGTATCTGACCTCGAAAAGTCACGCCACTTCTACTGCGACTTGCTGGGATTTTCTGTCGAATACGAGCGTCCAGAAGAAAACTTCCTCTTCTTATCGCTTGAAGATTGCCAGCTAATGCTAGAGGAGGGGACAGAGGATGAATTAGCTGAACTAACCTACCCATTTGGTCGTGGTGTCAATATCTCCTTTGGCATAAAGGATGTCCCTAGACTCCATCAGAAAGTAATCGAGTCTAACTATCCTATTCATCGTCCTTTGACTAAAAGAGAATTTCGAGTTGGTGAACAATATATCTACCCTCATGAATTTGCAGTTCTAGACCCAGATGGCTATTTTTTAAGATTTAGTGAATAGGATAATAAAGCACTAGAGTGCGAAAAAGGAATCATGACCACCCGTCAAACGTGTGGTTTGTACCAGGGCTATAAGCCCAGATAACTAGCCAGCGCCTAAAGACGCTGGTTTTCACTTTGCATTTGACTCGTCACAAGCCTATCAAAGAGGCATATGTACTACTTGCCACTATCCCTAAAGGGATCTTCATATTCTTTTACACTCAACTCAACTAATCTAAAGCAATATCTTTTCGCTCTTGTTCCTGAATGTATTTCTTTATTTTGGCTTCATTGAGGCCAACTGTACTCACATAATATCCCTCTGCCCAAAAATATCGATTTCCAAACTTATATTTCAGATTTGCGTGTTTATCGAACATCATTAGAGCGCTTTTACCTTTTAAATATTCCATGAAACTTGAAATACTAATTCTAGGTGGAATACTTACCAACATATGAACATGATCTGGCATTAAATGGCCCTCAATAATCTCAACACCTTTATAACTACATAATCTATGGAATATTTCTCCCAAACTACTTCAATATTGATTATAGATCACTTTTCGTCTATACTTAGGGGTGAACACAATGTGATAGAACACATCCATTTTGTATGTGATAAACTATGTGCTTTTTGAGCCATATTTTTCTCCTTTCGCTTTACAATTGGCTTGAACACCTTAATTGTATCGCGTTTGGAGTTTTTTGGTATAACCTTCGATGCGCACCCGTATAGCGGGTGGTTTTTTTGTCTCGCACCTAACGGAGCGAGACGGACTGAAAGTCACATAAAAAAGAAAGAGACTAATCACGTTGATTAGTCTCTTTTAGTGTGTGAGTGATTATTTACCTGGAGTTTTTGGATCTAAGCCCCAAGATTGTTCGAGCATAGGTCTGAAAGTTGTAATATTTTCCTCTGTACCTTCAAGTCCGAAGACGTATACTTTTTCGCCTTTTTGGAAAAACCAGTCAAAAAGATACTCTCCATTTCTTTTGTGTGATTTAAGCACATAGGCGTTCATTCCAGCTACCTTTGACCATTCACCGTCTATATCGACTACAGTTTCTTCGCTTCGAAGGGTATTATAAAAATAAGTAGCAATGAACTTTACTCCAAAAGCGTCCTGGTTCTGTGGATGTACGTCATTTTTAGCGAAAGAATTTAGTAGGACTCTGGTATTTTTATCTTTTGACTCGTACTGTAATATTTCTTCCGTATATTGGCTTTTAGTGAATATCCAATCTTTCGGGATATTAACATACCCAATATCATCGCTTCCGATACGTTGAGTGTCTGTATATGAGACTGCTTTTGTCTCATCAGAAGTGTCCGCAGTTATTGTTACTTCTGTTGTTGGTTCTTCTGAAATTTCGCTTGTTTTCTTATCTCCATTTCCGCATGCTGCTAGTATAAATGCAGATAAGAGCGTCACAGAACCTAATAAAATCTTGCTTTTCATGATGCTTAATCTCCTCAAAGTGGTAGGCTTACAAATATTTTATCATTTTTTAAAGTATATTTAAATAGGCAACGTTTTCGCTGAAAAGCATATGGTATAGCGAAAGAGACTAATCATACGTCGATAAGTCTCTTTTAGTATGTGAATGATTATTTACCTGGAGTTTTTGGGTCCAAGAGCCATAATTGTTCAAGAATAGGACTTAAGGTTTTGAGCGTATCTTCAGAGCCTTCGAGTTCAACGGAGTACACCTTATCTCCTTTTTAAAAAAATCCAACCGAAGTAGTATATACCATCAGTAAATAGAATGTTGATTAGAAAAGCTTCCTACCCAACGAATTTGATATTTTTCAGGAAGTTCGACTTCTTGTTTTGCGACTACTTATAACTCAGGATTTTATTTATGGACTACAATGCAGTTATTCCCGAATTTATTGTCTCAAATTTAGAACAGTCTCGTTCCTTCTACTGCGATTTACTGGGTTTTACAATCGAATACGAGCGACCAGAAGAAAACTTCCTCTTCTTATCGCTTGAAGACTGCCAACTTATGCTAGAAGAAGGCAGCACAGAAGAATTAACCCAACTAACCTATCCTTTCGGGCGCGGTGTCAATATTTCCTTTGGCATTGAAGATGTCCCTCGACTCTATCAGAAAGTAATCGAGTCTAACTATCCTATTCATCGTCCACTGACCAAAAGAGAATTTCGTGTTGGTGAACAATATATCTATCCTCATGAATTTGCAGTTTTAGACCCAGATGGCTATTTTTTAAGATTTAGTGAATAGAATGATAGAGTATTACAGTGGAAACATAAATAAGAAAAAGAGGCACATGCCTCTTTTTCTTATTTCCTATATCCTCACCTGTCTATCTTCAGATCGTTGTCCTGTGACAAACATGGTGAAGGTTGCCTTGCAGACATTTCGACCATCTTGGTTGGTGATATCAACATCGACGACACAAGTGGTACGTCCATGATGGACACATTCTCCTTTGATAGTAAGAACGTCTCCTAGATTTCCGGCTTTCAGATAGTTGATAGAAGACTGGAGTGTCACTCCATCTAAGCCTAGCGAAATCACCACAAGGCCACTGATTTGGTCACAAAGGGTAAATAGATAGCCTCCATGGGCATTCCCATAATAGTTGAGTGAGGAGTCTACTACTTTTGTCGTCACTACAACGTGACCGTCTCTCATTTTTTCAATTTCGTAGTTTTCAAAGGCAGATATAGCGTCAAAGTGAAAATCTTTCATACGTTCCTCCTGATATTTCAAACGACACTATGATACTACTTTTCAAGACTCTACGCAAGAGAGAAGCACTTATTCGGGCAAAATACCAACCTGCTCCACGAAACGCATAAAGGCTGTCTGTCCTTCTGCAGTTTGCTTGTAAACTCCTGCATCTTCCAATACCCGAGAGAAGATTTTACCCACAGATTCTCGGACAATTTCAAGAGCTTGGTCTTTGTCAGTCAATCTAGGATTGGATTCTTTCAACTCATCTGCCCATTCTTGGTGATAATCTGCAACTGGAATATCCTCTCCGACTAGGTAAGCTGCTACTTGCTCTACTTCTTCCTTCAAGCGTGGTGGCAAGATAGCCAAACCCATAACCTCAATCAAGCCGATATTTTCCTTCTTGATATGTTGGACATCCTTATGAGGATGATAGATACCATCTGGATGCTCTGGAGATGTTTGATTTTCCCGCAAGACCAAATCCAACTCAAACTGTCCATCTCGTTTACGGGCTATCGGTGTGATAGTATGGTGCGGAGTTCCATTACTTTCCGCCAAGACCTGCACACTTGGATCGGAGTACTGACGCCAAGCCAGTAATATTTTCTCAGCAAGGTTGGTCAAATCGTCTTTTGAATCCGACGTCAATCGAATCACTGACATAGGCCACTGAACAATTCCTGCTTTGACTGATTCAAAACCTTCAAAGGTAAAGCTTTTCTGAATAGGAGCCACTTCCATTGGGAATACATGGCGCCCACCTTGGTAATGATCATGGGTCAAGATTGAACCACCAACAATTGGTAGGTCCGCATTCGAGCCTGCAAAATAGCCTGGGAACTGCTCCACAATTGCTAACAAACGCTCAAAACTTTGACGACTGATGGCCATGGGACGATGTTGGCTATCTAAGAAAATACAGTGCTCATTAAAGTACGCATAAGGCGAATACTGGAAGCCCCACTCCTGCCCAGAAATATCAAAACGGATAATACGATGATTGCTTCTAGCTGGATGGTTGACACGACCATGATAGCCTTCATTTTCCATACAGAGCTGACACTGAGGATAGTTACTGGACTTGACTAACTTGGCTGCCGCAATCTCCTTTGGATCCTTTTCAGGTTTAGAGAGATTGATAGTAATCTCCAGTTCACCGTAGTCAGACGGTACACGATAAGCAATATTCTTTGCGATAGCCTTTAGTTTGATGTAGTCATTTTTCTGACTGAGTTGGTAGAAGTCTGCAATTGCCTGCTCTGGTGACTGGGCATAGGTATTCCAAAAATCACGATTGACCTGACTTGGAAAAGGGGTTACCAAGTCCATGAGGTCAGCACCGAGAATCTCACGCGCAGCCAGACTATCTTCAATCGTTTCCAAGCGAACTGCTTCCTCGACAAGCTGGTCTTTGAGGTCAATCAAGTTATCTTGGCCAGTCTTGACTTCGAGAACTCCATCTCCCACCAGTGCTAAAACACGATTGGTCAGATAGATACGGTCCAACTCTTCAAAGGTGCTTTCTGCAATGACTTTGGTCACAAATGTTTCTACTAAGGTCACTAGAAAACCTCCTCCTGACTAAGCAAGAACGCGAGTGCCACCTGCAACTTCAGCGATATAGAAGCTTGGTGCATAGCCAACTACTTCTTCGTAGTGCTTGCCAACAGCTTCTTTAAAGGCCTCAACCGCATCTTTTTGAACCAAGGCAATGGCGCAACCACCAAAGCCTGCTCCTGTCATACGAGCACCGAGAACACCTTCTTGAGCCCAAGCTGTATGAACAAGGGTATCCAATTCCAAACCAGTCACTTCATAGTCGTGCTCAAGTGAAACATGAGAAGCATTCATCAAACGACCAAACTTGTCCAAATTTCCTGCTTGAAGAGCCGCTTGTGCCTTAAGGGTGCGTTGATTTTCAAGAACAGCATGGCGGGCACGTTTCAAACGATTTGCGTCTTTGATTAGATAGCTGTATTCATCAAAAGCCCATTCATCCAACTCACCTAAAGTCTGGATATCCAAGGCAACTTGGAGTTCTTCCACTGCTTTTTCACATTCAGCACGGCGTTCATTGTACTTAGAATCTGCTAGTTCACGGCGCTTATTGGTATTCATAATCACAACGACATTGTCTTTCAAATCAAGTGGTACCAAGTCGTATTCTAGAGTGTTAGTATCCAGGTAAATAGCACGGTGGTCAGCCCCCATACCGATGGCAAACTGGTCCATGATACCAGAGTTAACACCGATAAAGTTATTTTCTGTCAATTTTCCGATTTTAACTAAGTCTAGACGGTCCAATTTTAGGTCAAAGAGGTATTCTGCCACGACACCTGTCAAAAGCTCCAAGGATGCAGAAGAAGACAAGCCCGCACCATTTGGTATATTCCCAAAAACATAGAAATCAAACCCTTTATCAATCACATGACCAGCTTCTTGCAAGAAATGAAGGACACCCTTTGGATAGTTGGTCCAGTTGTGCTCTTTCTCAAACTTAAGGTCAGCTAGAGGCACTTCGATGATTCCTTTATCCTCAAAGTTAGCTGAGTAAAAACGCAATACTTGGTCATCACGCTTACGTGCGGCCCCATAAGTTCCGAGTGAAATAGCAGCTGGGAAAACATGGCCACCATTATAGTCAGTATGTTCCCCAATCAAGTTGATACGGCCTGGTGAGAAGAAGGTTTGATCTGCTTCTTGACCAAAAACCGCAAGAAAGTCCTTGCGAAGTGCATCAGCAGTAAGATGTTGTGTCATATGAATTCTCCTTTGACAATTTGTCAGGTAAAAAAATTTACCTTGTAATCGTTTTCTTCTATTGTACCCAAGGGTTTTGCTTTGGTCAACAATTTTACCGATATTTTACTAAACTATGAGTAAAAAGCAAGAAAAATATGCTATAATAACCTAAAAAGGAGGGGAATTATGGCTACACTCAAAGATATCGCTCAGCTAGCCTCTGTTTCAATCGCAACTGTATCCCGTGTCCTCAATCGCGATCAGAGTCTATCTGTCACAGAAGAAACCCGACATCGTATTTTAACCGTCGCCGAAGAACTAGGTTACACCAAGCATCTCAAAACTGGTGAATCTCATAAACTCAAACAAAAGATTGCCATCATCCAATGGGTCAGTGAACAGGGAGAGTTAGAAGACCTCTACTACTACCAGATTCGACTAGGAATTGAAAATAGAGCCCAAGAATTAGATTACGAAATCTTGCGCTATTTCAACGACCAACCTTTCACGCTTAGCGAAGAAGTCATTGGAATTCTTTGTATTGGAAAATTTAGCCAAGCACAGATTGCCTCATTTGAAGAATATCAAAAACCTCTAGTTTTTCTTGATAGTGACACCATCGCCTTGGGCCATACCTGTGTCATTACAGATTTTAATAATGCTGTTAGACAGGTGGTTGATTACTTTACAGACCACGGGATTAAGAAGATTGGTATCTTATCCGGTCTTGAAACTACTACTGACCAAGAAGAAGTCATCGCAGACAAGCGTTTAGATTACTTCAAATCTTATACGCAAGAAAAAGGAATTTATAACGAGAAATTCGTTTTCCAAGGTCTATTTACTGCTCAATCTGGATATGATTTAATGAAAGAAGCTATCGAAAAATTAGGAGAGAAGCTTCCACAAGCCTTTTTTGCAGCCAGTGATAGCTTGGCCATTGGTGCCCTTCGCGCCCTTCAAGAAGCCAGCATCAGCATACCAGAGCGCGTCAGCATTATTTCCTTTAATGATACCATTCTAACCAAGCAAGTGTTCCCACCACTTTCCAGTATTACCGTCTACACCGAAGAAATGGGACGCACAGGAATGGATATTCTGAACAGAGAAGTCCTTCACGGCCGTAAAATTCCAAGCCTTACTATGCTAGGAACCAAACTGACTTTAAGAGAAAGTACCTTGCATTAAGCGCAATAACTGAACATAAAAAATCCTAATAAGAGCTCTTCCGTTCTCTATTAGGATTTTCTTTTTTTAATCCATCACAATCATAGATTTAATAGTCTTGCGTTCATCCATGTCCTTATAAGCTTGGTCGATATCTTCCAGTTTATAGCTTGAAGTAAAGACACGACCTGGATTGATATCCCCATCCAGAACAGCTTTGAGCAAGAATTGCTTATCGTATGTTGTTGCAGAAGCTGCTCCACCCGCAACAGAAATATTCTGAGCAAAGGTCGAACCAAGGGCACGGTTATTATAGTGAGGCACACCAACAATTCCCATACGACCACCATTATGAAGGACACCCAGTGCTTGCTCAACAGCCGCCTCAGTACCAACACACTCAAGTGCTGCATCTGCTCCTCCTCCGAGGATTTCACGCACCTTGGCAATGCCTTCTTCACCACGTTCGGCCACAACAGCTGTCGCTCCTGACTCCAAGGCCATTTGTTGTCGATCTTCGTGACGACTCATAAGGATAATTTGTGAAGCTCCACGCATCTTAGCAGCAATGACAGCACATTGGCCAACAGCCCCATCCCCAATAACGACAACCTTGTCGCCTTTTTGCACATTAGCCACACGCGCTGCATGGTAACCGGTCGGCATGACATCAGCAAGTGTTAAAAGTGACTTGAGCATGCCTTCGCTATAATCTGAAGGTTGACCTGGAATTTTCACAAGTGCCCAATTAGCGTAGTGGAAACGGAGATATTCAGCCTGGACACCACCTGACCAGTTGGTGCCAATATGGCGGTCACAAGTCCCATCATAACCGGCACGACAGGCATCACACTGACCACAACCATGAGTAAAAGGCGCGATGACAAAGTCACCTGGTTTTACAGTAGTGACAGCCTCACCAACTTCTTCAACGATTCCAATTGCTTCGTGTCCACTATTTTTGTGACCCGCTTTAATATCTGGATTTCGGTAACTCCATAGGTCTGAACCACATACGCAAGCACGAACCACACGGATAATAACATCATCCGCCTCTTGAATGCTTGGACGCTTGATTTCCTCAATACCTACCTGACCTGCCTTGGTATAAACTGCTGATTTCATAAACATTTACCTCTCTGTATCTAACTTATTTCAAGTATACACTATTTATGAAGCTTTCGCTCTCTTATACTACGCCTCATCAATGATGATGTTCATGTCCATGGTTTTGGACTGCTTCTAGCTCTTCCATATTTCGCTTATGAGTTTGATGACTTGCTAGGTCTGCGTCAATCTCAATGGTGATATTTTGAAAACCACAATCTTTGAGTTTGCTTCGAATCGATTCCTTGCAAAGCTCCATCTGTTCAATTTCTTTTAGACAAACATGGACAATGGCATTTTTCTCCAAACCATCCATGGTCCAGAGATTGAGCTGATTAAGGCTAGCAACATGGTCCAACTGCTCCAAATCACTCTTTACTTGCTTGATATCTACTCCTTCCGGTACAGCATCTAAGAAAATCTTAAGCGTGGACCAAAAACGTGGAATAGCTTTTGACAGAATAAAGATAGAGATGACAAGAGATAAGAGCGGATCCAGAATATACCAGTCGGTAAATCGCAGAACAATGGCCATTAGGATAACAGCCACCCAACCCAGAGTATCTTCCAGAAAATGCAGGCTCAAAATAGACTCATTCTTAGTTTTTCCCTTACGAACGACAAGACTGGCTAGCACATTAATACTAACAGCAATGATTCCTAGCCAGAGGATTCCCTCATCATTGACAGGTTGTGGATGAAAGAGTTTTGTTATATTTCCCAAGATTACCAGAACAGATCCTGTCATCAGAATCACAGCCGTTACCAAGGCACCTAGAAGGCTAAACCGTTTGTAACCCAAGGTGTAATGACTATCTTCTTCACGATTGGAGATTGTTTCAAGAAAGGCTGATATCCCTATTGCAATTGCATCCCCCAAGTCATGAATTGAGTCCGCAAGAACTGCACTCGATCCAAAAATCCCTCCTGCGATAAACTCAACAATGGCATAACTTAAATTCAAGAAAAAAGCTAACCAGACTGTATGTTTTGTCTTCATAATCATCATTCCTTTGTTATAATAGATTCATGAACATCCTGTTCATTATCATTATCTAACATTCATTACAGAAAGGATAGGAGCAAACTGTTTACTTTGTAAGATACGGAACAGTTTGTTCAAATTGTCCATATGACTAGTCAAGATCGTCGCATTACCAAGACACGAAAAGCTATCTATCAGGCTTTCTTACACTTACTCAACCAAAAAGACTACGAGGCCATCACCGTTCAGGAAATCATAGACCTTGCTGATGTGGGACGCTCGACCTTTTACAGCCATTACGAGAGTAAGGAGTTATTGCTAGATGAACTCTGTCAAAAGCTCTTTCACCATCTCTTTGAGCGTGCTGAACACCTCTCACCACAAGACTATCTGGCTCATATCTTTCAGCATTTCAAGAAAAATCAAGATCATGTGACCAGTCTCTTGCTCTCTAAAAACGATTATTTTATACGGCAACTGCGAAAAGAACTGGAACACGATGTCTACCCAATGGTAGTCGACGAACTCATCCAGGCCCATCCAACTCTCCCTCACTCTTACCTCAAACACCTGGTCGTCAGCCATTTCATCGAAACCCTCAGCTGGTGGTTGAAAAAAGGCAAGTCCTACACCGAACAAGAAGTGATCCAATTTTATTTGGAGATTTTAAAAGTGGGCTCTAACTAGAAGGGAGTATTTTCAATGTCCATCATACAATTTTATTTTCTCTTTCCAGCGCTCTTTATGCTTCACGAACTGGAAGAAATCATATGGATGCCATCCTTTGTCAAAAAATTATCGGCACAGTTTCCAGATAATCGAATCCTTTCTTATTACACGCCTTTTACTTTCAATGCTATTGTCTTGGAGCAATTTCTAATCCTGCTTCTATCACTTTTTCTTAGTTACCGGTTTAGCAACTATACTATTTACGTAAGCATCATAATCGCTTATATCTACCATGTCTTAGGACATCTGATTCAGACAGTCGTTATTCGAAAATATGTGCCTGGATTGTTGACGGGCATTTTAACGAGTTTGTTTGCTCTTTGCAATCTCAAAAATGAATTTCCAATTAAACTTTATGGTTACTCTCTTTTGACTTTGTTGGTTATCATTTTGAATCTTGTATTATCATTTGTGGTACTTCATAAAATGAGTCGTAGGTCTTGATATATAATCCTCATATCCAAAATCTCTTCTTGAAAGGAAATTCTATGTTCTTCTCCATTCTTCTCGGCTTTTTTATAGCCTTCTTACTTCTTGCTTTTCCTCTTCTTCATTTATTGGCTAGCCTTTCAGAATTAAGAAAAGGCAGGAATCCCCTAGGAAATCGGCTTCTCCTCATCGGAAGTAGCCTTGCAACCTTATCTATCTTTCTCTACTTCTTTTTGCCGATTATCGCACTATCTCTTTGGCTGATTGGCTGTGGATTAATTTGCTACGGAGCCTATTGGAATGGCAAACAAAAAGAAAACTTCCATCCAGCCCATCATCTGATTCGAATTGGAATTGCACTGGTGCTTACCATCTTGTTAGCATTGGTACAATAAAAAAAGGATCTTTTGATCCTTTTTTGTATACTCATAAACTAATACTCCTTTGATTATTGCTTAAGTATTCCTTCTTGAAGGAGAAACTCATGCGCTACTTCTTCAGCCGATTGACCTTCCACACCGACCTGATAGTTCATCTGACTCATCTGGCTCTCGGTGATTTTACCAGCTAGTTTATTAAGGACTGCTTCCAACTCAGGATGTTTTTCGAGTAATTCAGCTTTCATAAGTGGAGCCCCTTGATAAGGTGGGAAGAGGTGTTGATCATCTTCTAAAATCATCAAGTCATACCTAGCAATTTCAGCATCCGTTGAGTAAGCATCTGTAATTTGAATGTCACCTGACTGGATGGCTTGGTAGCGAAGAGCTGGTTCCATGGTTGCCACATTGAGATTCAATCCATAAACAGACTGCAAGCCCTTGTTTCCATCCTCACGGTCATTAAACTCCAGAGTGAACCCCGCCTTGAGCTGTCCTTCTACTTTTTTCAAGTCAGAAATCGTCTTAAGCCCATATTCTTGCGCAATTTTTTTAGGAACTGCTATAGCATAAGTATTTTGATAAGCCATGGGTTTAAGAAAGGCTAGTTGATCCTGTTTGGCAATGCCGTCACGAGCCACCTCGTAAACCTTTTCTGGGTCATGCCCAATTTGTGGAGATGGTTGGAGGAGACTCTCTGTCACTGTTCCAGAAAATTCTGGATAGATATCAATGTCCCCTTTTTTCAGCGCTCGATAAAGGAAATCTGTCTTCCCAAAGTTAGGCTTGACCGTCACCGTCATATCCGTATTTTCCTCAATGAGAAGCTTGTACATATTCATGAGAATCTCAGGTTCAGGTCCCAACTTCCCAGCTATAACCAGATTTTCTTTCTCTTTATTTGGAATCATGCTTGGAGCATAACTAGCTCCCAAACCAAGGACCATAACAGCAAAGGCTGCAACAATCGTACGCAACTTTTCCTTTTCCAACCATTTGAGAATAACATTAAAGAGAATGGCCAAAATGGCTGATGAGATTGCGCCGATTAAAATGAGACTAGCATTCCGACGATCAATTCCCAAAAGGATAAAGGAGCCTAGTCCTCCAGCTCCCACAAGAGCAGCTAGAGTTGCTGTCCCAATGATCATAACAGTTGCTGTTCGAACCCCCGATACAATGACAGGCATGGCCAGTGGAATTTCAAACTTCTTGAGTCGCTCCCACTTGGTCATTCCAAAAGCAATCCCCGCCTCCTCAAGACTAGGATCAATGCCGTTCAAGGCTGTAATCGTATTTTCCAAAATCGGGAAAATAGCATAGATGACAAGGGCTGTGAGGGCTGGTAAGGTTCCAATTCCCATGAAAGGAATAAAGAGCCCCAACAAGGCCATTGAGGGAATGGTCTGGAAGATACCCGCAACTTGTAGCACCCAGTTCGCCGCTTTTTTATGACCATGTAGATAAACCGCCAGCGGAATGGTCAGAAAAATAGCAACCAATAAGGTCAAAAGAGACAATTGTAAGTGTTGTCCCAGAGCTGTTACCCATTCACTAAATCGCTCTTGAAAGGTTGAAATCAAATTAGACATGAAGGCTACCTCCAAACAAGTTTGCTACAAAGTCTGTCGCAGGCGCTTGTAAAATTGTTTCAGGTTCTGCGACCTGGCGAATTTCTCCATCTTGCAAAACTGCAATTCGATCCCCTAATTTCAAAGCCTCGTCCGTATCATGAGTAACGAAGATGGTGGTCATCCCGAACTCCTTATGCAAATCCTTGGTGAGAGCTTGCAACTGCTTGCGAGAGATAGCATCCAAGGCTGAAAAGGGCTCATCCATCAGCAAGATTTTTGGTTCCCCAATGATGGCTCGTACAATGCCAATCCGCTGTTGCTCCCCACCAGATAACTCGTTTGGTAACCGATGAGCATACTCTGCAGCAGGCAGGCCTACCTTGTTCAAGAGTTCTTCTGTTTTAGAAGCGATTTGCTCTTTGCTCCAGCCCTTCATCTCAGGAATGAGAGCTATATTTTCCGCAACCGTCAAGTTAGGAAATAGGGCAATAGCTTGGAGGACATAGCCGGTACTGAGACGTAACTCCCGTTCATCATAGTCCTTGATGCGTTTTCCATCCATGTAGATATTGCCATCTGTCGGTTCCAAAAGACGGTTAATCATCTTGATCATGGTGGTCTTTCCAGATCCTGAAGGACCCACTAGCACCATGAACTCTCCATTTTCAATGCGGAGATTGACATCTTTTAAAATGTCCTTATCCGTGTAGCGCAAGGCTACATGTTTGTATTCAATCATTTTTTTCCTCAATAAGTTTTCTATCTCTAAGAGTATCCAATAGGCTGCTTGCTGGATGCCCTAGGACTTTTTCGACATCTGTAGAAACCCCAGCTTGTTCACCAGCTTTAATCGCTGTATAGGTGCTGACCCAGGCATCGTACTCCCATGTTTGTGCTGGCCATTTTTTCCGTGACTCATAGGCTTCTTCTACTGATTCATCCACATACGAGATGGTCTTACCGGTCTCTTTTGAGAGAAGCACTACGATTTTTTCCATGGAAAGATCCTCTGGCCCTGTCAGATCCAAGCTTTGATTTTCCCACTCCTTAGGATTTAAAAGAATTTCTGCTGCAACCCTAGATGTGTCCTTACGGGCAACAGCTGATTCCAGGCCATTGCCGGCCGGACCACGAATTTCTCCATTTTCAAGCGCAAGATCAATCAAGAAGTCCAAGTAAAAATTATCTCTCAAAAAAGTGTAGGTGAACCCTAACTCCTTGATATAGGCTTCCGTCTGGGCATGATCTCGAGACAAAGTGAAAGTTGCCTTCTCATCTGCCCCATAAAAGGAGGTATATACGATATGTTGTACCCCTGCTAGTCTTGCAACATCTAAAAACTCCTTGTGCTCCTTGACACGCTCTGGATTTTCCCGAGCAGAAACCATTAACAAGGTATCGATCCCCTTTAAGGCCTCAACCACTTTTGGAGTATTTGTATACGACATTCTACGGATTTCCGCAGACGCGTAAACTTTTGCACGCTCTGGGCTTCGTGCTAGATGGACGGAAGCGATTTCTTTTTTATCGACAAGATCAGCCACATAGGAGCCTAAGTTCCCTGTTACACCTGTAATTCCGATCATAACTGTTACTTCCTTTCCCTAGATGTCATTCTCTTTAGCTTTTAGATTTGTGATAATACGCTCTTGATAAGCCTCAAATTCTCGGATTTCTTGATCCGAAAACCCTTGATAAAAAATCTCTCCCAGTTCTTTGCTGACACGGTCGCCAATTTCTTTTTGCGCCCAACCGAGGTCTGTCAACGAGATATATTTTTTCCTTTTATCCTGCTTGCAAGGTTGAATCGTAACCAAACCTTGTTCTTCCAATTTCTTAACCATACTGGTCAATGTATTATTGGCTAGACCCGTCGCAAGAGCGATATCGGTCGCAGTAGCGCACCCCAACTCTTGCTTCCACAAAATCGTTAAAATTTTCCCTTGTTCACTTCTGTATTGAGCATCTGGTTCCTTGCTCAAGAGTTTTTGAAAGATACGCCCATTCAACAATCGAATCTGTAGAGCTTGGTAGCCCCCTAACATCTTGTCCATTTTGTCTCCTTTTTTGTTCTATATCGAACTTTCAAAAAAAATTGTAACTCTTTTTGTTACATCTGTCAACTATTTCGACATAGAAATAATAAAAAACTTCCTACCAAAAAGTAGAAAGTCATCATTTTTATAAAATTAAACATGAATCACATCTGAAGCATTTCTCTTAAAGAAATTACTATGTCCCAGATAAGGACCATACTTAGAATTTTGACTAGAAACCAAGCATAAAGGAATGATAAAAATTTTTATAAAATAGAGTAAGCAAAAAAGTAAAAAAGAACTAAAACTAAGAGTTTTTAAGTCAAGAAAGTAAAGATAAAAGACAATTGATGTATTCAATAGAATATTAAATCCCGTAGCAAAACTAGCTGATAAGATATTCGTCTTAATCTGAGGATTAAAGAGTTTGACAGCAAATAAAGCCAATAAAGAAATATTATAGATACAAATTGGCTTGTAATAATGACGATAAAAAACTAAACATTTATTGTTATAAAAATTAATCCCACTAGTAAAATTACTCGCCTTGTTAATCCAAACATGCGAAACTCCACTAATATCACTCCAAGGAACAAATAAAGCTAATCTTCTAAGATAAATTCCTTTTGGAGATACAGAAAATTTCCAAGAACAAAGAAGATTTATGCCAATGCCAACTAGAATTAATAAAAGAAGGAAATACCCTAACTGTGTTTGATGGAAGCTGAAGGCGTAATCAAAAATATTAACTGTTTGAGTTCCTCGACCAACAATTTGATGAACACCCAAAAGATATAAAATAACTATAAAAAGAACAAATCTATAGTAAATACTATGAAACTTCACAATTTTTGTCATATATTCTATTCCCCTGAATTATAGAGTCATCATCAAACAATGCTTTACGTTCTTATATAACACTAGCATACAATTAAATAATCAAAGAATATAAAAATGAAAAAAGAGATTTTTATAAAAAGAGCTTAGCCAAGACCAAATTCTTCATTTTTCTAGTCTTCTTCAACCAAGCGTCTGAACTCTGCTTGTATTTCTGTGTTTTCGGTTGGTTTCAAGTACATAATCCCACCATTAGTTGTCGGTGAATGAAAGACAATCGCTTCTCCTGTATTGTTTATCGCAAAGTAATAGCTATGAACATCTGGAAATTTATCCCAGTTACTATAGCGCTCTACGATACGATACTTAGCAGTTCCTAACCCATTATCCGAGTATTCCGCATTTATTTTTTCACTCGGCCCATCACCAAAGGTATAGAGATTATCCGCACCAACATCTCCTCCAGCAATTCCTTTTTTGTAATTGGGCTGACCAAGTCTTTCTCCCCATCCTTTAATAAAAGCTTCTAATTTAGCAGATTTGTTGGCATTCCAAGGAGCTTTTTGCTTTTCTCCCGAAATAGTCGTGCTAGTAGAGTTTTCAAATTTCTGCCAATCTAGTTGCTTAAAATTCATTAAATCTGCCTCTGCTTTACCAAAGTCAGAATGCAAACTTTTGTTACCTGGTACACGAATGTCCTGTTCCTGAACTTTACTTGCTGCTTGCTGGCTAGAATTCAGATGATAAAGTGCTCCCCTACCTTCACCTGTACCAGATGACCAGCTTAATTCTAAGATATCTCCATCATTATAGATATTCATAGAATTTCTAGCCCCACCATGACTTGCTACAAAGCCTTCTGCTAAAAGTATCGGTTTCTCATTTACGAGATAATAAAGGCCCGAAATAAAATAATCACCATTAGATTGCTCAACGCCTATTAACAATTCCTCCACACCATCTTTATTAAGATCTGCATAGACAAAACTCATCTTATCAGCTTGATAAACCGCATTTTCAACTGACCAACTATTGATAGGGCGTTCAGTACCTTGTAAACTCTTATAGAGATCAGCAATTGCATTTACATCCTTCGGTGTAGAAAGTATTTTTTGATAATTATCAAAAACTGGCTTGTAGAATTCTTTAAAATTTTTCTTAGCCTCTACGGAAGTTTGTTCATTAGTATTTGATTGACTAACTGTTGTTGATAAACTAAGCCCCTGATTAGAATTTTCGGAGCTATGATTACTACAGACAAACATAAAAAGACTTATGAAAAGAACTAGCAAGCTTCCTAAGATCTTCTTAGATTCCATAACGAACTCCTTGGTCGTTAACTAATTATTGTAGTGCTTTCACTTACATTATATCAAATGTTAAACAGTTATAAAAAGAATAATATAAGATTAAGACAATAAAAAAAGAGCTATACAGCTCTTTAATTACGGAGAATAAGGGATTCGAACCCTTGCGCCGGTTACCCGACCTAACGATTTAGCAAACCGTCCTCTTCAGCCTCTTGAGTAATTCTCCTATTAATGGGCACGAGTGGACTCGAACCACCGACCTCACGCTTATCAGGCGTGCGCTCTAACCACCTGAGCTACGCGCCCAAGAAAAAAACTTGGTACTTGAACAAAGTTCAAAGCGGGTGACGAGAATCGAACTCGCGACAACAGCTTGGAAGGCTGTAGTTTTACCACTAAACTACACCCGCATAGTATCTTATTAAAAAAATGGCGCGAGACGGAATCGAACCGCCGACACATGGAGCTTCAATCCATTGCTCTACCAACTGAGCTACCGAGCCAATATTGCGGGAGCAGGATTTGAACCTACGACCTTCGGGTTATGAGCCCGACGAGCTACCGAGCTGCTCCATCCCGCGTTAATAATAAATAAAGGAGGATGTGGGATTCGAACCCACGCACGCTTTTACACGCCTGACGGTTTTCAAGACCGTTCCCTTCAGCCGGACTTGGGTAATCCTCCATCATTACAATGGACCTTGTAGGACTTGAACCTACGACCACTCGGTTATGAGCCGAGAGCTCTAACCAGCTGAGCTAAAGGTCCAACAAGATCATTATAGCGGCGAAGGGGATCGAACCCCCGACCTCCCGGGTATGAACCGGACGCTCTAGCCAGCTGAGCTACACCGCCATCAATCGGGAAGACAGGATTCGAACCTGCGACACCTTGGTCCCAAACCAAGTACTCTACCAAGCTGAGCTACTTCCCGAGTTAAA
>NZ_JANCOU010000007.1:0-87178 GCF_024295665.1 Streptococcus sp. CF8_St5-17
TGCTTCCTTTTTCTTTTATAAAAAATTAAAAAGCCCTTTAACAAGGGCTTTGTGTATTTAGGAGACTAGACTTCAAACTCATAGAGTGCTGTAGATAGGTAACGTTCTCCGTTATCTGGTGCAAGCGCAAGGATTTTTTTACCTGCCCCAAGTTTTTTAGCAACTTCGATTGCTGCATAGATAGATGCGGCAGAAGAAATACCTACCAAGAAACCTTCTTTTCCACCGATTTCACGACCAAGTGCAAGAGCATTGTCTGATGTTACGCGAACGATACCATCGTAAGCTTTCGTGTCAAGTGTTTCTGGGATGAATCCAGCAGAGATACCTTGAATCTTATGAGGTCCAGGTTTTTCGCCTGATAAGATAGCTGATTCGTCTGCCTCAACTGCAAAAACTTGAATGTTTGAATTCGCAGCTTTAAGAGCATGAGAAACACCTGAAATAGTTCCTCCAGTACCAACACCGGCAACAAAGGCATCTAAACCGTCAGCTCCGAAATCAGCTAGAATTTCAGCTCCTGTTGTTCTTTCGTGAACTTCTGGGTTAGCTTGGTTGATAAATTGCAAAGGTAGGAAACCATCACGTTCAGCAGCGATTTCTTCAGCTTTAGCAATAGCGCCTTTCATACCTTCACTTCCTGGAGTTAGAACGAGTTCAGCACCATATGCTTGGATGATTTTACGACGTTCCACACTCATTGTCTCAGGCATAACGATGACAACTTTGTAGCCTTTAGCAGCACCAACCCATGAAAGACCGATACCAGTGTTTCCGCTTGTTGCTTCTACAATAGTAGAACCAGGTTTAAGTTTACCTTCTTGTTCAGCTTTTTCAATCATGCTTAGAGCAATGCGGTCTTTAACGGATGACCCTGGGTTAAATGCTTCTAGTTTTACGTAAACATCTGCTGCACCCTCAGGTACGATGTTGTTCAATTTAACAATCGGTGTTCTACCGACAAGTTCAGTGATATTGTTATAAATCGCCATATTAGCACCTCTATATATAAGATGCTACTAGTATAACGCTAACTTTGACTTTTGTAAAATATAGAAATCCTATCGAGGCGATAGGATTTTTTTATAACAATCAGAAAAAATAGTCAGTGTAAATCTAAAAATTAAGGGGGGATATAAAAAATAATTTACACAAGGTTTACAGGAACTTCAACTTCTCGTAAACCTTGATCTGTTAGGATAACTTTCCCATTAAAAAATTCTATGAGGGCAGCTTTGGTATCCTCTTTATCTTCTTTATTGACAAAGATAATTGTGTCAACTTGATCTGTAAAGTTGGTTTCGAGTTCCATAAGATTATGTTCTTTAAGAAAATTCCCATACTCTTGATATTGTGCATAGCTCATTTGAATTTGAATCCCTGCTTGTTCTTTAATTTCAACAATTCCAATTTCTTTGACAGCTAAGGCAACACTACCTGCATAAGCGCGAATGAGCCCCCCAGCCCCTAGCTTAATACCACCAAAATAACGGGTAACAACTACACAGACGTTGGTTAAATTGTGATTTTCCAAAACTCCTAGCATAGGTGCACCAGCAGTTCCACTTGGCTCCCCATCATCACTGGTTCGTTTGATTTCACTACGTTCACCTATGATAAAAGCAGAGCAGTTATGGGTCGCTTTATAGTGCTCTTTTTTTATAGCAGTAATGAAAGCACGGGCTTCTTCCTCGCTATAGACACGCTTTGAATGGCAAATAAAGCGAGATTTTTTGATTTCTTCTTGGACTTGTCCGTCCTCTTTTATCGTTCTAAATTCCATAATTTTATTGTACTAAAAAATAACCTAAAGTTCTAGATTTTACGAATAAAGAAGTATGAAAATAAATCCAAATTATCTTGGTCGACTTTTTACAGAACAAGAATTAAGCTCAGAAGAACAACAGTTGGCGGAGAAGCTACCAAGCATGAGAAAAGAGAAGGGGAAACTCTTCTGTCAACGATGTGATAGTATGATTCAAGATGAATGGTCTCTACCTATTAATGCTCATTACTGCCGAGAATGCTTGTTGATGAAGCGAGTTAGGAGTGATCAAGGATTATATTATTTCCCTCAGGAAAAATTTCCAAAACAAGATGTTCTTAAATGGAAGGGACAATTGACTCCATTTCAAGAGAAAGTATCAGAGGGATTACTTCAAGCGGTAGAAAGTCAGCAGCCAACTTTAGTTCATGCAGTGACTGGCGCTGGGAAGACAGAGATGATTTATCAAGTTGTTGCGAAAGTTATTAATGATGGTGGCGCAGTTTGTCTAGCCAGTCCCCGTATAGATGTTTGTTTGGAATTGTATAAGCGATTGCAGAATGATTTTACTTGTGAGATAGCCTTGCTGCATGGAGAGTCCAAACCATATTTTCGGACACCTCTGGTTGTTGCGACGACTCATCAATTATTAAAGTTTTATCATGCTTTTGATTTGCTAATAGTAGATGAAGTAGATGCTTTTCCATATGTTGATAACAGGATGCTTTACAAAGCTGTAAAGAATTGTGTAAAGGATGATGGACTAAGAATTTTCCTCACCGCTACTTCTACAGACGAGTTGGATAAGAAGGTTCGACTAGGGGAACTAAAACGACTAAGCCTACCAAGGCGGTTCCATGGGAATCCTTTAATTATTCCAAAACCCGTCTGGCTATCTGATCTGGATAAATGTTTGGATAAGTTTCGCCTACCATTAAAGTTAAAAAGATATGTTGAAAACCAGAGAAGAACTGGCTACCCCTTACTAATATTTGCATCAGAAATTACAAAGGGAGAGAAGTTGAAGGAAATCTTGCAGCTAGAGTTTCCGAATGAGAAAATTGGTTTCGTATCCTCAGTTACTGAAGATAGATTAGAGCAAGTTCAAGCTTTTAGGGATAGGGAAATGACCATATTGATAAGCACAACAATATTGGAGCGCGGAGTTACCTTCCCTTCTGTTGATGTCTGTGTCGTAGAAGCAAACCATCGTCTTTTTACAAAATCAAGTCTCATTCAAATTGGAGGACGTGTAGGTCGTAGCATGGATAGGCCAACAGGAGATTTAATTTTCTTTCATAATGGATTAAACCGTTCGATTAAGAATGCTATAAAGGAAATCAAGCTGATGAACAAGGAGGCAGGCTTATGATTTGTTTACTTTGTGGACAACATTTGAAGAAAAATCTAACCTTTGGAGAGCTTCTTTTTTTGAAAAAGGAGGAGAGCTCACTTTGTTTAGCTTGTTACTCAAGTTTTGAAATGATTGGGGAAGAACATTGCCCAAATTGTTATAAAAAAGGGGTGTCAACATCGTGTCAAGATTGTCAACTTTGGTGTAAAGAAGGGTTTGCAGTAAGTCATGAAGCGATTTTTACTTATAATCAAGCAATGAAAGACTTTTTTAATCGTTACAAATTTGATGGCGATTATATTCTCCGAAAAGCTTTTGCAATGATTTTAAATGAGAATTTAAAAAAATACAAGGATTACCATTTTATTTTAATACCGTTAAGCCCTGAGAGGTATGCAAAAAGAGGTTTTAATCAGGTTGCAGGCCTAATAGAGGCTGCAGGACTTTCCCATCAGGACGCATTAGGGAAAAGAGAAGAAAAAGCAAGTTCTTCTAAAAATCGTTCAGAGCGTTTGGCCACGGAACTTCCATTTTTTATTAAAGAAGACAGTAGGGTTCCAAAGAAAATTCTATTGATTGATGATATTTATACGACGGGAGCGACTGTTAACCGTGTCAAGAGTATGCTAGAAAATGCAGGAGCAGAAGAGGTTAGAACATTTTCCCTCGTAAGATGAGGAAAAAGATTGCAATAATTTTTTGAAAGCGTTATAATAAATATAGAAAAACAAATATGTTTAGAAAGAAGGTACTTATATGATTAAATATAGTATCCGTGGTGAAAACCTAGAAGTAACAGAAGCAATTCGTGATTATGTAGTTTCTAAACTCGAAAAGATCGAAAAATACTTCCAAGCAGATCAAGAACTAGATGCACGTGTAAATTTGAAAGTGTATCGTGAAAAGACTGCTAAGGTAGAAGTAACAATTCCACTTGGATCTATTACTCTTCGTGCAGAAGATGTTTCTCAAGATATGTATGGATCTATTGATTTGGTGACAGATAAGATTGAACGTCAAATCCGTAAAAACAAAACTAAAATTGAACGTAAGAACAGAAATAAAGTTTCTACTAGCCAATTATTTACAGATGCTTTGGTTGAAGAGACAGATGGGGCTCAAGCTAAAGTTGTTCGTTCAAAACAAATTGATTTAAAACCAATGGACCTTGAAGAAGCACTTCTTCAGATGGACTTATTGGGGCATGATTTCTTCATCTATATCGATGTTGAAGATGAAACAACAAATGTCATTTATCGACGCGAAGATGGAGATATTGGTCTTCTTGAAGTGAAAGAATCATAATACTTAATATGCTTAGATTAAAAAGGTGGTTTACACTAGTGTAAACCACCTTTTGTATTCATGATTACTACATTTGAGCACAAGTGCTATTCCTTCTTTAAAGGTCGCTTTTTCAGTGCAAATATGGTATAATATTGCGCAAGAGGTTTGTAATGAAAAAAAATGAAATGAATCCCTTTTTTATATACTTATTTGTTGGGATTGACTTTATAATCATGACTGTATTGGTTATTTTTCTTCAAAATAACCTAGTCACAATAGCATGCTTATTTTTGTTAATGGTGGCATTTCTTCTGCTATTTTATTTTCAGAAGAAATCTTATCAAAAAACAGAAATTGAACAAATCCAGTACGTAAACCATCAGGCGGAAGATAGTTTAAGTTCACTCTTAGAACAGATGCCGGTTGGAGTTGTCAAACTAAACATGGAAAGTAGTGAGATTGAGTGGTTCAATCCCTACGCAGAGTTAATGCTGACAACGGAAGATGGAGAAATTGACCTTCCTCAAGTTCAAGAAATTATAAAAACATCCATATCTTCTCCTGGAATTTATGCCAATGTGGGAGAAAAACGTTATGCGGTACATCTAGATAGAAATTCTGGTGTGCTCTACTTTTTTGATGTTTCTGGAGAGTACGAAGCCACTGTAGAGTTGGTTACGAGTCGCCCTGTTATCGGTGTTATTTCGGTAGATAACTATGATGATTTAGAGAATGAAACATCTGAATCAGACATCAGCCATATTAATAGTTTTGTTGCGAATTATGTCGCAGAGTTTACTGGAAAACATAAGATGTTCTCTCGCAGAGTGACTATGGATCGTTTCTACTTGTTTACGGACTATACGGTATTGGAGCAATTGATGCAGGATAAATTTTCTGTAATTGATACCTTCCGTGAAGAAGCTAAGCAGAGAGATTTAGCCTTAACCATGAGTATGGGCTTGTCATACGGTGATGGCGATCATGAGGGTATTGGTAAAGTTGCTTTATCAAATCTCAACCTTGCAGAAGTTCGAGGTGGGGACCAAGTTGTCGTAAAAGAGAATGACGAAACGAAAAATCCAATTTATTTTGGTGGTGGTTCTGCAGCTTCTATTAAGCGAACAAGAACACGTACAAGAGCAATGATGACGGCAATCTCTGAAAAGTTGAGAAGTGTCGACCATGTATTCGTAGTTGGTCATAAAAACTTAGACATGGATGCTTTAGGCTCTGCTGTTGGTATGCAGTTGTTCTCTAGTAACGTCTTGGATGAAAGTTATGTGGTCTATGATGCAGAACAAATGTCTCCGGACATCCATCGTGCCATTCAATTTTTAGAGAATGAGGGAGTGACAAAACTCATCCCTCTAACTCAAGCTATGGAAATGGTCACTAATCGTTCCTTGTTAGTGATGGTGGACCACTCTAAGACCGCTTTAACCTTGTCAAAAGAGTTTTATGACTTATTCACGCAAACGATTGTTATCGACCACCATAGACGAGATCAGGATTTCCCGGAAAATGCTGTTATCACCTATATCGAGAGTGGAGCAAGTAGCGCGAGCGAGCTTGTAACAGAGTTGATTCAATTCCAAAACTCTAAGAAAGCACGCTTAAGTCGTATTCAAGCTAGTGTTCTCATGGGCGGTATGATGCTGGATACTAAGAATTTCACCTCTCGTGTAACTAGCCGTACCTTTGACGTTGCAAGTTATCTAAGAACACGTGGAAGTGATAGTATTGTTATCCAGGAACTTGCAGCTACTGATTTCGAAGAGTATCGATTGGTTAATGAGCTAATCTTACAAGGACAGGCTGTACAACCTTCAATTCTTGTCGCTCAAGCCAAGGATACTAAGGAGTATGATACGGTAGTGATTAGTAAAGCAGCTGATACTATGTTAGCCATGTCAGGTATTGAGGCTAGCTTTGTCATTGCAAAAAACAGCCAAGGGGATATTTCCATCTCTGCACGAAGTCGAAGTAAGATCAATGTGCAACGGATTATGGAAGAATTGGGAGGTGGAGGCCACTTCAACCTGGCAGCTGCCCGACTGACAGATATGACTCTGCAAGAAGCAGGTGATAAACTAAAAACCGTTATTTCTAATGAAATTAGAGAAAAGGAGACAGAAGAATGAAAGTAATCTTTTTAGCAGATGTAAAAGGCAAAGGAAAAAAAGGCGAAATCAAGGAAGTGCCAACAGGTTATGCGCAAAACTTTTTGATTAAGAAAAACCTTGCTAAAGAAGCGACTTCTCAAGCAATTGGTGAGTTGCGTGGCAAGCAAAAATCTGAAGAAAAAGCACATGCTCAACTTCTTGCAGAAGCACAAGAAATCAAGGCGAAACTTGAAGCAGAAGAAACAATCGTTGAGTTTGTTGAAAAAGTTGGTCCAGATGGAAGAACTTTTGGTTCAATTACTAGCAAGAAAATTGCGGAAGAACTCCAAAAACAATTTGGAATTAAAATTGATAAACGTCATATTCAAGTTCAATCTCCAATTCGAGCAGTTGGCTTGATTGATGTTCCGGTAAAAATTTATCAGGATGTGACTAGCGTCATCAATCTTCATGTAAAAGAAGGCTAATCTAGATTTGAGTAATTATGTTGTAAAAGGAAGGGAAATCTGATGGCAGAAGTAGAGGAACTACGAGTTCAGCCCCAGGATATCTTGGCAGAACAATCTGTATTGGGAGCTATATTTATCGATGAGAGTAAACTCGTGTTTGTTCGAGAATATATAGACTCTCGAGACTTCTTTAAGTATGCTCACCGTTTGATTTTTCAGGCCATGGTTGACTTGTCAGATCGTGGCGAAGCCATTGATGCAACGACTGTTCGCACGATCTTAGATGATCAAGGTGATTTGCAAAATATTGGTGGTTTGTCCTACCTTGTTGAGATTATCAACTCTGTACCAACCTCTGCAAACGCTGAATACTATGCAAAGATTGTAGCAGAGAAGGCTATGCTTCGTCGCCTGATTGCTAAGTTGACAGAATCTGTTAATCAAGCTTATGAAGCGTCTAGTCCTGTGGATGAAATTATTGCTCAGGCAGAAAAGGGCTTGATTGATGTTAGCGAAAATACCAATCGTAGTGGGTTTAGAAATATTCGTGATATCCTAAACCTAAACTTTGGAAATTTGGAAACTCGCTCACAACAAACATCTGATATTACAGGAATTGCTACTGGTTATCAAGATTTGGATCATATGACTACAGGTTTACACGAGGAAGAGTTGATTATTATAGCAGCTCGTCCTGCTGTTGGTAAGACGGCCTTTGCATTGAATATTGCTCAAAACATTGGAACTAAGCTAGACAAGACTGTTGCAATTTTCTCTCTCGAGATGGGTGCAGAGAGTCTGGTCGACCGTATGTTGGCTGCCGAAGGGCTAGTAGAGTCTCACTCTATTCGTACTGGACAACTTACTGAGGAAGAATGGCGCAAATATACGATTGCTCAAGGGAATCTTGCTAAAGCAAGCATCTATATCGATGACACACCCGGAATCCGGATTACTGAAATTCGGTCACGCGCCAGAAAATTGTCTCAGGAAACAGGCAATCTTGGATTAATCTTGATTGACTACCTGCAGCTAATCACAGGAACAGGCAGAGAAAACCGTCAACAAGAGGTGTCAGAGATTTCACGTCAGTTGAAGATTTTGGCCAAGGAATTGAAGGTTCCCGTTATCGCGCTGAGTCAGTTGTCGCGTAGTGTTGAACAACGTCAAGATAAAAGACCGGTATTATCAGATATTCGTGAGTCTGGATCTATCGAGCAGGATGCGGATATTGTAGCCTTTCTTTATCGTGACGACTATTATGAGCGTGGTGGCGAAGAAGAGGAAGGTCTTCCTAATAACAAAGTAGAAGTTATTATCGAGAAAAACCGTAGCGGTGCACGTGGAACGGTAGAATTGATTTTCCAAAAAGAGTATAACAAGTTTTCAAGCATTTCGAAGAGAGAGGAACAAAGATGACAGATGCATTTACAGATGTAGCCAAGATGAAAAAAATCAAAGAGGAAATCAAGGCACATGAAGGACAAGTCGTGGAAATGACCTTAGAAAATGGTCGTAAACGCCAAAAGAATCGCTTAGGAAGACTCATTGAAGTTTATCCATCGCTCTTTATCGTTGAATTTGGAAATGTTGAAGGGGACAAACAGGCCAATGTCTATGTTGAATCCTTCACCTATTCAGATATTTTAACGGAAAAGAATTTGATTCACTATTTGGATTAAGGTTGAAAGTGGGAGTTTTCTCACTTTTTTCTTTTTCTTTCGAATGATATAAATGAGGTCAACCTCAAAAATTTATCTATTCGAAGGAGAATGAATGGCATTTAGTAAAAAGAGAACTTTGCTTAAAAGAACGACTGTGGGTACAGCTTCACTATTGTTAGCAGGAGCTTTTCTGTTTGGTGGTGGAACTGTTCATGCCAACCAGGCAAACAATGGATCGTTGGCACGTGGAGATGATTATCCTTATTATTATAAAAATGGAAGTCAAAATATTGATAAATGGCGTCTATACTCCAGACAGTGTACATCTTTTGCTGCTTTTCGATTAAGTAGTGTAAATGGATTCGAACTACCAGCTGCTTATGGGCATGCGAAAGAATGGGGCTATCGAGCTCAAAAAGAAGGATATCGTGTGGATCAGAGACCAGCGATTGGGGCAATTGCTTGGAGCACGAGGGGAACTCATGGTCACGTAGCTTGGGTTTCTAACGTGATTGGAGATATGGTTGAAATCGAGGAGTACAATTACGATTATACAGAAACGTATCATCGTAGGACGGTTAAAGCAAGTACTATGACTGGGTTCATTCATTTTAAAGATGTGGGGAATGCTAGTGTAGGAAATAATCAATCTGTACTAGCTTCTAGTGGAACTCACTACTTTACAGAAAAAGCAGCTATTATGAATCAGCCATCATTGACATCTACTATTATCGATTACTATGAACCTGGAATGAGTGTTCATTATGATCAGACTCTTGAAAAGGATGGCTATAGATGGATTAGTTATATTTCACGAAGTGGGAACAGACGTTATATCCCCTTAATTAAAACGGAAACCTCGAAGAATGGATGGGAAAAACAGGGAACAATCTGGTACTACTATGAACATGGCAAAGTCGCACTTGGATGGAAAAAGATAAACGGAAGTTGGTATTATTTCCAAACAAATGGTGCCATGAGAACAGGATGGTTAAAAGACGGTTCTAAGTGGTACTACTTGAAATCATCTGGGGAAATGCAGACAGGATGGTTGAAGGATAAGGGCATTTGGTATTATCTCGAAAGCTCAGGTGCAATGAAGGCTAGTCAGTGGTTCCAGGTTTCAGGGAAATATTATTACGTGAACGCATCTGGAGAATTGGCAGTAGATACGATTATAGATGGATTCCAAGTTGATAGCAATGGTGCGCGAGTTGAAAAAACATCCCAATAAGCCTTCTCCTTTAATATAACTCTTAGCAATGGTATTTTTCCCTGCTTTCCTATATAATGGGTGTATGGACAAGAAAAAATTATTATTGATTGATGGTTCTTCGGTTGCTTTCCGAGCATTCTTTGCACTTTATCAGCAACTGGATCGTTTTAAAAATGACAATGGACTACATACCAATGCAATCTATGGATTTCATCTGATGCTAAATCACCTATTGGAACGTGTCCAACCGAGTCATATCCTGGTTGCTTTTGATGCAGGAAAGACAACTTTCCGTACAGAGATGTATGCTGATTATAAGGGTGGCCGTGCTAAGACTCCGGATGAGTTTCGTGAGCAATTTCCCTTTATTCGTGAGTTGCTAGACCATCTTGGGATTCGTCATTATGAGTTGGCCCAGTATGAAGCAGATGATATCATTGGTACCTTGGGACGCTTGGCTGAAAAGGAATCTTTTGATGTAACGATCGTCAGTGGAGACAAGGACTTGATTCAGTTGACAGATGAACATACAGTGGTTGAGATTTCTAAGAAAGGTGTAGCTGAATTTGAGGCGTTTACACCAGAATATCTCATGGAAAAGATGGGCATCACACCAGCTCAGTTCATTGATCTTAAAGCCCTCATGGGAGATAAGTCAGATAATATCCCTGGTGTAACTAAGATTGGTGAAAAGACTGGGATCAAGCTCTTGTTAGAACATGGCTCGCTTGAAGGTATTTATGAAAATATTGACAGCATGAAGGCTTCAAAGATGAAGGAAAATCTTGTCAATGACAAGGAACAAGCCTTTCTGTCTAAAACACTAGCTACCATCGACACGAAAGCGCCAATCGAGATAGGTCTGGATGATTTGGTCTATAGTGGGCCAAATGTGGAAAACCTTGGGAAATTCTACGATGAGATGGGCTTTAAGCAGCTCAAGCAAGCCTTGAATGCTTCTCAGACTAACCAAGCTGAGACTTTGAATTTCACTATGGTGGATAAAGTAAGTCAAGATATGCTGAGTGAAGACTCTATCTTCCACTTTGAACTTTTTGGAGAAAACTATCATATAGATGATTTAGTTGGCTTTGCCTGGTCTTGTGGAGACAAACTTTACGCTACAGATAAGCTAGAACTTCTGCAGGATCCGATTCTTAAGGATTTTCTAGAAAAAACACCTCTGAAAGTGTATGACTTTAAGAAGGCTAAAGTTCTCTTAAATCGCTTTGGTTTGAATTTACAGGCTCCTGCTTTTGACAGCCGTTTGGCTAAGTATCTTCTCTCAACAGTAGAGAATAATGAAATTTCAACCATTGCTAGTCTATACGGTAAGACATATTTACCTGATGATGAAACCTTCTACGGCAAGGGTGTCAAGAAAGCTATCCCTGAGCGAGAGAAATTCTTGGAACACTTAGCTCGTAAGGTTGCTGTTTTAGTTGAAACTGAACCTGTTTTACTTGACAAGTTAAGTGAAAACGGTCAATTAGACCTCCTCTATGAGATGGAGCAACCTCTGGCCCTTGTTCTAGCTAAGATGGAAATCGCTGGGATCAAGGTCAAAAAAGAAACCTTGCTTGAGATGCAAGCTGAAAATGAGCTCGTCATCGAAAAGTTGACGCAAGAGATTTATGAATTGGCTGGTGAGGAATTTAATATCAACTCGCCTAAACAGCTTGGCGAATTGCTTTTTGAAAAGCTAGGTCTCCCTCTCGAATACACGAAGAAAACTAAGACCGGTTACTCGACAGCAGTAGATGTCTTGGAACGTCTAGCTCCTATTGCCCCAATCGTTAAGAAAATTCTCGATTACCGTCAGATTGCTAAGATTCAATCCACTTATGTAATCGGTCTACAGGACTGGATTTTAGCGGATGGCAAGATTCACACGCGCTATGTACAGGATTTGACTCAGACCGGTCGTCTGTCTAGTGTGGATCCAAACTTGCAAAATATCCCTGTTCGATTGGAACAAGGTCGTCTTATTCGTAAGGCTTTTGTGCCAGAGTGGGAGGATAGTGTCCTTCTCAGCTCGGACTACTCACAGATTGAATTGCGCGTTTTGGCGCATATCTCTAAGGATGAACACTTAATTAAGGCCTTCCAAGAAGGAGCGGATATTCATACCTCGACAGCCATGCGTGTCTTTGGGATTGAACGTCCTGAGGATGTGACTCCGAATGACCGTCGCAATGCCAAGGCTGTCAACTTTGGAGTGGTTTACGGAATTTCAGACTTTGGTTTATCCAATAACCTAGGTATCAGCCGTAAAGAGGCGAAGGCCTATATCGATACCTACTTTGAACGCTTCCCAGGTATTAAAAACTACATGGATGAAGTGGTGCGTGAAGCGCGTGATAAGGGTTATGTAGAGACTCTTTTCAAACGTCGTCGTGAGTTGCCAGATATCAATTCGCGTAACTTTAACATTCGTGGTTTTGCGGAACGTACAGCTATCAACTCACCTATCCAAGGTTCGGCTGCAGATATTCTCAAAATCGCTATGATTCAGTTAGATAAAGCCTTGGTAGCAGGTGGTTATCAGACTAAGATGCTGTTACAAGTACACGATGAAATTGTACTTGAGGTGCCTAAGTCAGAATTGATAGTTATTAAAAATCTTGTCAAACAAACTATGGAAGAAGCCATTCAACTCAGTGTGCCACTGATTGCTGACGAAAATGAAGGTGTAACTTGGTACGAAGCTAAGTAGAAAATAGATTATCAAACAAAAAAATCCCCTTGAACAATATGGTTCAAAGGGGATTTTTCTTTCAGGAAAAGACAAAAGCGAAACTATCTAGCTAATAGTAGAATTTATTTGCTTTGTTTCTTTTGTTCTTTTTTGGCAAGTACTGGTAGAATAACACCCAAACCAATCAGAATAATTGGTGTTAAGATATTTGTAAGTAGAGAGAATTGCCAAGCAGTTGGATTCTCAGCATAGTTAATTTTTGGAACCATACCTAGGATACAAGCAAAGGCTGTAAAGAGGAAGCACCAAGTACCGATAATAAAGCCAAGTTTAGGATTTTTCACAAACTTGTATTCGGCATTTTTGTATGTCTTCCAGGCGCGATTGAGCATCATGTAGGCAAGGAATACCCAGAGGTAACGCATCGGCATCACGATAGAATTGAGGTTGGTCATCCATTTTACAAGTCCGTCAATTTCCTGGATACCAAAAATTGGGAGGATGATGATGAGACTAACGAGGACGCCTGTAAGGAGATAACCATTAATGAGGACGCCTTTTTCAGTACGTTTACGAAGCCAACTTGGGATGTAGTTTTCATCAGCGTTATTGAGAAGGATTTGCAGTGGTGCATCAATAGAGAAGGCAAGTGCCGCAATTTGTCCGACCATGTTTGTAAGAGCATAGATTACGACAAAGAGGTTTCCAACGCCCCAAGAATTTCCTAGCATTTGGAAGGCTTGATAAGCACCATTACGCATGAGGTCTTCAGGGATATTATTGCCATCAAATAGCATTCCCATGGCAACTGAACCAAGGATAGCAGAGAGACCTACCATGATGGCCATGACAATCATACCTTTTGGAAATTCTTTTGCAGGGTTGCGGGTTTGATTCACGTAAGGGGAAATTTTTTCACAACCACCAACTGC
Organism: Streptococcus sp. CF8_St5-17; assembly: GCF_024295665.1. NCBI lineage: Bacteria > Bacillati > Bacillota > Bacilli > Lactobacillales > Streptococcaceae > Streptococcus > Streptococcus sp. CF8_St5-17. The sequence continues at coordinate 13,492 of NZ_JANCOU010000007.1, forward strand.
AAATACTAGCAGTGAAATCGTTGTAAAATAAGAAAAATCAAAGTTTGGAATGTAGGTGCTCAGCTGATCCATGTGTGGTGTCGCAAACTGAATATCAGGCTTGATGAAAGGCAGACCGACAGCCAAAAGCACAAAGAATAGAGACATAATCAACATAGCACTTCCCGCCAAGCTACCGATAACTTTTAGAGTTGCCAATCCCTTTGTAGAAAGGTAGAGGAAAAGTCCAAAGATTAGTAAGCTGAGAATAACAATCCAGTGGAAGTCAATTTGTTTTAGAAATTGACCGTTGCCTTGCAAGGCCCATCCAAGCGGAATCAGGATTCCTTGAGGTTTTTGTGCGAGGTAAGGGATATGCACAACCCAGTAGGTCCAAGCGGCAAAGTAGGCGAGACGTTTGGTTGATGTTTTTTCAACCCAGTCACTAACACCGCTTCCGCTTTCCTTAAAGGTAGAACCTAGTTGTCCGACAATGAGGGAATAAGGGATGAAGTAGAGTGCGAGGATTAAAACCCAAGATACGACGACTGAAATTCCCTGTTGAGAATAGTTGTTGACGACGTTTCCTAGCCCCCAAACCATGTTGAAAGCGATCAGAGAAACCATCAGCCAATTAAGTTGGTGTTGATCTTTTTTCATAATGTCTCCTTTTCTGATAATTTCAGTTTATCATGTTTTTTTGAAAGCGCCTAATAAAATTTGAAATTTACTATAAAAAATGTAAAGGCTCGCTAAAATATAGGAGGAAGCCCTTGTTGATTGAGAAAGAGTTATCCACAAGTTGTGGATAACTCGATACTAGCCTATCAAAAATATTTTTATAGCTATCATTTGTAAAGGAGACAAGAAATTTAGGAATTATAAGAGAGGATAATCTGGGATAAAGCCTCATTGGACAAGGGTTCTAACAGCATTTCTATTGCAAATCATATATAATTTGGTTGGAGATTTGTTTTGGAAAATCTTGAAAATATTTTCCGAAGAAAGTTTGAAGGTTATTCACAGTTTGTGGATAACTTTATATTGATAAGAAAACTCCTTTATGTACGACAAAGGGGTTTGGTTATTAATGCTTCGGTAACCAACTGAGATTAAAGTCAAGGGTTTGAGCATTAAGCAGTTCCTGATGACTGATGGTTTGTTTTTCTTTCCCGTCCAATCGACAGTCTTGTACAAAGTGGAAATGTTCATGATTTTGCTGAGTACGAATATCCAACCACTGCTCTTTTTCTGCCAGATAGACACGCAGATGATCAAAGAGTGGAATCCCAAGGTCGTAAGATGCTTTTCCTGGACAGGTTGGGTAAAGCCCAAGAGCAGACCAGACATACCAAGCTGATAGACTACCGTTATCCTCGTCTCCTGGATAAGCATCCCAGTCAGATCGAAAGGCTTTTTGACGAAGGGTCTTGATTAAGAGACTGGTATATTGAGAATAATTACTGTAGCGGAAAAGGTAAGGGATGTGGAAACTTGGTTGGTTTGAAATGGCTAGTTGACCAAATGGCGCTGTTGCCATTTCGCTCATTTCATGGATTTCATAACCATAGCCGGTCGTTTCAAAGAGAGGGAGACTTTGACAAGTTTTCAAAAGATAGTTACTAAAGGATTCTTTTCCCCCCATTAGTTGGCTAAGTCCAGAAATATCATGTAAGACACCGAGACTGGCTTGAACGGCTGAACACTCAGCGTAGTCACGACCCCAACTATAAGGAGAAAAGTCAGGACGGAAGTTGCCATCTACATCACGCGCCCTCATGTAGCCTGTTTCAGGGTCAAATAGATTTTGATAATTCTTAGAATATTGGGAATAAGTTTGTGCTAGTTCTTCTTGACCCAATTTTGCTGCGCAGGTAGAGATGCAAAAATCACTATAAGCATAGTCCAGTGTATGACTGACACTTTCATGATAATCTGTGGATAGGTAGCCAAGTTCTTGGTATTGAGCAAGACCGTGTCGCCCGTTGACAGCTTTTGGATCTGCCTTGGTCGCAGTTTCAATCATGGCTTTGAGAAATTCTTCTTCAAGTTCAGGTGCCATGCCTTTACAAGCGCTATCTGCAATAAGACCATCAATCAAAGTACCAGGCATCATTCCTCGTTCGTCAGGAGCAAGCCACTTAGGGAGATAGCCAGTGTCGCGGTAGCTATTAAGGAAGCCCTCAAGAAATTGGTGATAGTATTCCGGAATAATCAAGGCAAAGAGTGGGAATGAAGTGCGGAAGGTATCCCAAAAACCATTGTTGGTATAGAGTAGACCAGGCTTGATCGTTCCTGAAGCAAGGCCCATATGAATATTCTCGCCCTGCTCATTCACCTCATAAAATGTTTGCGGGAAGAGGAAAAGCCTGTAGAGGCAGTGGTCAAAAAATGTTCGGTCTACTGAGCCGGTTTCTACGACATCAAAACGGCCCAGAAGGTCTTCCCAACTATCTTTAGCATCTGCTTTTGTTTCTTCAAAATCTTGTTTAGGGAGATTAAAGAGGGCTTGCTCTTTGGAAATAAAGGAAGTTGCCAGTTGAACTTGAGCTTCTGCTCCAGCCAAGTCAATACGCCAGTCTTCCCCCTCTTGATTGATAGATTTAATATCCGTAGAGAATGCGAGGACAGTGAACATGACTAGGGGACTTTTGTTTGTTTCTGTTAATCCACTTTGTCGAAAGTCGATAGTACGATTATCCACTTGCTCTAATGTTAAATCATCAGCTGCACGAATATAGAGCGAGAGGTGCTGGCCTTGTGTTTGTCTTAGTTGGATAGAAGCTCCATAGCAAGTCGGTGTGAGTTGAGTTTCAATCTGGTAACGTTCAGAAAAAATTCTGAGATAATGGGGATTGAAAATGGCACGCTCCAAGTTATAGGAAGACTGACGATAGAAGAGCGTGTCACCGCTGATTTTTCCTGTAACAGGAGTCAGTAGTAACCAAGAATAATCACCAATCCAAGGGCTAGGCTGATGGGTTAATCGAATACCCTGAAATATGGGAAGATGGGGATCAAAAAACCAAGATCCTTCCTGATCACTAGTTTGTGGAACAAAGTAATTCATCCCAAAAGGCACTCCAGTGTAGGGTAGTGTATTGCCTCGTGAAAAGGCATGCTTGCTCGCGGTGCCAAAACGCGTATCAATGGTTTCAAGTATAGGTTTCATAGTGGTTCCTTAGTTAGTTTTTTACATTATATCAGAAAAAGGAGACTTTTAGAAAATGACTTTCAAATATAACAATTTTGTAGAATAATGACTAACATTTGTGTATATATTTTCTGGACTAAAAGCTATATACTGAAAATGAAAATTTGTTTGAAAGAGGCAAAATAGTTTATGGTTTATTCAAAAGAAATTGTTAGAGAGTGGCTAGATGAGGTAGCGGAGCGTGCTAAAGATCATCCGGAATGGGTGGATGTCTTTGAACGTTGCTACACAGACACTTTAGACAATACAGTTGAAATCTTAGAAGACGGCTCGACCTTTGTGCTAACCGGGGATATTCCAGCTATGTGGCTCCGTGATTCAACTGCTCAGCTTAGACCATACCTTCATGTGGCAAAAAGAGACCCTCGTTTGCGCCAGACCATTGCTGGCTTGGTTAAACGCCAGATGGCTTTGATTCTCAAGGATCCCTATGCCAACTCTTTCAATATTGAGGAGAACTGGAAGGGTCATCACGAGACAGACCATACAGACCTCAATGGCTGGATTTGGGAACGTAAGTATGAAGTGGATTCGCTTTGCTATCCCTTGCAATTGGCTTATCTCCTTTGGAAGGAAACTGGTGAGACGAGTCAATTTGATGAAATCTTTGTCACCGCGGCCAAGGAAATCCTTCATCTTTGGACGGTGGAGCAAGATCACAATAATTCACCATACCGTTTCGTTCGTGACACTGATCGCAAGGAGGATACCTTGGTAAATGATGGATTTGGTCCTGACTTTGCCGTGACAGGAATGACCTGGTCAGCCTTCCGTCCAAGTGATGACTGCTGTCAGTATAGCTACTTGATTCCGTCGAATATGTTTGCAGTGGTTGTCTTGGGTTATGTCCAAGAAATCTTTGCAGAATTGACTCTAGCCGATAGCGAAAGTATTATTGCTGATGCCAAACGCCTCCAAACTGAGATTCAAGAAGGGATCGAAAATTACGCCTACACTACAAATAGTAAGGGTGAAAAGATTTATGCCTTTGAGGTAGACGGTCTAGGAAATGCTAGCATCATGGACGATCCTAACGTGCCAAGTTTGTTGGCTGCTCCATATCTTGGTTACTGTGATGTCAATGACGAAGTGTATCAAGCCACTCGTCGCACTATTCTGAGCCCTGAAAATCCATACTTCTACCAAGGAGAATACGCTAGTGGACTCGGAAGTTCACATACCTTCTACCGCTATATCTGGCCGATTGCTCTATCTATCCAAGGATTGACAACGACGGATAAGGCGGAGAAAAAACATTTGCTAGATCAACTCGTTGCCTGCGATGGTGGAACAGGTGTCATGCACGAAAGCTTCCACGTAGACGATCCGACTCTCTACTCTCGTGAATGGTTCTCATGGGCCAACATGATGTTCTGCGAATTGGTCTTGGATTACCTAGATATTCGCTAATAAGCCTTAGCTCAATAGATTCTTGTACAGAATCACAAATATATTTTTAAATTTAAGTTAGAATGAGGTTTTACTCCATGGAAAATGTTGTTGTACATATTATTTCTCACAGTCACTGGGATCGTGAGTGGTATCTACCTTTTGAAAGTCACCGGATGCAATTGGTGGAACTTTTTGACAATCTTTTTGATCTTTTTGAAAATGATCCTGAGTTCAAGAGCTTCCACCTAGATGGACAAACCATTGTCCTCGATGACTATTTAGAAATTCGCCCTGAAAACCGTGACAAGGTGCAGCGTTATATCGACGAAGGGAAACTCAAGATTGGACCATTCTACATCTTGCAGGATGATTATTTGATTTCCAGTGAAGCCAATGTCCGCAATACCTTGATTGGCCAAGCTGAATGTGCTAAATGGGGTAAATCAACTCAGATTGGTTACTTTCCAGATACTTTTGGAAATATGGGGCAAGCTCCTCAAATCCTTCAAAAATCAGGTATTCACGTAGCAGCCTTTGGTCGTGGTGTCAAACCGATCGGCTTTGACAACCAAGTCCTCGAAGATGAGCAGTTTACCTCTCAATTTTCTGAGATGTACTGGCAAGGTGCGGATGGTAGCCGTGTGCTCGGCATTCTATTTGCTAACTGGTACAGTAACGGGAACGAAATTCCAGTAGATAAAGATGAAGCCTTGACCTTCTGGAAACAAAAATTGGCAGACGTCCGTGACTATGCTTCTACTAACCAATGGTTGATGATGAACGGATGTGATCACCAACCAGTTCAACGAAATTTGAGTGAAGCCATTCGTGTGGCAAACGAACTTTTCCCTGACGTGACCTTTGTTCACAGCTCCTTTGATGAATACGTTCAAGCAGTGGAAAGTGCACTTCCTGAACATCTATCAACAGTTACAGGTGAGTTGACTAGCCAGGAAACTGATGGTTGGTACACCCTTGCTAACACCTCTTCTTCACGCGTTTATCTCAAACAAGCCTTCCAAGAAAACAGCAATTTGTTGGAGCAAGTAGTAGAACCTTTGACCATCATTACTGGTGGACATAACCACAAGGATCAATTGACCTATGCTTGGAAAGTACTCTTGCAAAATGCACCACACGATAGCATCTGTGGATGCAGTATTGATGAAGTACACCGTGAAATGGAAACTCGTTTTGCCAAGGTCAATCAGGTTGGAAACTTTGTCAAGACCAACCTTCTCAATGAGTGGAAACATAAAATAGCAACTCAAGAAGCGCAAAGTGACCACCTCTTTACGGTTGTCAATACAACTTTACATGACAAGGTTGATACAGTCAGTGTTGTAGTGGATGTTGTGACTTGTGATTTCAAAGAATTGCACCCAACAGAAGGTTACAAGAAGATGGCAGCTGTGACCTTGCCAGATTACCATGTTGAAGATTTGGATGGCCATGTCCTTGAAGCCAAGATTGAAGACTTGGGAGCAAGTTTTGGTTATACCTTGCCTAAGGATAAATTCCGCCAACCATATATTGCACGCCAAGTTCGCGTGACAATCCCAGTCCACCTTGCTCCGCTTTCTTGGGCAAGCTTCCAATTGGTCGAAGGTCAAGTAGATCACCGTGATGGTATTTACCAAAATGGAGTCATTGATACACCATTCGTGACAGTGAGTGTAGATGAAGGAATTACAGTCTACGACAAGACTACTAACGAAGCCTACGAAGATTTCATCCAATTCGAGGACCGTGGAGATATCGGGAATGAGTACATTTATTTCCAACCAAAAGGAACTGAGCCAATCTACGCTCAACTGAAAGGCTATGAAGTCTTAGAAAACAATGCTCGCTATGCTAAGGTTTTGCTCAAACATGACTTGACTATTCCAGTTAGCGCAGATGAAAAATTGGATGCTGAACAAAGAGGTATCATCGAGTTCATGAAACGAGATGCAGGTCGTTCAGAAGAGTTGACAACCATTCCTCTTGAAACAGAAATGACTGTCTTTGTGGACAATCCACAGATTCGCTTCAAGACTCGCTTTACCAATACAGCCAAAGACCACCGCATTCGTCTCTTGGTCAAAACTCATAACACACGCCCAAGTAATGATTCTGAAAGCATCTATGAAGTTGTGACAAGACCAAATAAACCGGCAGCTTCTTGGGAAAATCCTGAAAATCCACAACACCAACAAGCCTTTGTCAGTTTGTATGATGATGTAAAAGGAGTGACCGTATCCAATAAAGGATTGCACGAATACGAAATCCTTGGAGACGACACCATGGCTGTAACTCTTCTCCGTGCTTCAGGTGAGCTAGGTGACTGGGGCTACTTCCCAACGCCAGAAGCCCAGTGCTTGCGCGATATCGAAGTTGAGTTTGCAGTAGAATGCCATCAAGCAGGCGAACGTTTCTCAGCCTTCCGTCGTGCAAAAGCCTTCCAGGTGCCATTTACAGCCCTTCAAGTTGCAAAACAAGAAGGTAGCGTTGCTGCAACAGGTAGTCTCTTCAACCATGCAGCCCTCAACTTGCCACAAGTCTGCCCAACAGCCTTTAAAGTTGCTGAAAATGAAGAAGGATACGTCCTTCGTTACTACAATATGAGTCAAGAAAATGTTCGCGTGTCTGAAAAACAACAAACCATTCTTGATTTGTTGGAACGCCCATATCCAGTTCATTCAGGACTATTGGCACCACAGGAAATTCGTACAGAATTGATCAAAAAAGAAGAAATTTAATTTCAACAAGAAAACATAAACAGAAAGGAGGAGCGAAAAAGTAAGGACCAACTGCTGATTCGCTCCTTTTTACAGGTGAAAGCCATGACCCTTGCAACCATTGATATTGGAGGAACTGGCATTAAGTTTGCTAGTCTAACTCCTGATGGAAAGATTTTAGATAAGATCAGCACACCGACGCCAGAGACTCTAGAAGAGTTGCTTGCTTGGTTGGACCAACGTTTGTCAGAACAAGACTATCGTGGGATTGCTATGAGTGTGCCAGGTGCAGTTAACCAAGAAACAGGAGTGATTGAGGGAATTAGCGCCATTCCTTACATCCATGGTTTTTCTTGGTATGAGGCCCTTGCTCATCACAAACTACCTGTTCATTTAGAAAATGATGCCAACTGCGTTGGGCTGAGTGAATTGCTGGCGCATCCTGAGATTGAAAATGCAGCCTGTGTTGTCATTGGTACAGGAATCGGTGGAGCCATGATTATCAATGGGAAGCTACACCGTGGTCGTCATGGTTTGGGCGGTGAGTTTGGCTACATGACAACCATCGAGCCTGCAGAAAAGCTCAATAACTGGTCGTTACTAGCTTCTACGGGGAACATGGTTCGTTATGTGATTGAGAAATCAGGTCAGTCTGACTGGGATGGCCGTAAGATTTACCAAGAAGCTGCAGCCGGCAATGCTCTTTGCCAGGAAGCCATTGAGCGTATGAATCGTAATCTTGCTCAAGGCCTGCTCAATATCCAGTATCTCATTGATCCAGATGTGATTAGCCTAGGTGGCTCTATCAGTCAAAACCCAGATTTTATCAAAGGTGTGCAAAAAGCAGTAGATACCTTTGTGGAAAGATATGAAGAATATACAATCGCTCCAGTCATCCAAGCTTGCACCTATCACGCAGATGCCAATCTCTACGGTGCCCTTGTCAACTGGTTACAGGAGGAAAACCAATGGTAAGTTTTACAGGACTTAGTCCCAAACAAGCCCAATCTATCGAAGTATTAAAAAATCACATTTCTCTACCAGATGTAGAGGTGGCAGTCGCTCAGTCTGATCAGGCCTCCATCTCTATCAAGGGTGAGGGTGGCCACTATCAATTGACCTATCGAAAACCTCATCAACTCTATCGTGCCTTGTCTGTGCTAGCAACAGCTTTAGAAGAAGGTGATAAGGTAGAGATTGAAGAACAAGCAGCTTATGAAGATTTAGCCTACATGGCTGACTGTTCGCGCAATGCCGTGCTCAATGTCGCATCTGCCAAGCAGATGATTGAAGTCTTAGCTCTGATGGGTTATTCAACCTTTGAGCTCTACATGGAAGACACTTATCAAATTGAAGGACAACCTTACTTTGGTTATTTCCGTGGGGCTTATTCAGCTGAGGAATTACAGGAAATCGAAGCATACGCTCAGCAGTTTGACATGACCTTTGTCCCATGTATCCAAACCCTGGCCCACTTATCAGCCTTTGTCAAATGGGGTGTCAAAGAAGTCCAGCAACTCCGCGATGTAGAAGACATTCTTCTCATCGGTGAAGAAAAAGTCTACGACCTGATTGACGGTATGTTTGCGACGTTATCTAAACTACAAACTCGCAAGGTCAATATCGGAATGGACGAAGCTCACCTAGTTGGTTTGGGACGTTACCTTATCCTGAACGGTGTGGTTGATCGGAGTCTCCTCATGTGCCAACACTTGGAGCGCGTGCTGGATATTGCAGACAAGTATGGTTTCCACTGCCAGATGTGGAGCGATATGTTCTTCAAGCTTATGTCAGCAGATGGGCAGTATGATCGTGATGTGGAAATTCCAGAGGAAACGCGCGTTTATCTTGATCGTCTCAAAGACCGTGTGACCTTGGTTTACTGGGATTATTATCAGGATAGCGAAGAAAAATACAACCGTAACTTCCGTAATCACCACAAGATTAGCCAGGATATCGCTTTTGCAGGTGGTGCCTGGAAGTGGATTGGCTTTACACCACACAACCATTTCAGTCGTCTTATCGCTCTTGAAGCTAATAAAGCCTGTCGTGCTAATCAGATCAAGGAAGTCATCGTGACGGGTTGGGGGGACAATGGTGGGGAAACAGCCCAGTTCTCTATCTTTCCAAGCTTGCAAATCTGGGCAGAACTCAGCTACCGCAATGATTTAGACCGTTTGTCAGCTCATTTCAAGACCAATACAGGTTTATCGGTTGAAGACTTCATGCAACTTGACCTTGCTAACCTCTTGCCAGATCTACCAGATAATCTCAGTGGGATTAACCCTAACCGTTATGTCTTTTATCAGGATGTTCTCTGCCCAATTCTTGACAAGCACATGACACCTGAACAGGACAAGCCACACTTTGCCCAAGCAGCTGAGACTCTTACTACTATCAAAGAAAAAGCAGGCATTTACGCTTATCTTTTCGAAACTCAGGCACAGTTGAATGCCATTTTAAGTAGTAAAGTGGATGTGGGGCGACGTATCCGTCAAGTTTATCAAGCTGATGATAAAGACAGTTTGCAAGGAATAGCTAGAGGAGAATTGCCAAAACTCAGAAGCCAGATTGAAATCTTCCATGCTCTCTTTAGTCAACAATGGTTGAAAGAAAACAAGGTCTTTGGCTTGGATACAGTAGACATTCGTATGGGTGGGCTCTTGCAACGGATCAAGCGCGCAGAAAGTCGCATTGAAAACTATCTAGCAGGCGAAATCTCTCGTATCGACGAACTAGAAGTAGAGATCTTGCCATTCAACGATTTCTACGGGGATCAGGACTTCGCAGCCACAACGGCTAACCAGTGGCATACTATTGCGACAGCTTCGACCATTTATACAACCTAGGAAAACTCTATTCAGGAAGAAAGTTTCTCGTGAAACATCCTTCTTATATAAAAAAGCTCTCCACATAAAATAATTTGTGGAGTTTTTTCTATAATTTGTAGTTTAAACTGTCCTAAAAATAAGAGTATACTATTTTTGTAAACGTTATCAAATTTAAAAATGTGAGATTATGAAGTTTTAGAAAATAAAAAGGGAGGAAATTATGAACAAGTTTTCAAAAACTTTAAGAGATAATTGGATTTTTCTCTTAATGGTTCTACCAGGAACAATTTGGTTGATTTTATTCTTCTACATTCCAGTTTTTGGGAATGTGGTTGCCTTCAAAGACTACCATATGACTGGTGAAGGATTCGTCCACAGTATTATAAATAGTAAATGGGTCGGACTAGATAACTTTAAATTCTTGTTTAGTTCCAAGGATGCCTTTGTCATCACTCGAAACACTGTACTTTACAACCTTGGATTTATCTTTATCGGTTTAATTGTGTCAGTTGGTATCGCCATTATCCTTAGTGAACTTCGCTCTAAGCAAATGGTTAAAATCTACCAAACATCTATGTTGTTCCCTTACTTCCTATCTTGGGTTATCATCAGTTTCTTTACAGATGCTTTCCTAAACATCGATAAAGGGCTTATCAACCACACCTTAGAAGCTCTTGGAATGAAGGGTATTAACTTCTACGCTGATGTAAGTATTTGGCCTTACCTTCTCCTTTTCCTAGGTATCTGGAAAGGCTTTGGATATAGTAGTGTGATGTACTACGCAACTATCATGGGTATTGACCCAACTTACTACGAAGCAGCGACAGTGGACGGTGCTAGCAAATGGCAACGTATCCGTAACGTAACCATCCCTCAGTTGACACCGCTTGTGACAGTATTGACCATCCTTGCAGTCGGAAATATCTTCCGTGCAGACTTCGGTCTCTTCTACCAAATCCCTCACAACGCAGGTCAGCTCTATAGTGTAACAAATGTATTGGACGTCTATGTCTTTAACGGATTGACTCAGACAGCAGATATCGGTATGGCTTCAGCAGCCGGTCTCTACCAGTCAGTCGTCGGTTTGATTCTCGTTATCCTATCAAACTTACTTGCAAGACGTGTTGATCCTAACTCAGCACTATTCTAGAAAGGAGGAGCATATGGCAAAAAAAATTCAAAAAGAAAAAATTGATAATGTTGGCATACACTCCTTCAGCAAAAAGGCAGATATTTTCTTTAGTATCATATCTGGTTTGCTGGCCTTCTCTTGTATCTTGCCTTTCATCTTCGTAATCATTATTTCAGTTACAGACGAAAAAAGTATTGTTCAATATGGATATAGTTTCTTCCCTTCTAAGTTTGGTGTAGATGGATTCCAATTCTTGGCTCAATTTAAAGACAAAATTTTGCAAGCACTCTTTATCTCAACCTTTGTGACAGTTGTCGGTACCTTGACAAACGTATTCATCACAACAACATACGCTTATGCCATCTCACGTTCAACATTTAAGTATCGCAAATTCTTTACAATCTTTGCTCTTCTTAGTATGTTGTTCAATGCTGGTTTGGTACCAGGCTATATCGTGGTAACTCAGCTACTTCACTTGGGTGATACTATTTGGGCCTTGATTGTTCCGATGCTTCTATCACCATTCAACATCATGTTGATGCGGTCTTTCTTCAAGAAAACCATTCCAGAAGCAATCCTCGAATCGGCTCGTATTGATGGTGCTAGTGAGGCGCGGATCTTCTTCCAAATCTGTTTACCACTCTCTCTTCCAGGGATTGCGACTATCACACTTTTGACAGCACTTGGATTCTGGAACGACTGGTTCAATGCCCTTCTTTACATCAAGAGTGACAACTTGTATCCATTGCAATATTTGCTCATGCAAATTCAAAACAACATGGATTACATTGCTAAGTCAGTTGGGATGTCAGGACAACTTGCAGTTGCCCTACCAAAAGAAACAGGCCGTATGGCTATGGTTGTAGTTGCAACTATTCCGATCGCGATTCTATATCCGTTCTTCCAACGCTACTTTGTAAAAGGTTTGACTATCGGTGGTGTTAAAGAATAAGAGACGCTGAGAAACAAGCTTTCTCTTCTCTATCTAACTTTTCATCATAAGGAAAGTTACTCATTAAAATTGTTTATAAATTAAAAATAAAAAAAGGAGTTTTTATCATGAAAAACTGGAAAAAATATGCTTTTGCTTCTGCTAGCCTTGTCGCTTTAGCTGCTAGCCTTGCAGCTTGTGGAAACCTTAAAGGAAACAACCAAAAGGCTGCTGACTCAGCTTCAGGTGATAAAACTGTTATCAAAATGTACCAAATCGGTGACAAACCAGATAACTTGGATGAATTGCTAGAAAATGCAAACAAAATCATCGGAGAAAAAGTTGGTGCTAAATTGGATATCCAATACCTTGGTTGGGGTGACTACGGTAAGAAAATGTCAGTTATCACTTCATCAGGTGAAAACTATGATATCGCATTTGCAGATAACTACGTAGTAAACGCTCAAAAGGGTGCTTATGCTGACTTGACAGAATTGTACAAGAAAGAAGGAGCTGATCTTTACAAAGCGCTTGACCCAGCTTACATCAAAGGTAACACTATAAACGGTAAAATTTACGCTGTTCCAGTTGCAGCTAACGTTGCATCTTCACAAAACTTTGCCTTCAACGGCCCACTTCTTGAAAAATATGGTATCGATATTTCAGGTGTAACTTCATACGAAACACTTGAACCAGTCTTGAAACAAATTAAAGAAAAAGCTCCAGATGTAGTGCCATTCGCTGTTGGTAAAAACTTTATTCCATCAGAAAACTTTGACTACCCAGTTGCAAATGGTCTTCCATTCGTCATCGACCTTGAAGGCGACACTACTAAGATCGTAAACCGTTACGAAGTTCCTCGTTTCGTAGAACACTTGAAGACTATGCACAAATACTATGAAGCAGGATACATTCCAAAAGACGTAGCAACTAGTGATACTTCATATGACCTTACTCAGGATACTTGGCTTGTTCGTGAAGAAACAGTGGGACCAGCTGACTACGGTAGCAGCTTGCTTTCTCGTGTTGCTAACAGAGACATCCAAATCAAACCATTTACTAACTTCATCAAGAAAAACCAAACAACTCAAGTTGCAAACTTTGTAATCTCAAACAACTCTAAGAACAAAGAAAAAGCAATGGAAGTGTTGAACCTCTTGAACACTAACCCAGAACTCTTGAACGGTCTTGTTTACGGTCCAGAAGGCAAGAACTGGGAAAAAGTTGAAGGTAAAGAAAACCGTGTTAAAGTCCTTGACGGATACAAAGGAAACACTCACATGTCAGGATGGAACACTGGTAACAACTGGATCCTTTACATCAACGAAAACGTTACAGATGAACAAATTGCACAATCTAAGAAAGATTTGGAAACTGCAAAAGAATCTCCAGCGCTTGGATTCATCTTCAACACTGACAACGTGAAATCTGAAATCTCAGCTATCACTAACACTATGCAACAATTCGATACAGCTATCAACACTGGTACTGTAGACCCAGAAAAAGCTATTCCAGAATTGATGGAAAAACTTAAATCTGAAGGTGCTTACCAAAAAGTATTGGATGAAATGCAAAAACAATACGACGAATTCTTGAAAAGCAAAAAATCATAAGAATAATTGATTTCGTGTATTCATTCCTAAAAATTGCAATCACTATCTTGTCTGGGTATTTCCAGATGGGGTGGTGATTCTTTTTAGAGTAAATACATATAATTATCTGCATTTTGAACCCAGGCATTTGCCTTACAAGTAGCGTTGGTAATAGGTACATGAAAAAATACCATCTTATTTTCAAAACTAGTGCAATCTTATCCTACTTATTTTTCGTATATGGACTTTCTCAGCTAACACTTATAATCCAAAACTACTGGCAATTTTCTTCTCAAATTGGCAATTTTTTCTGGATTCGAAATCTTGTCAGTCTAGTCTTCATCGGACTGATGGTATGGATATTAGTCAAGACAGGTCATGGATATCTTTTTGTTATTCCAAAGAAAAAATGGCTTTGGTATACAGTTTTGACGATTCTCGTAGCTGTGCTTCATATAACGTTTAATTTCCAAACGGCTAGACATGTTCAGTCTACCTATGAAGGTTGGGCCGTGTTAATCGGTTATAGTGAGACAAATTTTGCCGAGTTGGGACTCTACCTATCCTTATTTTTTCTAGGACCTCTGATGGAAGAGTTGATTTATAGAGGATTGCTCCAACATGCTTTCTTTAAAGATTCGAAATTTGGGCTTGACCTGATTCTCCCTTCGGTTTTATTTGCTCTTCCTCACTTTACAAGTTTTCCCAGTGTACTAGATATTCTTGTTTTTGCGACATTTGGAATCTTTTATGCGGGTCTAACTCGTTATACCAAGAGTATCTATCCTGGTTATATCGTTCATGTTATCAATAATATCGTTGCAACATTGCCATTTTTGTTAACATTTCTTCATCGAATATTCAGTTAAAACAAGACCTGTTTTCAAGTCTTGTTTTTAATTTTCGGTCAAATAAATTGCATTCGCTTTCTTGAGGGAGTATACTGGTATAGTTGAATGAAAAATTCTGATAATTTAATCTTAGAAAAGAGAATCTTATGGCAAAACCTATTCGTGTTTTACTTTACTATAAATATGTTCCCATCGAAAACGCAGAACAATTTGCGGCTGACCACTTGGCTTTCTGTAAGTCTATTGGCCTCAAGGGCCGTATCCTAGTGGCTGACGAAGGGATCAACGGAACTGTTTCTGGTGACTACGAAACAACGCAAAAATACATGGACTATGTTCACAGCCTTCCAGGGATGGAAGACCTCTGGTTCAAGATTGATGAAGAAGAAGAGCAAGCTTTCAAGAAGATGTTTGTTCGCTACAAAAAGGAAATCGTTCACCTTGGGTTAGAAGATGAAAACTTTGACGAGGACATCGATCCTCTTGAAACAACAGGTGCTTACTTGTCTCCAAAAGAATTCAAAGAAGCTCTTCTAGATGAAGATACCGTTGTTCTTGATACTCGCAATGACTACGAGTACGATCTTGGACATTTCCGTGGAGCTATCCGTCCGGATATCCGCAATTTCCGTGAGTTGCCACAATGGGTCCGTGATAACAAAGAAAAATTCATGGATAAACGTGTCGTTGTTTACTGTACAGGTGGAGTCCGCTGTGAGAAATTCTCAGGTTGGATGGTCCGTGAAGGCTACAAAGATGTCGGTCAATTGCACGGAGGAATTGCGACTTATGGGAAAGATCCAGAAGTTCAAGGGGAACTTTGGGATGGGAAAATGTACGTATTTGATGAACGTATCGCAGTCGATGTCAACCATGTCAATCCAACCATTGTAGGGAAAGATTGGTTTGATGGAACACCATGTGAACGCTATGTCAACTGTGGAAATCCATTCTGTAACCGCCGTATCTTGGCATCAGAAGACAACGAAGACAAATATCTCCGTGGTTGCTCACACGAGTGTCGTGTTCATCCACGCAATCGTTACGTTTTAGAGCATGAATTAACGCAAGATCAAGTTATCGAGCGTCTAGCAGCGATTGGTGAGAACCTAGATCATTCTGAAGTTATATAATAGATATTAACAGCCTTTCAGGGCTGTTTTTCTATGCTTTTGACCAAAAAATCTTAAATTTGTTTCTGCATCTTTCAGGAAAATGGTGTATACTATATGTAAACGATTTCAAAGGAGACCATTTATGGTGAAAACATTTTTTATTCCAAATAAACAAAGTATTCTAGGACAACAGGAGATTCTTACGGCCAAATCAATTTTAGGTTTAGTAGAAGGCCTAGAGTCGCATAGTTATGATGCTGTCTATCTCCGTCAACCCCTTAATCGCCTCGAGTATATCGAGTGTGGAATCGTGGGCAAATCTCAGTTCCTCTTTAAAGTTCGCTACCTAGACTCTCAAAAAGGCTATCAAGTAATCATTCCTGACTTGATTACAAGAGCTGATTGGGAGATTGTAGAAGCTCTCTTGCAAGCCTTATCTAGTAAGGTCGGTGAAGAAGTTGAAGGCTTGGCAGACTTTGATTTGGAAAATTATTTCCACGATACTGTTAAAAACTATTTGGCGGATAAGGGTGCTCGTTTGGGCTTCTGCCAAGGAATTCTATCACCTGTTTACTTTGACAAGAAGGATTTAGAAAGCTTCTTAAAAGAAGATGGTTTGGCACGTTTTGAAGCATTAGTCAAAAAGGTTCAAGGGTCGGATGCATATCCTGCCAGCGCAAAATTTTATCCAGATGGAGAAGGTAAGGTTCATGGTATCTACCACCTAGCTCAGGGAGTAAAAACTATCTTACCAAAAGAACCTGTGATTCCAGCGCCTTACGTTGAACAGTTAGTAGGCAAGGAGCTTGTATGGGAGATTGACCTGGTGAAAATCTCTGGAGATGGTTCAAAACCAGAAGACTATGAAGCAGTAGCTAGACTGGATTATCAAGCGTTTTTAGAAGCTTTGCCAAAAGAACTTTATCAGGACTTAGATGCTAACCAAGTAGAAGTAGGCCCTGTTTTAGGGAAAGATTTTGAGAACTTAGTAAAAGGTAACTAGAGGCATAAATGAAAGATATTGGTTTTAAATAATGTGAAAAGGCAGATTTTTGGTCTGCTTTTTATGTAAGATAAAATCCTGTCAAGAGTGACAGGATTTTATCTTACATAAAAGCAAGGATTCGAAGATAGTCAAAAACAAGAGCCATTTCTGCTAGGAAAAAGAGAAATAGGATGCTTCCGTTGACTAGAAAGGCTAAGAGAAGGCGATAGAAGGAGTCAACTTGACTGTCCTTGCTAGGTCTTGAAATGATATAGAGGTTACCAAGTAGAACCATGCCCATACTAATGAGGCAGAGAAGAGCCGCAAAGCGTAGACCGTTAAAGAAGGCAAAGAAGCTAGCAATACCTGTCAAGAGAATTGGGATAGCCAAGAGTCTGCTATGTACTTGAAAGGCTCTTTCCAATGTCCAATCACTGTCCTGATCGACAAAACGTTTGACTACAAATCCACCCATGAGGATAGAGAAGAAGAACAAACTTGTCGCTACCAGGATGGAGAAGATAGAAAAGAGATTTAGTGAAGGGAGATGCTGGAGAGCTTTAGAGTCGATGGCTGCCATGCGGCCGTAGTAGCCTTGCTTGGCGTGATAAACTGTAAAGAGGAAACTCGTGGCAGAAAAGATAGTTAGGAGCGCAAAAGCAGTGTAACTGTGTTTTTTATCTGTATCGAAACTTGCTGTCGGTTCTTTAAGGGCACCTTGTAACCAAATCCAAAAATCAGCCAATTCTTCTTTGAAGATTGCAGTTTTTGTAGATGTAGGGTCTGGTAAAAATGGGCTTTCCAAAGATTTGCTGGTTAAAGGTTTGCTTGTCTGAGAAACTTCTTCAACAGGTTCTTCTGACTTGTCTGTCTTTGTTACCAGTTCTTCTTCAGCTTCTTCAGTTTCTTCTTCTTCAGCCTCTACTTTTTCTAGGTCAGTTTCCTGATTTTCAGGATTGGCTTGAGGATTTTCCTCAACTACTGGCGCCTCTTCTCTTGCCTCTGAATCTTCTTCAAGGAGAACTGAGTCGGATGGGCTATCTTTTTTATCATTGTTGGCTGTTTTTTCGAAATCAGCACTTTCAAACCATTCTTGAGTCATAATAGACCTCCCTTTTTTGATTAATTTTTGAGTAGTAACTACTAGTTGTCTTTATTCATGATTTCTATAAGAAAGCATGCGACCTTATTATGGGAAATAGATACTTTGATTCGATTTTGCGACGAGGAGATCTTGCGTATCTTTTTTTTCTGTTTTGTAAGGGTTAGCTAATGCTTCACCTTTACTACCTCCCGTAGGTATGTCACGTCTGTCTCGATGCCAACGATAGATATCACCATGTTCAGCAGAAAACTCAACATTGATTCGATCAAGTTCCTTTTGAGATAACTCGAATGAGATATCTTTTCTTGCCTCGAATTCCACTCGACCATGCACTTGGATATCGTCTGCCTCGATATGTTCATGATCTGCTTGGATGCGGCTATCTGTTAGACTGGTTTCAAATACATTGACAATTCCAGTTGTAGTCAGTTGGCTATTTTTAATCTCGCTATCAGTGATACGAAGAAGAAAGCCATTTGACAGAATCTTGGCATTGTTGATTTTTGCATTGGAAATTGAAAGGATACGATGGTCAACCTGAGCTGTAAGATTTTTTAAGTCCTTTCCTCTTGGTAATGAGAGTACGATTTCATCATTGCGGCTAGAAATTCCGCTTGCGATAAAGAGGATACCTTCGATACTAGAACCTATAGAGCGACGTGTAGTTGATTTAGTATCAGTTATTTCAAGACTTTTCTCTTTGATAGAGTGTTGAAGGTTCTCTTTTTCAGAGATGGTCGGGTGATACTGGAGGTGGATCTTATCATCGTTTGACTCCGTAATGACGAGCGAATGTTCTGTTAGTGAGATGTTTAGATTTTCAATATCTTTATCAAAAACGAGCTCTTCCATTCGGCTTTCAAAGACTGGATTTTGAGACATTGCGAGGAGGCTTCTGACACCATCGGTTTGGATGCCGATGATTATCATGGCAAAACCAATGATACTAGTAACAACACCAAAGATAAGAAATCCTTTTGTTAATTTACGCATGACTTTCACCTCTCTTTCCTCTATTAAGAATCCACTGAATAAGTCGAAGGATTAGTAATCCAAAGAAACGTGCTACATAGGAAGTCGCTAGTAAGACTAGAGACGAAGCCCCGATAGCTAGTAAACCTCCACCAAAAATCAGCACAAAAGCAGATGTAGATTCAGCCAGGACGTAGAAGCTTTCAAATAGGAGAACGCCTCCTAGGATTAGTCCAGCTGCTGATACAGCAAAGAAGGCTAAAAGTACACTAACCGCAGCGATAAAAATCCCGATGATAGCCATGAGAAGACCAATCCCGACTGGAATCCCAATAGGTGCAGCCAGAAGTGCGATGATTGCGATTTGTAAAACCTGACGGTTGTTCTTATTGGAATTTTCTTCGTTGATTTTTTTATCAAGAAGTGTAGTCAGGACATCATGGGCAGCTTCTTTTGGACTTCCCAGGCTAGCTATTAGGTCTTCCTCGCCTTCAGGACCAGCATCATCAAAGAGTTCTTTGAAGTAATCCATGGCTTCGATGCGATCAGCTTGAGGAAGCTTCATCAGATAGGCTTCAAGCTGATTCAAATATTCAGTTCTTGTCATGGCGAATGCTCCCTTCTATGATGCCGTTGATAGTGTCAGTATAGAGTGTCCATTCTTCTCGAAGGACAAATAGTTGCTCCTCTCCAATTTCTGTCAAGGAGTAGTACTTGCGCATCCGACCTTGGTATTCGCGAGAGTATGTAGTCAGATAGCGGTTGGTCTCCAGTTTTTTCAAGATGGGGTAGAGAGTAGATTCCTTGATTTTGGCGATGAGTTTAATGGTTTGGCTAATTTCATAACCATAGGAATCCCCTTGTTCTAGAATGGCCAAGATGAGAAATTCAATCAAGGCCGATGATGTTGGAAAATACATGGGGCACCTCCTTTTTTAGTATGTAAAAATTTTATATATAATTATTCTACACATACATCATACATCTAAATGAAAGCCCTGTCAAGTAATATGTGTAAAATTTTTATATATAAAAATCTCCTAGTAAAAACTAGAAGATTGGAGGCTGTTTTGCATTACTTTGAGGCAATGCTTATCTGTAATCCTCATCATAAATGGGCGGAAGATAAAAATACTTGTCTTCAATCTTGATTTTGGCACAGAGGATGCCGTTTTGATAGACATATCCGTTAAATGGAGGATAGCTATCCAAGTTTTTTAGGATATTCTCAGGCAAAGAACTAAAATTGTAATCCCTCAGAGCCCCAGAACCAATCAATCTTTCAGTCCGATAAGCCTTGATTTCTTTTTCATATTTTTTGAGAAATGCTTCTCGTTTGCTTTCAAAGAGAGCCAAATCTCCATCATCTAACTGGTAATAGCGTTCATAACCAGCAATCCAAGAAATATAAACACACAGTAAAGATTTTTCTATCTCAGGAGAGTAGCCAATTGTAAAGTAATTTTCTTTGTCGACCTGCCGATTTTCGACTGTGATAGTTTGTATAAAGTTAGTCATGATAATCTCCGTTTCAAGAATGAACTAGAAAGATTTCTCATTTAAAAATCTTTTAGCTCATCAAAGATTTCTATAAATTTTTCTTTGTCCATCCCTAAATCTTCAGGTAGTAAATCTAAGATCTCAACTAGAGCACTATAGATATCCTCTCTCTCGATTGTTTCAATAAAACAGTTACGTTTGTCCATTTTATTGAAACCTTGAGTATATTCTCTTATGAGAACTTCTACGTTTGTCATAGTGTTCTCATTGGGGTTTTCTAGAAGCTTTATAAGGCTTGCTCTAGTCTTTCTATATAGAGAGGCTGCTTTTTTTGCGTTTGCGGTTGAAATATTCTCTTGACCATCCCATGAGCGAAATGGATTGTCTAGGTTTTGGGCTAGCCATTCAGCTTTTCTCGGTTTTGTTATCCAAAGATTCAGTCCCTTGTCCTGCTGTTTTTTATAATATTTTTTGGCCACTTTAGCGGCCTCTTCTGGTAAGCTGCTCATCCAAAACATGCTTAATCGAGGTAAATCTTCTGGTTTGGGAATATCCTCTGCAGTAAAGCCAAACAAATCAACAGTTGAAAAATTGACTAACTCTTTGAACTCTGATAATTTATGGAAATTAAGAATATGACCAGGTTTCCCCCACAATCTTAATTCCCTAAGATTTGGATAGTTATTCAAGATTTGTGCAAAGTCTATTTCAAGGATGTTAGAACAATGGATGGCTCCCAAATCCTTTAATCCCAGTACCTTAGGCAGAGAACGATCAAGTTGTAATCGTAAGCTGGCTCCATGATCCTTTACAAGTATCTGACAATTGTCGCTCATGTCTCCTAATAAGAGTAGCTCCTCCAGATCATCATTCAATATAAGTTCCTCTACACCTGTCAAATCAATGGAAAGTCGATGTATGGATGTCTTAGAAAAATCCAGTTTTGTTTGTCCATGCTTTTCAAGAACTAGTTCTGTAATAAAAGGAGTCGACTGCAAATATTCATATATATTTTTGTGCCATTTAGTTAATGCCAACTTAGATAAGCAAGGAAATACTTTTAATTCTGATGCGTCTTCAAAAGGCGTCCACTCGTCATTGATATTGTGTTTAGAAATACGATACTCATTTCCTGCAAATGAAACTTTTTCCTTGCTTTTATCTGCTTTCTTAAATAAATCTCTTTTTTCTTTTGGTATTTCTTGCCATTTCAGTTGCCTATAAATATCGTAACCATTTCCCCAAAACATAGCATATGTGTTTGTGCTTTCAGTTGTTAATGGTGTTGTATTACCAATAAAAATATAATGTGACGGTACATGAATATCAACATTACTAAGATGTAAGTTTCTTTCCCAGTACATAAAATCTATATAGAGTGGCTTCAAAGAAGATAGTTCTTCTTCTCTAAGAGGTTCTTCTCCTGACCAGTCTAATGACAGCAGGACAGCCTGAGGCTTTTTCTCCCCCTCTTCGATCTTGGTTATCTGGCAAGCTATGTATTTTTTTAGATGGGTATTGTAAACACAATAGACGTCCCCTGCTTTTGCTAGCATATAAATTTCTCCTTAAATGTTACTACATTTTCAATAGTCTTTTTAGACTTTTAAACAAATACTTGTTTGTAATTGAGTTAAAACAAGTAAAGTTCTTTAAGATTTTATTTTAGATAGATTTCTGGTTTCTCAATGACTGAGCCATACTTCAATTTTGGTAATTGAAGGATTTTATGATGCAAAAGTTTAACCTCCTTGGAAGGTTTGATTGTTAGATATTCTAGCTTTATCAGATTAATGATTGAAGTTGCGTCCTTACTTTTTTGGATACCAGTAAAAAAGTTGAAATAGCGTAACTATGGTATATCATTTAAAAAGTTAGAGGAATCTACATGGATGTTTTTAGGGGCAAAACAATCCCCTTCAATTGAGAGAGTTTCGACTTCTTTGAGAGATAAATTGTATAGTTGTTTCCATCATAGGTATATTATAGCATGTTTAGGATTCAGGGAAGTCTTGTGAAGAGTCTTATCAAACATTTTTAAAAGAAAAAGCCAGACATCCGTCTGACTTGAAAAGTATTTCTCGTTGAGTTGAATTTCAACCTTTTAAAGGATTTTATCCGCTCGGTCCACTATAAAGACTGAAATAATGATAATGATATCAATAATTAGAAGAGCCAGTACGGCTGGGACCCAAGATTGGAAAAAGTTAAAACTGTAACCAAAGAGGGCTGGGCCGATGGCTGCCAAAATGTAGCCACCGGTCTGGGCAAGTCCAGACAATTGAGCCGTCTTTTCAGGTGAGCTTGTTTTGATAGAGAAGCAAACCATGAGATAGGGGAAAAGTGCGCTACAGGCAGTACCAATTAAGAGATGGGCCACCAACCAGTAGAGGAAACTGTTGCTCGGGTATAAAAGCATAGCAATTCCAAGCATTCCAGCCAGAGAGACGATTGTTAACATGATTTGACGGTGACGATTGGACAAACGAGTCGTTAGACTTGGAATGGTCATGGAGAAGGGGATACTAGTCAGAGAAAAGATAGAAGCTAAAAGACCGGCATCTGTGTGAGATAAACCAGCACTGATTGCCATGGTAGGTAACCAGGTCATACTAGTGTAAAAGAGTAAGGATTGGAGACCGCAAAAAATCATGATAGCCCAAACCTGCTTGTTTTTTAAGATATTCTCTTTCTTTTGTTTTTTCTCATGCCCTTCCAGAAAATGGTTGTACCCATGGTTGGGTAACCAAATGAAGAAGGTTAGCAAGCAGAGAAGGCTTAGACAAAGGATTAAACCTTTCCAAGAAGTAGCTTGAGTGATAGGGACAGAGATGTAAGAGGAGAGGGCAGTTGCAATCCCCATAGAAGTCACATAAAGTGTTGTCAGAAAACTGATTTTTTGCGGGTAGTTTGCCTGAATGACACTAGGAAGAAGCACGTTGAAAATAGCGATACTTGCTCCGATAAGTAAGGTTCCCAGATAGAGCAGAGGGAGATTGAAGATACGAATCACTGAACCGACGGTCAAGACGATAAGACTATAGGTGAAAAGGTGCTCAAGTCCAATTTTTTGAGCCAAACGGGTCGCAAAAGAGGAGAAAAGGGCGAACATCAAGAGAGGAAGACTCGTCAAAACACCAAGTGAACTGACCTCAACTCCTAAACCTTGAGCAATATCTCCTAAAATAGTCGGTAAGGCCGTAAAAGGAGCTCTTAAGACCGCTCCAATTAAGATAATTCCTAGAATAAAAAAGAGTGATCGTTTTTTCATGTGGACCTCAATAAGCTGATTTTGATAACAGCTTATTTTAAGGCTTTTTCCTATAGATGTCAAGATGGCGTGAGGGAATCCGTCTTTTAGCTGCGAAAAATCATTGAAAAAAGTTTGATAGATTTACTAGTTTTTTTCTGGGATTCAAATAAAAATAGGAAAGTCTGAAAAATTGTGATAAAATAGTGAAAGAAAATCTATAAATTGGAGAAGTACTGTGTCTGAAAATCGTAAATTTAGCGTATTGATGTCAGTCTATGTTAAAGAAAATCCAGCCTTTCTAGAAGAGGCAGTAGAGAGTATCTTACATCAAACGCTCAAACCTAGCGAAGTGGTAATCGTCGAAGATGGTCCACTGACACCTGAACTGTATCAAGTTTTGGGAAAATTGGAAGCACAGTCAAGTATTCCAATCAAACGTTGTCCGCTTGTTCAAAATCGTGGTCTAGGTTTGGCGCTTCAGTTTGGTGTCTTACAGTGCCAATATGACGTTATTGCCCGTATGGATACAGATGACATTGCTGTCGAAGACCGTTTCGAACAACAGTTTGAATTGATGGAAAAAGAAAACTTGGACCTGCTAGGTGGTCATATCGCAGAGTTTATCGACCAACCAGATGAGATTGTGTCTTACCGTCGTGTGCCGATTAAGCATGAGGATATCGTTGCCTACCAACGTATGAGAAGTGCCTTTAATCACATGACTGTTATGTTCAAAAGAAAGATGGTTCTAAAGGCTGGCAACTACGAAGACGGTCTCTATATGGAAGATGATCTCCTTTGGCTCAATATGATTAGTGCAGGAGCTCGAACTGGGAATGTGGATCAGATTCTATGTAAGGTGCGAGTGGGAGCAGGGATGTTTGAACGTCGTGGTGGCCTTCGCTATCTAAAACTCTATCGCCAAGCACGAAAGAGAATGCACGAGCGTGGACAGATTTCTTACGGTGAATATCTGAAAAGTGTCTTAATCCAAGTTGTTGTTGCCCTCTGTCCAGGCTTTATACGACAGTTTATATTTTTAAAACTTCTAAGAAAAAGCAAGTAATTGTAGCCAATTGGATTTTAAAAATTTATCTGAAGATTACTAGAAAATGTGATTTTGTGTAGGAGGATACCATTCACATGAATAAAAAAATAACAGATTACGTAATTGATCTGGTTGAAGTATTAAATAAACAACAGAAACAAATATTTTGGGGATTTTTTGATATTGCCAGTATGGTCTTATCAATTATTGTTTCCTATATTCTATTTTATGGCTTGATTAATCCAGCCCCGGTAGACTATGTCATTTACACAGGCCTAACCTTCCTTTTCTACCAGCTTATGATTGGATTTTGGGGGCTGAATGCTAGTATTAGTAGATATAGCAAAATCACAGATTTTATGAAGATTTTCTTCGGAGTGACTATCAGTAGTATCTTCTCTTATGTGATCTGCTATGCTTTCTTGCCACTCTTTTCTGTCCGCTTTATCGTACTCTTTATCCTATTAACAACTTTCTTGATTCTACTTCCTCGTATCACTTGGCAGTTGATTTACTCAAGACGTAGAAAGGGAAATGGCGAAGGAGAACACCGTCGTACCTTCTTGATTGGTGCAGGCGATGGTGGTGCGCTCTTTATGGACAGCTACCAACATCCTACTAGTGACCTTGAACTGGTTGGGATTTTGGATAATGATGAAAAGAAAAAAGGACAAAAGCTTGGGAAAATCCCAGTTTTGGGTTCTTATGATGATCTACCAGAATTGGCTAAACGCTATAGAGTTGAAAAAGTTATCGTTGCGATTCCGTCACTAGATCCATCTGAATATGAGCGAATCCTGCAAATGTGTAACCATATCGGTGTAAAATGCTATAAGATGCCGATGATTGAGTCAGTTGTGCAAGGCATCCAACCTCAAGCAGGTGGTTTCCAGAAGATTGATATCACAGACCTTTTAGGACGTAAGGAGATTCAGCTTGATGAATCACGTCTGGGTTCTGAAATCACTGGTAAAACCATCTTGGTGACCGGTGCCGGAGGATCAATCGGTTCAGAAATCTGTCGTCAGGTTAGTCGTTTCAATCCTGAACGTGTCATTCTGCTCGGTCATGGAGAAAACTCTATTTATCTTATTTACCATGAATTGATTCGCAAGTTCCAGGAAATTGATTTTGTTCCTGTCATTGCTGATATTCAAGATTACGATCGTTTGCTTCAAGTTTTTGAGCAGTACGAACCAGCTATTGTTTACCATGCTGCAGCCCATAAACATGTTCCGATGATGGAGCGTAATCCAAAAGAAGCCTTCAAGAATAACATCCTTGGAACTTATAATGTTGCTAAGGCAGTTGACGCTGCTCGAGTTCCAAAAATGGTCATGATTTCGACAGATAAGGCCGTTAATCCACCAAACGTAATGGGAGCAACTAAACGTGTGGCTGAGTTGATTGTTACAGGTTTTAACCAACGTAGCCAATCAACCTATTGTGCGGTGCGTTTCGGTAACGTACTCGGTAGTCGTGGTAGTGTGATTCCTGTTTTTGAACGTCAGATTGCTGAAGGTGGTCCTGTAACGGTGACAGACTTCCGAATGACTCGTTACTTTATGACTATTCCAGAAGCTAGTCGTTTGGTGATTCATGCGGGCGCTTATGCCAAGGATGGGGAGGTCTTTATCCTTGATATGGGCAAACCAGTACGCATTTACGACTTGGCTAAGAAAATGGTTCTACTCAGTGGCCATACTGAAAATGAAATTCCAATCGTAGAAGTAGGGATCCGTCCAGGTGAAAAACTATATGAAGAGTTACTTGTATCAACTGAATTAGTTGACAATCAAGTAATGGACAAAATCTTTGTTGGTAAGGTAAATGTGATGCCTCTTGAAATAATCAATCAGAAGATTGAAGAGTTCCGTACTATGCAGGGTTCTGAGTTGAAGAGAGCTATTATTAGCTTTGCTAACGAAACAACACATGTTGACTAAATATAGATAATCTCTTTTTTCTAGATTTCGAGAGACTTTCAGAGTTTTTTGAACAAACTTGTTATTATTGAACAGATATGGTAAACTATAGTAAATAAAAAATTAGGGAGTAACTTATGATTAACGCTTATAAGAATTTTTTTAAAGGATATGTAGATTTTGCAGGCCGTTCAACACGTTCCGACTATTGGTGGGTTTGGCTTGGAAATATTATTCTTTATATTCCTTTCTTCTTAACATACGGAAATGCTCTGGCTAATTCGCGAAACGAGGGTGCTCTTATATCTTTGGGCTTTATCGCTATTATCTATTTTATTTTTGGCCTAGCACTTTTATTGCCGTCACTTGCTTTGATGGTCCGTCGCCTTCGTGATGCTGGTTTCCACTGGGCATTGATCTTTATTTTATTCGTTCCACTAGGTAGTATTGTTCTTCTAGTACTTTTCGCTATGCCAACAAAGGAAACACTATAAGATTAACTATCTGAAGAATGCTACAAGGACTAAGAAGTTTCAATCTTGCATAGGACTTCTTGAATATTATTGAACAATTTGCTAACACTCCCAGGTCTTTTACTAGATTTGGGAGTGTTCTATAACTGTACAGTATCTACTAGTAAAATAAAAAATGGGAGTATCCTATGATTAATGCGTATAAAAATTTTTTTAAGAATTATGCAGAGTTCACTGGACGTTCAACGCGGCCAGATTACTGGTGGGTTTGGCTAGGAAACTTTATTCTTTCTATTCCTTTCTGGATTATCTATTTCTACACCGTATTTCTTAGTGCCGTGATGGATTCAATAAACGATTCAGTGAGCGAAGCGACTTTTATGGTATTTGGCTTAGTTGTTATTATTTATGCAGTTTTCTACCTAGCAATCTTAGTGCCAACACTAGCTTTGTCGGTTCGCCGTTTGCGTGATGCTGGATTCCACTGGGCCTTTATCTTCCTTCACTTTGTTCCAATGGTCGGACGTTTTGCTCTATTAGTTCTGCTAGCTATGCCAAGTAAGGAAGTAGAAATAGTAACAACCAATAGGCCTAAAGAAGTTGAAAGCGAAGAAGTTTCCCCTTTTGAATAATTGGACGAATATGGGGAATGTCATTCTCCTCATTATGATCAGACAAAAAGCTCCCAAACCTAACTTTTAGGCTGGGAGTCTTTTGTTTAACGTTTTAATTGTAGATGCTGTAAAATGTCTATTGGGTGGTGAGCAATCCAGTCAGGATGATAGGTCATGAGCTCCGTTTCATCGCCAAATCCCCAAGTAACCGCTAGTTTTTTAATGCCAGTTTCTTGGGCGCCAATCATATCAAACTTGGTATCTCCAACAATAACCACTTTTTCTGGAGCTAAATCATGTGTTGTTATAGCTTGACGAATAACATCTGCCTTGTGCAATGCTTGAGGGCTAGAACCATAGATACCATCAAAGAATTGATTGATCTCAAAGTTGCTGGTCATATCAATTGCAGTTGGTGTATTCTTCGTAGTAGTGATATAGAGTGGGTATTGTTGAGCTAGTTCAGTTAGCAGGTTTTTGATTTGTGGAAAGAGCTGGGCTTCGTAAACTCCCTTTTCCTTATAGTAGGAACGATAAAGCTGGATAGCTGTTTCAACTTGATCTGCTGGGAGGCAACTAGCGAAACTTGTTTCTAATGGTGGCCCCATAAAGCCACGGATGGTTTTTGCATCTGGACTAGGGACTCCCAGTTGTTCGAAAGTATAGGTGAACCCATTGTGAATACCGATTGAACTATCTACAAGGGTTCCATCTAGATCGAAAAAGATGGCTGATAGAGATGACATTGATTCTCCTCATAATGATGAAATTATTCACCGAAGATTTCTTTTTGAAGGCGACGACCTGTCGGTGTGGCAGCAAGGCCTCCCTCGGCAGTTTCACGAAAGGCGGTTGGAAGACTAGAGCCCACTTGGTACATGGCATCAATGACTTCATCAACTGGGATTTTTGATTCGATACCAGCTAAGGCCATATCGGCTGCGATAAAGGCGAAGCTTGCTCCCATGGCGTTACGCTTAACGCATGGAACTTCAACCAAACCTGCAACGGGATCGCAGATAAGACCAAGCATGTTTTTGATAACGAAGGCGATGGCCTGGCTCGCTTGATAAGGGGTTCCGCCTGCAGCTAGGGTTAAGGCAGCAGCACTCATGGCTGAAGCTGAACCAACTTCGGCTTGACAACCACCTTCGGCACCTGAGATAGAAGCATTGTTCGCAATGACGAGACCAAAAGCACCCGCAGCAAATAAGAAGTCTAGTTGTTGTTCATGAGTTAGACCCAACTTTTGAATAGCAGCTGTGAGGACTGCGGGAAGACAACCGGCACTACCAGCAGTAGGAGTTGCACAGACCAATCCCATCTTGGCATTGTGTTCATTAACGGCGATAGCGTTACGGGCGGCAGACAAGACAGTGAAGTCAGACAGCGTCTTTCCTTTTTTGATGTAGTGGTCGAGCTTGGCAGCATCACCACCTGTCAAACCGCTACGAGATTTCTTTTCACTAAGGCCAAGTTCAACAGAAGCTTTCATAACCTCAAGATTGCGTTCCATGAGGAGGAGAACTTCTTCTCGCTCACGACCAGTTAGCTCAAACTCAGTTGTAATCATGAGTTCAGCAACATTTCCTTGAAAATCTAGTTCGGCTTGTTCGACTAATTCTTTGATAGAGTAAAACATATTTTCTCCTATTGAAAGAAATTGACATTGTGCAAATGAGGAATTTTACGAATTTCTTCGATAGATTCTTCACAGTTGCGACTATCAACTTCGATAATCATAATGGCTTTCTCCCCGGCCTTTTCTCGGGTCACATTCATTTGAGCGATGTTAATGTCAAAGCGTGATAGGGCCTCTGTCACATGAGCAATCATACCTGGAACATCTTGATGAACGATGATAATAGTAGGTGTATTCATGTTGAGGGATACCGCAAAACCATTGAGTTCTGTCACCTGGATATTTCCACCGCCGATTGAAATTCCTGTTACGCTGATAGTCTTACGATCGTTCTTAACAGTGATTTTCGTAGTATTTGGGTGGGGAGCATTACTGTCCTTTTGGATGGTCCATACGATTTTAATGCCACGCTTATGAGCAATTTCTAAACTATTTGGAATTTCAGGGTCATCGGTATCCATTCCTAATATCCCAGCTACAAGGGCAAGGTCTGTCCCGTGTCCACGATAGGTTTTTGCAAAAGAGTTAAAAAGCTGGAATTCAACTTCAGTTGGAGTATCATCAAAGATAGATGAAACGATTTTACCGATACGAACAGCTCCCGCCGTGTGACTACTAGATGGCCCAATCATGACTGGTCCAATGATATCAAAGACAGATTGAAAACGAAGTGATTGCATCTGTTTCCCCTTAAAAAGATTCTTACTTCTATTATATCAAAGATTGGATGTAAGTGCTTATTTACATTCTGAAATATATAAAAATAGCAAAAACCTTTAATACTAAGGGTTTTGTAACAAAAAACGCTTTTTTCAGGTAAATAAATCACAGTTCTGTAACATTTCTACACAAATTCGTTAACAAATAGTAACATTAGAAAGGTATCATGGTAGTATAAGAAAAAAGGAGAACTTTTTTAAATGAAATTAAACATTAAGACTAAACTTGCAGGATTTGCAGTTGTACTTGCTTTCCTTGCACCATCACTAACTTTTGCACAAGAAACAAAAACTTACACAGTTAAACCTGGAGACACTCTTTCAGAAATTGCTGAAACTTACAACACAACAGTTGAAAAGTTAGCTAAATTGAACAACATTAAAAATGTTGACCTTATCTTTATTGACCAAGTATTGATTATCGATGGGGCAGCTCCAGTTGCTGAAACTACAACAACAGAAGCTCCTGTAGCAGAAGTTGAAGAAACTCCAGCAGTTGCTGAAACTGTTGTAGAAGAAACTACATATGAAGCTACTTACGAAGCTCCAGCACCTGCAGCGACAGAAAGCTACTCAGCTCCAGCTGCAACTGTAAGCGGATCTGAAGCAGAAGCTAAAGAATGGATCGCTCAAAAAGAATCAGGCGGTAGCTACACAGCTACAAACGGACGTTACATCGGTCGTTACCAATTGACAGATTCTTACTTGAACGGTGACTACTCAGCTGAAAACCAAGAACGTGTAGCAGACGCTTATGTTGCAGGACGTTACGGTTCATGGACAGCTGCTAAGAACTTCTGGCTTAACAACGGTTGGTATTAAGAAGATATAGAAAAGGAAGTCTCAAAGACTTTCTTTTTTTTGTTTACAAAGATATCAACTTCTCGCTCTAGTTCTGTTAGTAAGTGTTCGTCTTCTACTAGCTTAGCTAAGGAGAGTCCATTTTGACCAACTGAGCATCATTAGTACAAATGCCTATACGAATATAGGAAAACGCAAGTGTGTCGTACTGTCTGCTTATTTTTGCTTCCTCCAAGAGAGTGTAGTAAAGCTGTTTGCAAAGCAACTTATCACCATTGTAAAGATAAAGAGTTGAGAGATTCAGCAGCAACATCATATTTTGTCATTTTTATTATATCTAAGCATGTCTACTAGTCCAATAATTGGACTAGTGATTGGACATACTGAAATAAATCCAATAAATTCTATTATTATAGCTCTTAGTACGATATGGGCATTAATTTTGGTTGTATAGAAAATATTTTTATAGAGACGAAGATGACTAAAGTTTTTATCAATAATTGGCTCCATAATATCTATAGGGAATTAACCTGCTACCAATATCATAGAGCCCTAAAAAAGAGCCGTTTAAGGCTCTTTTTGTGTGTTTACATTTGATGAGAGATCATTATAAACATTGGTGTTGAGGGCTTACAAGTTTATGGGATTTCGCCATCTAGATTAGTTAGACGAACTGGTTGTATCGCTATTAGACTCTGATTGAGAATCTGAAGAATCAGCAGCTTGTCCTCCTGTATTGGCACCAGTATCTCCTCCACTGCTAGCACTATCAGTGGAGTATTGGTCTGTTGCAGGTGCTTGGGAATTAGATATGCTTCCATTTGTTTCCGGATAGCTTTGAATATAGCTACTATCTTCTGAACGGCTGGCTTCGAGTTCGGCATCTCTAGTAGTCGTTTCTGTTTGGGTAGTTTCTTCTTTTTTGGTCAAAACTTCAACTTGTTTTTGGAATTTAGAGATCAGTTCTTGAATTGGTTTTATTTTTTCTTCAATGGAAGTTTGTTCGTTAGTAGAGTTAATATCTTTAATGATTTCTAGTATTTTTTGTAAAGAAGTGATGGTCGTTTCAAGTTTTTGTTTATCTTGAAACTGGCTATCAGAGTCCTTTATATCTAATTTTAAAGCTTTTTCAGTATAATGCTTTGTGACTTTATCGGCAGTAGAAGTAAGAAAGTCTGTTAGTGTCTTTTTACCCGCATCAGTGGTTGGTTTCAATTCCTGAATCTTTTTCCAATCATCTATTATGCTTTCAGAATCGATGTTGAAGTCTTTAATGGCATTTTTTACTTGTTCAACATCTTGTTGATTTTTTTGTTGTTTGATGAGAGCAACGTTCCCTCTCTCTGCTTGGATTTTTTCTTGATGGAGGACTAAGCCTGTCAAAAGTCCAATACCTGCAATAAGTGTAATAATGAAAATAGTATTTTTTGATTTTAGTATATCTTTGTAGTTGTTCACAATAGTTCTACGCACGTGGATAAAGGTATATGTATGGAATCATGTGCGCATTCCTCCTCATTACAGTATATCATTTTTAGTTGATTTTAAAAATAAATTTTTAAAGTGAATAGAGGTTTAGGCATGAATTACTTTTTTGAGTTCTTAATTTTATGTATTTACAGAAGAGATTGCTAGATTTGTCTCCATCTTCCTTGTCATCTTTTTTAAAGCATGCTATAATGAATCTTGCTCAAGCGACCTTCAATCGTTGAAGCACACACGACCTTCAATCGTGAATAAACGAATAGATGGGAGACTTACCATGAGTGATAACTCTAAAACACGTGTTGTCGTGGGGATGAGTGGTGGTGTTGATTCGTCGGTGACGGCTCTCTTGCTCAAGGAGCAGGGCTACGATGTGATCGGCATCTTCATGAAGAACTGGGATGACACAGATGAAAACGGCGTCTGTACAGCGACCGAGGATTACAAGGATGTGGCTGCGGTGGCAGATCAACTTGGCATTCCTTACTACTCTGTCAATTTTGAAAAAGAGTACTGGGACCGCGTTTTTGAGTATTTCCTAGCGGAATACCGTGCAGGACGCACGCCAAATCCAGACGTTATGTGTAACAAGGAAATTAAGTTCAAGGCCTTTTTGGACTATGCCATGACCTTGGGTGCAGACTATGTAGCGACGGGGCATTATGCTCGAGTAGCGCGTGATGAGGATGGCACTGTTCACATGCTTCGTGGCGTGGACAATGGCAAGGACCAGACCTATTTCCTCAGCCAACTTTCGCAAGAACAACTCCAAAAAACCATGTTCCCACTAGGACATTTGGAAAAATCTGAAGTACGAAAAATAGCTGAAGAAGCAGGACTTGCGACTGCTAAGAAGAAAGACTCGACAGGGATTTGCTTTATCGGAGAAAAGAACTTTAAAGAATTTCTCAGCAACTACCTACCAGCCCAGCCTGGTCGCATGATGACTGTAGATGGTCGCGATATGGGCGAGCATGCAGGACTGATGTATTATACGATCGGTCAGCGTGGAGGACTTGGTATCGGTGGTCAACACGGTGGGGATAATGCCCCTTGGTTCGTTGTTGGAAAGGACTTGAGCCAAAATATCCTCTATGTAGGACAAGGTTTCTATCATGAAGCGCTCATGTCAACCAGTTTAGAGGCTAGTCAAGTCCACTTTACTCGTGACATGCCAGAGGAATTTACGCTCGAATGTACGGCTAAATTCCGCTACCGTCAGCCAGACTCGAAGGTGACTGTACATGTCAAAGGAGACAAGGCAGAGGTCATTTTTGCAGAACCACAACGCGCCATTACACCAGGACAGGCAGTTGTCTTTTACGATGGTGAAGAATGTCTCGGTGGTGGTTTGATTGACAATGCCTACCGTGATGGCAAGGTTTGTCAGTACATTTAGATTGACAAATTTTCTCAATTTGCTACAATAATAAAAGCAATAGAAATGATGGTCAAAGCTCATGGATGTTGCAGGCTTTTTTGTCCTGCACTTCTTACGAGTTTTGACTGTTTTTGTGTCGTTTAAAGGAAAGGACAAAAATGACTCAACAAGACTTTCGGACAAAGGTGGGAAACACTGTTTTTGGTGTTCGGGCAACAGTCTTGATTCTCCAAAATCATAAGCTCCTAGTCACCAAAGATAAGGACCAGTATTACACCATCGGCGGTGCTATTCAAGTCAACGAAAGAACGGAAGATGCGGTAGTCCGTGAGGTGAGGGAAGAACTGGGTGTCAAAGCTCAAGCTGGACAACTAGCTTTCGTGGTTGAAAATCGTTTTGAGGAAGACGGTGTTCACTATCACAATATCGAGTTTCATTATTTAGTAGACTTGCTTGAAGATGCTCCATTGACTATGCAGGAAGACGAAAAAACGCAGCCTTGTGAGTGGATTGACTTGGACAAGCTTGAGGATATTCGGCTGGTTCCAGCCTTTTTAAAGACAGCCCTGCCTGATTGGAACGGACAACTAAGACACATTCATCTTGAGGAATAGGAGAGAAAATGACTTATAATTTTACAGAAGAATACGATATTATTGTAATTGGTGCGGGACATGCTGGGGTAGAAGCCTCTCTAGCTGCTAGCCGTATGGGTTGTAAGGTCTTGCTTGCGACTATCAACATCGAAATGTTGGCTTTCATGCCTTGTAATCCTTCTATCGGTGGCTCTGCCAAGGGAATTGTTGTGCGTGAGGTAGATGCCCTGGGCGGCGAAATGGCCAAGACTATTGATAAAAGCTATATCCAGATGAAGATGCTCAACACTGGGAAAGGACCTGCTGTTCGTGCTCTTCGTGCGCAGGCTGACAAGGAACTTTACTCTAAGGAAATGCGCAAAACGGTTGAAAATCAAGAAAATCTCACCCTTCGTCAAACCATGATTGATGAGATTTTGGTGGAAGATGGTAAGGTTGTCGGTGTTCGTACAGCGACCCATCAAGAGTATGCTGCAAAGGCTGTTATTGTGACTACAGGGACAGCCCTCCGTGGGGAAATCATCATCGGAGACCTCAAGTACTCGTCAGGTCCAAACCACAGCTTAGCTTCGATTAACCTAGCTGACAATCTCAAGGAATTGGGCCTCGAGATCGGTCGTTTCAAGACAGGAACACCTCCACGTGTCAAGGCTTCCTCTATCAACTATGATGTGACAGAAATCCAGCCAGGAGATGAAACACCAAATCACTTTTCTTATACTTCACGTGATGAGGATTATGTTAAAGACCAAGTGCCGTGCTGGTTGACCTATACCAATGGTACCAGTCATGAGATTATCCAAAACAACCTCCATCGTGCGCCTATGTTTACAGGTGTGGTCAAGGGAGTGGGACCTCGTTACTGTCCATCAATTGAGGACAAGATTGTGCGTTTTGCAGACAAGGAACGCCACCAACTTTTCCTTGAGCCAGAAGGACGAAACACAGAAGAAGTTTATGTCCAAGGACTTTCAACCAGTCTTCCTGAGGATGTCCAGCGTGATCTGGTTCATTCTATCAAAGGTTTGGAAAATGCAGAGATGATGCGTACAGGTTATGCTATTGAGTATGACATGGTCTTGCCTCATCAATTGCGTGCGACTCTGGAAACCAAGAAAATCTCAGGACTTTTCACAGCTGGTCAGACAAATGGTACATCTGGTTACGAAGAGGCAGCAGGCCAAGGGATTATCGCAGGTATCAATGCGGCTCTGAAAATCCAAGGCAAGCCTGAGTTAATTTTGAAGCGCAGTGACGGCTATATCGGGGTGATGATTGATGACTTGGTGACCAAGGGAACCATTGAACCCTACCGTCTCTTGACCAGTCGTGCAGAATACCGCCTCATCCTCCGTCATGACAATGCTGATATGCGTTTGACAGAAATGGGGCGCGAGATTGGTCTTGTGGACGATGAACGTTGGGCTCGTTTTGAAATCAAGAAAAATCAATTTGAAAATGAAATGAAGCGTTTGGATAGCATCAAACTCAAGCCGGTCAAGGAAACTAACGCTAAGGTTGAAGCGATGGGCTTCAAGCCATTGACAGATGCGGTGACTGCCAAGGAATTCCTTCGTCGTCCTGAAGTTTCTTACCAAGATGTGGTAGCCTTCATCGGACCTGCTGCCGAAGAATTGGATGACAAGATTATCGAATTGATTGAAACCGAAATCAAGTACGAAGGCTATATCTCAAAAGCCATGGATCAGGTTGCCAAGATGAAACGCATGGAAGAAAAACGAATTCCAGCGAATATTGACTGGGATGATATTGACTCTATCGCGACTGAAGCTCGTCAGAAGTTCAAGCTTATCAATCCAGAAACCATCGGCCAAGCTAGCCGTATTTCAGGTGTAAACCCAGCAGATATTTCCATTCTTATGGTGTACTTAGAAGGTAAAAATCGAAGTATTTCTAAAAACTTAGAAAAAAAAGCTGACTAAAAATAAAAAGCTGAATTCTCTATTGAGGGCTTCAGCTTTTTTAGTTTTTTCTTCATTTTTCGAATTAAGAGAAAAGGAGAAATGACTATGCTGACAGTAGAAGAAAAAATTTTTTTAGAAGCCTATAAAAAAGCGTCTTATCATCGTTTTTATGAGATTGAATACTTCGCTAATCTCTGTAAAAAGCTGAACAAATGCCCTCAGCAGGCTGACAAGAACTAGACTTTTTGATATACTAGAACAAATTAAAATATAGGAGAGAGCGAATGAACGTATATGGCAGATTAGAAGACGAACCAATCCCAACTTGGACTGGAAATCAAGATAATTCAGGTGGGGGAGAGGTGCGAGAAGAGTTTGAAACACGACAATCTGCTCGCTTACCATTATTCAAAATCCTAATTTGGAGCACTTTAGCGGTACTTGTGTCTGTAGCTCTTCCTTTTGTGCTAGGATTGACTAGTCCAGAGCAGGCTCAAGATTTCTATATTGGATGGGCTATGCATCAGAGTGGGGATATCTACGCAGATTATTTTGGGACTAGTGGCCTCCTCTATTACTTTTTACAGTATTTAACCAAGGGCAGTATTTTGTTTGCCGTCTTTAATTGGTTAGCCTTAGTAGGTGCCGGATTCTTTCTTTTCCGTTCTGCTTTCAATCTGACTGGACAAGATAAGCAATCGCAACAAGTATTGACAGTCTTTTATGTCCTGGCTAGTGCTCTTAGTTTTGGTGGAGGCTATGCAACTATTCTTGCACTCCCATTCTTGTTTTATGCCTTAAGTTTAGTAACATCTTATTTGGCAGAACCAAGCCTTGACAAAGGATTTATCCGTATTGGAGCTAGCTTAGCTCTAGCATTTTTCTTTGCACCTTTGGTCACAACTTTATACGCCTTTGTCTTGTTTTTTGCTGTAACAGCTTTTAATGTTGGTCGCAATAATTTAGCTCATGGTGTTTATCAATTTTTTGCAGCGGGCCTTGGTTTTTCAATCTTCTTTTATCCAATCGGATATTATACAGCTTATAAAGGCAGTTTCGGAAATGCCATTAGTCAAATCCTCTATCCATTAGATAGTTTAAACTTTACGTCTAACTCAGGATTATTCGACAATATCCTCTTCTATGGATTGTTGTCGATAGGTCTCGGAGTATTGACATTGGCATTGACAGGTCTCTTCAAATATAAACCATTGAAGCAATCGGTCTTATCAATCTCTGCTGCAATAGCTGTCATTTTGGTATTAGTTTTAGAAATTTTTTCTACAGATCTTATCAATGGTAGTCGTATGGTTGAGTTCCTTCCTTTCTTGTCGCTTCTTTTGCTGACACGAATTTCAACAGAGAAGCCAGAAGGAGCGAATCGCCGTAGACGATCTAGAGAAGAAACTTCGGTATGGGGAGCTTTTCTAAAAGGAAATGCCTATCTGCCAATTTTAGCTCTGGCTTACCTATTTTTAGCACCTGTAGTATCACGATATTTGCTCCATGCGGAACAATATCAAGAACGTACAAGCATTGAATCTAAGGTCAAAGGGGAAACTCAAGCTACAGATCGTATCTATGTTTGGGATAATCTGACAAGTAGCTATAAAGCTAGCGAACGCTTGTCAGCTAGTCAGTTGCTATCGCCTAGATTGCATACAGGACTTGATGCAAATCGTACTAAGCTTGTAAATGATCTACGAGATAATCAACCAAAGATGATTGTAGTAAATACAAAAACAACTCTTTGGACAGAAGTTGAGCAGCTTTTAGCTGAAAATTATCAAGCGGTTCAAAGTGAATTCAAAGATTTTAAACTCTATAAATTAAAATAAAAACTATCAATATCTTGTGTAATTTTAAAAAAATTTTATTTTTTGACACAAGATATTGATTTTTATTTTTTTAGTGATATAATACTTTTTAGAATCAATATTATATTTAAGAAAAGGGTATGGATATGATTGTATTGGAAGAGAAGGCTGTCCCTGATCCGACTTTATTCGTCGAAAAGCGTGACGGCAGACGTGTAATTTTTGATGTAGACAAGATTGACAAAGCGCTTCATAAGGCTGCTGAAAAGGTTATGGATGTAACCCCTTTGGTTGAAAAACGACTTAGTACTCTAGTTGAACGTATCGTCGAAGAGATTCATAGCCGTTTCCCACAAGGTGTAAAAATCTATGAAATCCAAAATATCGTAGAACACGAGTTGTTGGAAGCAAAAGAATACGCCTTGGCTGAGGAGTATATCACCTATCGGACTCAAAGGGATTTTGAGCGCTCAAAAGCGACAGATATCAACTTTAGTATTCATAAACTTCTCAGTAAAGATCAGGCAGTTGTCAATGAAAATGCCAATAAGGATAGCGATGTTTTTAATACCCAGCGTGATTTGACTGCAGGGATTGTTGGAAAATCCATCGGACTTCAAATGCTTCCTAAACATGTGGCTAATGCCCATCAAAAAGGTGAGATTCATTATCATGATTTGGATTATAGCCCCTACACACCAATGACCAACTGTTGTTTGATTGATTTCAAGGGCATGTTGGAAAATGGTTTTAAGATTGGAAATGCGGAGGTAGAGAGCCCCAAATCTATCCAAACTGCGACAGCACAGATTTCACAAATCATCGCAAACGTTGCTTCTAGCCAGTATGGAGGCTGTTCAGCTGACCGTATCGATGAAGTCTTGGCTCCTTATGCAGAGAAAAATTACCAAAAGCACCTCAAGGATGCGGAGGAATGGGTTCTGCCTGACAAGCGCCAAGAATATGCCTGGAAGAAAACCCAAAAAGACATCTACGATGCCATGCAATCTCTAGAGTACGAGATTAATACCCTCTTTACATCAAATGGGCAAACGCCATTTACCTCTCTTGGTTTCGGTTTAGGGACCAGTCGTTTTGAACGTGAAATTCAAAAGGCAATCCTGAACATTCGTATCAAGGGGCTTGGTTCAGAACATCGTACAGCCATCTTCCCTAAACTCATCTTTACTCTTAAAAGAGGTCTTAACTTAGAGGAAGGCTCACCTAACTACGACATCAAGCAGTTGGCTCTTGAGTGTGCAACTAAGCGCATGTACCCAGATGTCTTGTCTTATGATAAGATTGTCGAGTTGACAGGTTCTTTCAAGGTTCCGATGGGATGCCGTTCTTTCCTCCAAGGTTGGAAGGATGAAAATGGAGTAGAAGTCAATTCTGGTCGTATGAACCTAGGTGTGGTAACAGTCAATCTTCCTCGTATCGCCCTCGAGTCTGAAGGCGACATGAACAAGTTCTGGGAAATCTTCAATGAGCGGATGAATATCGCAGAAGATGCACTGGTCTATCGTGTAGAGCGGACCAAGGAAGCCACTCCAGCTAATGCACCAATTCTTTATCAATACGGAGCCTTCGGACGCCGCCTTGGTAAGGAAGAAAGTGTTGACGAACTCTTTAAGAATCGCCGTGCTACTGTTTCGCTTGGCTATATCGGGCTCTATGAAGTGGCGACAGTCTTCTTTGGCAACAATTGGGAAACCAATCCAGAAGCTAAAGAATTCACCCTTGATATCATTCGAGACATGAAACATCGAGTAGAAGAGTGGTCAGACCAATATGGCTATCACTTCTCTATCTACTCTACACCGTCTGAAAGTTTGACGGACCGATTCTGTCGTTTGGATACAGAGAAATTTGGCTCTATTCCAGACATTACTGATAAAGAATACTACACAAATTCCTTCCATTATGATGTCCGCAAAAATCCAACACCTTTTGAAAAATTGGACTTTGAGAAAGTCTACCCAGAAGCGGGTGCATCTGGTGGCTTTATCCACTACTGCGAGTACCCAGTTCTCCAACAAAATCCAAAGGCCTTGGAAGCTGTGTGGGACTATGCATATGACCGTGTAGGTTATCTCGGAACTAATACTCCGATCGACCGCTGTTACAAGTGTGATTTTGAAGGAGATTTTGAACCAACTGAGAGAGGATTTGCTTGTCCTAACTGTGGTAATAATGATCCTAAAACAGTAGATGTTGTTAAACGAACTTGTGGTTATTTAGGGAATCCTCAAGCACGTCCGATGGTGAATGGTCGTCACAAGGAAATTGCTGCGCGTGTCAAACACATGAACGGTTCTACTATCAAAACAGCAGGGCATGAAGTAAGAAATTAGAAAGAGATAGCATGGGAAAATATCAATTAGACGATAAGGGTAAGGCCTTGGTTCAACGATTCCACGAAAAGCATTCAAAGGGTGGAGTCAATAAAAAAGATCGAGTAGCCAGCCTTAGAGAACAATTTTTGAATAAGAACAAGAAAAAGTGAGAGTCCCCTCTCACTTTTCTCATAGCGGGAGGAATACATGGAATTACGCAGACCAACATTAGCAGATAAAGAAACCATTCTAAACATGATGGCAGAGTTTGAACAGACTCAATCAGCCCACGATGGTGGATTTTGGGATGCTGAGAACTTTGATTATGAGGAGTGGCTAGAAACTAACCTTAATAAAGAAATGGGAATAAAATTGCCTAAAAATCGTGTTCCATCAATTCAGTTCGTATTGTTTGATAAATCAGATCATGCTTTAGGTTTTTTAAATTTACGGCTGAGACTAAATGAGGGATTGCTGAATCATGCTGGCCATATTGGCTACTCCATCCGTCCCTCTGAAAGGGGCAAAGGCTACGCCAAAGAATCCCTCCGACAAGGTCTACAAATTGCCAAGGAAAAGAATATCAAACGAGCGCTTGTGACTTGTAGCACAGAAAATCCTGCCAGCCGAGCTGTTATCTTAGCTAATGGTGGGAAGTTAGAGGATGTTCGAAATGGAACGGAGCGCTATTGGATAGAGTTGGAGTAGAAAGTATGACATGGAATACACCAAAACCAGGCGAGTGGAAGAGTGAGGAGCTTAGTCAGGGACGTATTATTGATTATAAGGCTTTTAACTTTGTCGATGGCGAAGGGGTGCGCAATTCTCTTTATGTAGCAGGATGTATGTTTCACTGTGAAGGTTGCTACAATGTAGCGACCTGGTCATTTAATGCCGGGATTCCTTATACACCAGAGTTGGAAGAACAGATTATGGCAGATCTTGCCCAGCCTTATGTTCAAGGTTTGACCCTACTCGGTGGAGAGCCATTCCTCAATACTGGAATTCTTTTGCCTCTCGTTAAACGCATTCGAAAAGAGTTACCAGAAAAAGATATCTGGTCTTGGACGGGCTACACTTGGGAAGAAATGATGTTGGAGACGCCTGACAAATTGGAGCTTTTATCGCTGATTGATATCCTAGTCGATGGTCGCTATGACAAAAACAAGCGCAATCTCATGCTCCAGTTTCGTGGTTCTTCCAATCAACGAATCATCGATGTACAAAAATCTCTGCAAAGTGGAAAAGTAGTTATTTGGGACAAGCTTAACGATGGCAAGCAAAACTATGAACAGGTCAAGAGAGAATGAAGAAAAAAGAGTTAATAAAAAGACTAGTATCTGAAATAGAGTCGGGAAAAGTAAAAACGCTGGGTATCTACGGTCATGGAGCTTCAGGGAAATCAACTTTTGCTCAAGAATTGTACCAAGAACTTGATTCTAAAAAGGTAAATTTACTAGAGACAGATCCCTATATTACTTCGGGACGACATTTGGTGGTGCCTAAAGAGACACCGGATCAAAAGGTGACAGCATGTTTACCAGTGGCACATGAACTGGTAAGCTTACAGAGAGATATTCTAGCCTTGCAAGCGGGTATGGATGTCTTGACTATCGAAGAACCTTGGAAGGCTAGTGAGGTATTATCGGGAGCAAAACCAATTCTGATAGTCGAAGGGATGTCTGTGGGTTTTCTACCCAAGGAACTCTTTGACAAAACCATTTGTTTCTATACGGATGAAGAGACAGAATTAAAGAGGCGTCTAGCTCGAGATACGGCTGTGAGAAATGGCGATGCATCCTTTATATTGGCTAGTCAGCAAATGAGACGAGAACAGTATCTGCAATATTATAAAGAAACCGAGTCAAAAACAGATATCTTGATAAAACAATCGAATGATAAATTTCAGATCGAAACGAATATTATGAATATTATATAGAAGAAAAAATAAAAATTTGCTCTTCATTTATGCCTTTTTGAGATAAGGGACAATAAGAAAACAGTTTCATCTAAAAAATTTAAAAAATCCTGTCAAATCCCTTGCAATCGCAGGGGCTTTGTGTTATTCTATTATGGTGCTGTAAATTACAGCCTT
The DNA here is from genome assembly GCF_024295665.1 of Streptococcus sp. CF8_St5-17. Lineage (NCBI taxonomy): Bacteria > Bacillati > Bacillota > Bacilli > Lactobacillales > Streptococcaceae > Streptococcus > Streptococcus sp. CF8_St5-17. The sequence goes on from NZ_JANCOU010000007.1 coordinate 55,921, forward strand.
AGCTTTGATGCAAGAGGTTGCGACACGCTCGGTTGCATTGCCACGCAACGCGCGTCGGTTTTCTTGTGGAGCTAGCCTATTATCTTAAATAGACGAAAAGGAGAAAAAGATGGCAAACAAAAAAATCCGTATCCGTTTGAAAGCTTACGAACACCGTACGCTTGACACAGCGGCTGCAAAAATCGTAGAATCAGCTACTCGTACAGGTGCACAAGTTGCGGGTCCAATCCCACTTCCAACTGAGCGTAGCCTCTACACAATCATTCGTGCGACTCACAAATATAAAGATTCTCGCGAACAATTCGAAATGCGTACACACAAACGTTTGATCGATATCATCAACCCAACTCAAAAAACAGTTGACGCTTTGATGAAATTGGATCTTCCAAGTGGTGTAAACGTAGAAATCAAACTTTAATTTAAAGCTTGATACCTTGAGCATAAAAAACGCTCGTTAAAAACTTTTTGAATAAAAAATATAGAAAAGGAACTATTTTCTCATGACAAAAGGAATCTTAGGGAAAAAAGTGGGAATGACTCAAATCTTCACTGAAGCTGGCGAATTGATCCCTGTAACAGTTATCGAAGCAACTCCAAACGTTGTTCTTCAAGTTAAAACTGTTGAAACAGATGGTTACAACGCTATCCAAGTTGGTTTCGATGACAAACGCGAAGTATTGAGCAACAAACCTGCTAAAGGACATGTAGCAAAAGCTAACACGGCTCCTAAGCGCTTCATTCGTGAATTCAAAAACGTTGAAGGCTTGGAAGTTGGTGCTGAAATCACAGTTGAAACTTTCGCAGCTGGAGACATTGTTGATGTAACTGGTACATCTAAAGGTAAAGGTTTCCAAGGTGTTATCAAACGCCACGGGCAATCACGTGGACCTATGGCTCACGGTTCTCGTTACCACCGTCGTCCAGGTTCTATGGGACCTGTTGCACCTAACCGCGTATTCAAAGGTAAAAACCTTGCAGGACGTATGGGTGGCGACCGCGTAACAATTCAAAACCTTGAAGTTGTACAAGTTGTTCCAGAAAAGAACGTTATCCTTATCAAAGGTAACGTACCAGGTGCTAAGAAATCTCTTATCACTATCAAGTCAGCAGTTAAAGCTGGTAAATAATAAGGAAAGGGGAATACAGTCAAAATGGCAAATGTAACATTATTCGACCAAACTGGTAAACAAGCGGGCGAAGTTGTTCTTAACGATGCAATCTTTGGTATCGAACCAAACCAATCTGTTGTGTTTGATGTGATCATCAGCCAACGTGCTAGCCTTCGTCAAGGGACTCACGCAGTTAAAAACCGCTCAGCTGTTTCAGGTGGCGGACGCAAACCATGGCGTCAAAAAGGAACTGGACGTGCTCGTCAAGGTTCTATCCGCTCTCCACAATGGCGTGGTGGTGGAATCGTCTTCGGACCAACTCCACGTAGCTATGCGTACAAACTTCCTCAAAAAGTTCGTCGCCTTGCGCTTAAATCTGTTTACTCAGAAAAAGTTGCTGAAAACAAATTTGTAGCCGTTGATTCTCTTGAATTTACAGCTCCAAAAACTGCTGAATTTGCAAAAGTTCTTGCAGCTTTGAGCATCGATTCTAAAGTCCTTGTTATTCTTGAAGAAGGAAACGAATTCGCAGCTCTCTCAGCTCGTAACCTTCCAAACGTGAAAGTTGCGACTGCTACAACTGCAAGTGTTCTTGACATCGCAAATAGTGACAAACTTCTTGTTACTCAAGCAGCTATCTCTAAAATCGAGGAGGTTCTTGCATAATGAATTTGTATGATGTTATCAAAAAACCTGTAATCACTGAAAGCTCAATGGCTCAACTTGAAGCAGGGAAATATGTATTTGAAGTTGACACTCGCGCACACAAACTTTTGATTAAGCAAGCTGTTGAAGCTGCTTTCGAAGGTGTTAAAGTTGCAAATGTTAACACAATCAACGTAAAACCAAAAGCTAAACGCGTTGGACGTTACACTGGTTTTACTAACAAAACTAAAAAAGCTATCATCACTCTTACAGCTGATTCAAAAGCAATCGAGTTGTTTGCAGCTGAAGCTGAATAATCTAAGGAGGAAATATCGTGGGAATTCGTGTTTATAAACCAACAACAAACGGTCGCCGTAATATGACTTCTTTGGATTTCGCTGAAATCACAACAAGCACACCAGAAAAAACTTTGCTTGTTGCTTTGAAGAACAAGGCTGGTCGTAACAACAACGGTCGTATCACTGTTCGTCACCAAGGTGGTGGACACAAACGTTTCTACCGTTTGGTTGACTTCAAACGTAACAAAGACAACGTTGAAGCAGTTGTTAAAACTATCGAGTACGATCCAAACCGTTCTGCAAACATCGCTTTGGTACACTACACTGACGGTGTGAAAGCTTACATCATCGCTCCAAAAGGTCTTGAAGTTGGTCAACGTATCGTTTCAGGTCCTGAAGCAGATATCAAAGTCGGAAACGCACTTCCGCTTGCTAACATCCCAGTTGGTACTTTGATTCACAACATCGAATTGAAACCAGGTCGTGGTGGAGAATTGGTACGTGCTGCTGGAGCTTCTGCTCAAGTTTTAGGTCAAGAAGGTAAATACGTTCTTGTTCGTCTTCAATCAGGTGAAGTTCGTATGATTCTTGGAACTTGTCGTGCAACAGTTGGTGTTGTCGGAAACGAACAACATGGACTTGTAAACCTTGGTAAAGCAGGACGTAGCCGTTGGAAAGGTATCCGCCCAACAGTTCGTGGTTCTGTAATGAACCCTAACGATCACCCACACGGTGGTGGTGAAGGTAAAGCACCAGTTGGTCGTAAAGCGCCATCTACTCCATGGGGCAAACCTGCTCTTGGTCTTAAAACTCGTAACAAAAAAGCGAAATCTGACAAACTTATCGTTCGTCGTCGCAACGAGAAATAATTTTAAACTAGTCGCTTAAGTGCTAGATAATCCGCCAGCTCGGTAGCGCTCCTCGTGAGCGCAAGCCGCTGTGGTACTATATTTAAAGGAGAAAATATTAAAATGGGACGCAGTCTTAAAAAAGGACCTTTCGTCGATGAGCATTTGATGAAAAAAGTTGAAGCTCAAGCTAACGACGAAAAGAAAAAAGTTATCAAAACTTGGTCACGTCGTTCAACGATTTTCCCAAGTTTCATTGGTTACACTATCGCAGTTTATGATGGACGTAAACACGTACCTGTTTACATCCAAGAAGACATGGTAGGTCACAAGCTTGGTGAATTTGCACCAACTCGTACTTACAAAGGTCACGCCGCAGACGACAAGAAGACACGTAGAAAATAAGGAGAACATAAATGGCAGAAATTACTTCAGCTAAAGCAATGGCTCGCACAGTACGTGTTTCACCTCGTAAATCACGTCTTGTTCTTGACAACATCCGTGGTAAAAGCGTAGCCGATGCAATCGCAATTTTGACATTCACTCCAAACAAAGCTGCTGAAATCATCTTGAAAGTGTTGAACTCAGCTGTAGCTAACGCTGAAAACAACTTTGGTTTGGATAAAGCTAACTTGGTAGTATCTGAAGCATTCGCAAACGAAGGACCAACTATGAAACGTTTCCGTCCACGTGCGAAAGGTTCAGCTTCACCAATCAACAAACGTACAGCTCACATCACTGTAGCTGTTGCAGAAAAATAAGGAGGTAAAATCGTGGGTCAAAAAGTACATCCAATTGGTATGCGTGTCGGCATCATCCGTGATTGGGATGCCAAATGGTATGCTGAAAAAGAATACGCGGATTACCTTCATGAAGATCTTGCAATCCGTAAATTCGTTCAAAAAGAACTTGCTGACGCAGCAGTTTCAACTATTGAAATCGAACGCGCAGTAAACAAAGTTAACGTTTCACTTCACACTGCTAAACCAGGTATGGTTATCGGTAAAGGTGGTGCTAACGTTGATGCACTTCGTGCTAAACTTAACAAATTGACTGGAAAACAAGTACACATCAACATCATCGAAATCAAACAACCTGATTTGGATGCTCACCTTGTTGGTGAAGGAATTGCTCGTCAATTGGAGCAACGTGTTGCTTTCCGTCGTGCACAAAAACAAGCAATCCAACGTGCTATGCGTGCTGGAGCTAAAGGAATCAAAACTCAAGTATCAGGTCGTTTGAACGGTGCAGATATTGCCCGTGCTGAAGGATACTCTGAAGGAACAGTTCCACTTCACACACTTCGCGCAGATATCGATTACGCTTGGGAAGAAGCAGATACTACATACGGTAAACTTGGTGTTAAAGTATGGATCTACCGTGGTGAAGTTCTTCCAGCTCGTAAAAACACTAAAGGAGGTAAATAACCAATGTTAGTACCTAAACGTGTTAAACACCGTCGTGAATTCCGTGGTAAAATGCGCGGTGAAGCTAAAGGTGGAAAAGAAGTGGCATTCGGTGAATACGGTCTTCAAGCTACAACTAGCCACTGGATCACTAACCGCCAAATCGAAGCTGCTCGTATCGCCATGACTCGTTACATGAAACGTGGTGGTAAAGTTTGGATTAAAATCTTCCCACACAAATCATACACAGCTAAAGCTATCGGGGTTCGTATGGGATCTGGTAAAGGGGCACCTGAAGGTTGGGTAGCACCAGTTAAACGTGGTAAAGTAATGTTCGAAGTTGCTGGTGTATCTGAAGAGATCGCTCGCGAAGCGCTTCGTCTTGCAAGCCACAAATTGCCAGTTAAATGTAAATTCGTAAAACGTGAAGCAGAATAAGGAGAAGGCATGAAACTTAATGAAGTAAAAGAATTTGTTAAAGAACTTCGTGGTCTTTCTCAAGAAGAACTCGCGAAGCGCGAAAACGAATTGAAAAAAGAATTGTTTGAACTTCGCTTCCAAGCTGCTACTGGTCAATTAGAACAAACAGCTCGCTTGAAAGAAGTTAAAAAACAAATCGCTCGTATCAAAACAGTTCAATCTGAAGCGAAATAATAGACTAGGGAAGGAGAAATTTCAATGGAACGCAATAATCGTAAAGTTCTTGTTGGACGTGTTGTATCTGACAAAATGGACAAGACAATCACAGTTGTAGTTGAAACAAAACGTAACCACCCAGTCTATGGTAAACGTATTAACTACTCTAAAAAATACAAAGCACATGATGAAAACAATGTTGCCAAAGAAGGCGATATCGTACGTATCATGGAAACTCGCCCGCTTTCAGCTACAAAACGTTTCCGTCTTGTAGAAGTTGTTGAAGAAGCGGTTATCATCTAATCAAGCCTGAAAGGAGAAAACTGAAATGATTCAAACAGAAACTCGTTTGAAAGTCGCAGACAACAGCGGTGCACGCGAAATCTTGACTATCAAAGTTCTTGGTGGTTCTAAACGTAAATTTGCGAACATCGGTGATGTTATTGTGGCATCTGTAAAACAAGCTACTCCTGGTGGTGCGGTTAAAAAAGGTGACGTTGTTAAAGCAGTTATCGTTCGTACTAAATCAGGTGCTCGTCGTGCTGATGGTTCATACATCAAATTTGACGAAAACGCAGCAGTTATCATCCGTGACGACAAAACTCCTCGCGGAACACGTATCTTTGGCCCAGTTGCACGTGAATTGCGTGAAGGTGGCTTCATGAAGATCGTGTCACTTGCTCCAGAAGTACTTTAATCAATAAAAACAAACACAGTCCCCTGGCTTAGCCAGGGTGCCCATTGGGCGTAAGAATAAAAGGAGAAAAAAATGTTTGTAAAAAAAGGCGACAAAGTTCGCGTAATCGCTGGTAAAGATAAGGGAACAGAAGCTGTTGTCCTTACTGCCCTTCCAAAAGTAAACAAAGTTATCGTTGAAGGTGTTAACATCGTTAAGAAACACCAACGTCCAACTAACGAACTTCCTCAAGGTGGTATCATCGAGAAGGAAGCAGCTATCCACGTATCAAACGTTCAAGTTTTGGACAAAAATGGTGTAGCTGGTCGTGTTGGTTACAAATTTGTAGACGGTAAAAAAGTTCGCTACAACAAAAAATCAGGCGAAGTGCTTGATTAATCACGAAGGAAAGGAGAAGTATAATGGCAAATCGTTTAAAAGAAAAATATCTTAATGAAGTAGTTCCTGCTTTGACAGAACAATTCAACTACTCATCAGTGATGGCTGTTCCTAAAGTGGATAAGATCGTTTTGAACATGGGTGTTGGTGAAGCTGTATCAAACGCTAAAAGCCTTGAAAAAGCTGCTGAAGAATTAGCACTTATCTCAGGTCAAAAACCACTTATCACTAAAGCTAAAAAATCTATCGCCGGCTTCCGTCTTCGTGAAGGTGTTGCGATCGGTGCAAAAGTTACCCTTCGTGGTGAACGTATGTACGAATTCTTGGATAAATTGGTTTCAGTATCACTTCCACGTGTACGTGACTTCCACGGTGTTCCAACAAAATCATTTGACGGACGCGGAAACTACACACTTGGTGTGAAAGAGCAATTAATCTTCCCAGAAATCAACTTTGATGACGTTGACAAAACTCGCGGTCTTGACATCGTTATCGTAACTACTGCTAACACAGACGAAGAGTCACGTGCATTGCTTACAGGCCTTGGAATGCCTTTTGCAAAATAATATAGGAGGTATAACTAATGGCTAAAAAATCTATGATTGCTAAGAACAAACGCCCAGCGAAGTTCTCTACTCAAGCATACACTCGCTGTGAACGTTGTGGACGTCCACACTCAGTTTACCGCAAGTTTAAACTTTGCCGTGTTTGCTTCCGTGAATTGGCATACAAAGGTCAAATCCCTGGTGTAACAAAAGCATCTTGGTAATAACATGATACAAAGAGCGTAACAACCCCAGCAAAAATAGGAGATTTGGTGCAGGAGCAATGCTCCAAGACAAATCTATCTTTTTTGCCCAGGTTGTAGCTCGTGTTCAAATGAGATTATCTTGTTTGAATGTGTCAATACTATCTGAGCCCAGCTCAATCATTAACTAGCAAGTGCAACTTGCAAACTACTAGTAAGAGGAGAAAAATAAAATGGTTATGACTGACCCAATCGCAGACTTCCTAACTCGTATTCGTAACGCTAACCAAGCAAAACACGAAGTACTTGAAGTACCTGCATCAAACATCAAAAAAGGGATTGCTGAAATCCTTAAACGCGAAGGTTTTGTTAAGAACGTAGAAATCATCGAAGATGACAAACAAGGCATCATCCGTGTATTCCTTAAATACGGAGCAAACGGTGAACGAGTTATCACTAACTTGAAACGTGTTTCTAAACCAGGACTTCGTGTCTACAAAAAACGTGAAGATCTTCCAAAAGTACTTAACGGTCTTGGAATTGCTATCCTTTCAACTTCTGAAGGTTTGCTTACTGATAAAGAAGCTCGCCAAAAGAATGTTGGTGGAGAGGTTATCGCTTACGTTTGGTAAAATCAAGATACAAAGCTCGTAAAGAACAAAGCAAAATTAGGAAGTTGGAGCAGGTTGTTTACAAACAAGCCAACTTATCTATTTTGCACAGTTCTTAGAGCGTGTTCAGTTCAGATCTTGAACTAAATAAGTATCTTAACCCCGTGAAAACTGGCCTTTATGGCCTGACAATTTAACAGGAGAATAAAAACATGTCACGTATTGGTAATAAAGTTATCGTGTTGCCTGCTGGTGTTGAACTCACTAACAATGACAACGTTGTAACTGTAAAAGGACCTAAAGGAGAACTTACTCGTGAGTTCTCAAAAGATATTGAAATCCGTGTGGAAGGTACTGAAGTAACTCTTCACCGTCCAAACGATTCAAAAGAAATGAAAACTATCCACGGAACTACTCGTGCACTTTTGAACAACATGGTTATTGGTGTTTCAGAAGGATTCAAGAAAGAACTTGAAATGCGTGGGGTTGGTTACCGTGCACAACTTCAAGGAAACAAACTTGTTTTGGCTGTTGGTAAATCACATCCAGACGAAGTTGAAGCTCCAGCAGGAATTACTTTTGGACTTCCAAACCCAACGACTATCGTTATCAGCGGAATTTCAAAAGAAGTAGTTGGTCAAACAGCTGCTTACGTACGTAGCCTTCGTTCACCAGAACCATACAAAGGTAAAGGTATCCGTTACGTTGGCGAATATGTTCGTCTTAAAGAAGGTAAAACTGGTAAATAATGTTGAGTGGTTGATTTTCAACCACCAACCCCATTACCAACTTTGTGCATAGCACATGATTTAAAATTAAAGAGGTGAAAACTGTGATTTCTAAACCAGATAAAAACAAACTCCGCCAAAAACGCCACCGTCGTGTACGCGGAAAACTCTCTGGAACTGCTGATCGCCCACGTTTGAACGTATTCCGTTCTAATACAGGCATCTACGCTCAAGTGATTGATGACGTAGCGGGTGTAACGCTCGCAAGTGCTTCAACTCTTGACAAAGAAGTTTCAAAAGGAACTAAAACTGAACAAGCCGTTGCTGTCGGTAAACTCGTTGCAGAACGTGCAAGTGCTAAAGGTATTTCAGAAGTGGTGTTCGACCGCGGTGGATATCTATATCACGGACGTGTGAAAGCTTTGGCTGATGCAGCTCGTGAAAACGGATTGAAATTCTAATAGGAGGACACTAGAAAATGGCATTTAAAGACAATGCAGTAGAACTTGAAGAACGCGTAGTTGCTGTTAACCGTGTTACAAAAGTTGTTAAAGGTGGACGTCGTCTTCGTTTCGCAGCTCTTGTAGTAGTTGGTGACCGCAACGGTCGTGTAGGATTTGGTACTGGTAAAGCTCAAGAAGTTCCAGAAGCAATCCGCAAAGCAGTAGAAGATGCTAAGAAAAACTTGATCGAAGTTCCTATGGTCGGAACAACAATTCCACATGAAGTTCTTTCAGAATTCGGTGGAGCTAAAGTATTGTTGAAACCTGCTGTAGAAGGTTCTGGAGTTGCCGCAGGTGGTGCAGTTCGTGCCGTTGTGGAATTGGCAGGTGTGGCAGATATTACATCTAAATCACTTGGTTCTAACACTCCAATCAACATTGTTCGCGCAACTGTTGAAGGTTTGAAACAATTGAAACGCGCTGAAGAAGTTGCTGCCCTTCGTGGTATTTCAGTTTCTGATTTGGCATAAGAAAGGGGATAAAATGGCTCAAATTAAAATTACTTTGACTAAGTCTCCAATCGGACGCATTCCATCACAACGTAAAACTGTTGTAGCACTTGGACTTGGCAAATTGAACAGCTCTGTTATTAAAGAAGATAACGCTGCAATCCGTGGTATGATTACTGCAGTATCTCACTTGGTAACAGTTGAAGAAGTAAACTAATGATTATTTAGGGGATGTGCATATGACCATCCCCTAAAACTAGATATAGTCATCTTAGATGACACAGTATAGGCGAGTTGATAAAGGAGACAACCTTTTCTCCTTTATCGGCGCTAGCATTTTACAAAAGAGGAGAAAAATAAATGAAACTTCATGAATTGAAACCTGCAGAAGGTTCTCGTAAGTCACGTAACCGTGTTGGACGTGGTACTTCATCAGGTAACGGTAAAACATCAGGCCGTGGTCAAAAAGGTCAAAAAGCTCGTAGCGGAGGCGGTGTACGTCTTGGTTTTGAAGGTGGACAAACTCCATTGTTCCGTCGTCTTCCAAAACGTGGATTTACTAACATCAACGCTAAAGAATATGCTATTGTAAACCTTGATCAATTGAACGCCTTTGATGACGGTGCTGAAGTAACTCCAGTGGTACTTGTAGAATCAGGAATTGTTAAATCTGAAAAATCAGGTATCAAAGTTCTTGGTAACGGTGAGTTGACTAAGAAATTGACTGTTAAAGCAGCTAAATTCTCTAAATCAGCTGAAGAAGCTATCACTGCTAAAGGTGGTTCTGTTGAAGTCATCTAAGTGAGGTGACCTATGTTTTTTAAATTATTGAGAGAAGCATTCAAAGTTAAACAAGTTCGATCAAAAATTCTATTTACAATTTTTATCGTATTTGTATTCCGTATCGGTACAAGCATTACTGTACCATGGGTAAATGCAAATAGCTTGAACGCTTTGAGTGGACTATCCTTCTTGAATATGTTGAGCTTGGTGTCAGGGAATGCCATGAAAAACTTCTCAGTTTTTGCACTTGGTGTTAGTCCCTACATCACAGCCTCAATCGTCGTCCAACTCTTGCAAATGGATTTATTGCCAAAATTTGTAGAGTGGGGCAAACAAGGGGAAGTAGGTCGTAGAAAGTTAAATCAAGCGACTCGATACATTGCCCTTGTGCTTGCATTTGTTCAATCAGTCGGGATTACTGCTGGTTTTAACGCTCTGTCTGGAGCTAAACTTTTGACTGTACCACTTACACCACAAGTATTCCTTGTAATTGGTGGAATTTTAACCGCAGGAAGCATGATTGTAACCTGGTTGGGAGAGCAAATCACAGATAAGGGATACGGAAATGGTGTTTCAATGATTATCTTTGCAGGGATTGTTGCTTCAATTCCTGATATGATTAAGGGCATCTATGTAGATTACTTTGTCAATGTACCAAGCAGTCGTTTGACATCGTCTCTCATTTTCGTTGCTATCTTAATCATTGCTGTTTTGTTAATTGTTTACTTTACAACTTACGTTGAACAAGCTAAATACAAGATTCCAATTCAGTATACAAAGGTAGCTCAAGGTGCGCCGTCAAGCTCCTATCTTCCATTGAAGATTAACCCTGCTGGGGTTATCCCGGTTATCTTTGCTAGCTCTATTACAGCAGCACCGGCAGCAATTTTACAATTCGTAAGTGCGTCTGGTCTTAATTGGGAATGGGTAAAAACAGCTCAAGAGTTGGTATCTACTTCAACCCCAACAGGTGTTGCTTTGTATGCTCTGTTGATTATTCTCTTTACATTCTTCTATACATTTGTACAGATCAATCCAGAGAAAGCAGCAGAAAATTTACAAAAGAGTGGAGCTTATATCCATGGTGTCCGTCCTGGTAAAGGGACAGAAGAATATATGTCAAAACTTCTTCGTCGTCTCGCAACAGTCGGATCAATCTTCCTAGGTGTGATTTCTATCCTACCTATTGTAGCTAAAGATTTATTTGGTCTTTCAGAAGTTGTCGCTTTTGGGGGAACAAGTTTGCTAATCATTATCTCTACAGGTATCGAAGGAATTAAACAATTGGAAGGTTATCTATTGAAACGTAAGTATGTTGGTTTCTTAGATACAACAGAATAATTGTAATAGAAAATAAAATTCACTATTGCTCAGAGAGTGGAGTGTAAAAATCAAAGACATTGTCAGATTTTTATCTCCTCTCTTCTATTTTGTTTTTAAATAGGAGTTGAAATGAATTTTTGCTTCTATTTAAATACAAAAAAGGAGTTTGAATCATGAATCTTTTGATTATGGGTTTACCTGGTGCAGGTAAAGGGACACAAGCAGCGAAAATTGTTGAACAGTTTCACGTTGCCCACATCTCAACAGGTGACATGTTCCGTGCAGCAATGGCTAACCAAACTGAAATGGGTGTATTAGCTAAGTCTTATATTGATAAAGGCGAATTGGTTCCAGATGAAGTTACAAATGGAATTGTTAAAGAACGTCTTTCTCAAGATGATATTAAAGAAACTGGCTTCTTGTTGGATGGGTACCCACGTACAATTGAGCAAGCTCATGCCTTAGACAAAACATTGGCTGAACTTGGAATTGAACTTGAAGGTGTTATTAACATCGAAGTAGATCCATCATGCCTACTTGAACGTTTGAGTGGTCGTATCATTCACCGTGAAACTGGCGAAACTTTCCATAAAGTATTCAACCCACCAGTTGATTACAAAGAGGAAGATTACTACCAACGTGAGGATGATAAACCTGAGACAGTTAAACGTCGTTTGGATGTCAATATTGCTCAAGGTGAACCAATCATTGCTCACTATCGAGCTAAAGGTCTAGTACATGATATCGAAGGCAACCAAGATATCAATGATGTCTTTAAAGATATCGAAAAGGTATTGACAAATTTGAAATAAAAGCGTTTTTCAGGCTTGCAAAATGTCTTGACAAATGTTATACTGAGTTAGTCTGACTTATAATTGTTGTCTCTGTGTCTAGAGGCATCAAATCGAAATTTAGGGAGGTACTTTTGCGTGGCAAAAGACGATGTGATTGAAGTTGAAGGCAAAGTAGTCGATACGATGCCGAATGCAATGTTTACGGTTGAACTTGAAAATGGACATCAGATTTTAGCAACAGTTTCTGGTAAAATTCGTAAAAACTATATTCGTATTTTAGCGGGAGATCGTGTTACTGTTGAAATGAGTCCATATGACTTGACACGTGGACGTATCACTTACCGCTTTAAATAATCGAAAAACTTGGAGGGATAAGAAATGAAAGTAAGACCATCGGTCAAACCAATTTGCGAATACTGTAAAGTAATTCGTCGTAATGGTCGTGTTATGGTAATTTGCCCAGCAAATCCAAAACACAAACAACGTCAAGGATAAGATAGAAAGGAGAAAACATGGCTCGTATTGCTGGAGTTGATATTCCAAATGACAAACGCGTAGTTATCTCATTGACTTATGTCTATGGTATCGGACTTGCAACATCTCAAAAGATTTTGGCAGCTGCTGGAGTTTCAGAAGATATTCGTGTTCGTGACCTTACATCAGATCAAGAAGATGCTATCCGTCGTGAAGTGGATGCAATTAAAGTTGAAGGTGACCTTCGTCGTGAAGTGAACTTGAACATCAAACGTTTGATGGAAATCGGTTCATACCGTGGTATCCGTCACCGTCGTGGACTTCCTGTCCGTGGACAAAACACTAAAAACAACGCTCGCACTCGTAAAGGTAAAGCTGTTGCGATTGCTGGTAAGAAAAAATAATATAGGAGGTAAAAGTCTTGGCTAAACCAACACGTAAACGTCGTGTGAAAAAGAATATCGAATCTGGTATTGCTCATATTCACGCTACATTTAATAACACTATTGTTATGATTACTGATGTGCATGGTAATGCAATCGCTTGGTCATCAGCTGGTGCTCTTGGTTTCAAAGGTTCTCGTAAATCTACACCATTTGCTGCTCAAATGGCTTCAGAAGCTGCTGCTAAATCTGCACAAGAACACGGTCTTAAATCAGTTGAAGTTACTGTAAAAGGTCCAGGTTCTGGTCGTGAGTCAGCTATTCGTGCTCTTGCTGCCGCTGGTCTTGAAGTAACAGCAATTCGTGATGTGACTCCAGTGCCACACAATGGTGCTCGTCCTCCAAAACGTCGCCGTGTATAATCATTACCTTTACACTGCTTTTCGTTTAAGAGGGAGTAACTAAATGATCGAGTTTGAAAAACCAAATATAACAAAAATTGATGAAAATAAAGATTATGGCAAGTTTGTAATCGAACCACTAGAACGTGGATACGGTACAACACTTGGTAACTCTCTTCGTCGTGTACTTCTTGCTTCTCTTCCAGGAGCAGCTGTTACATCTATCGATATCGATGGAGTATTACATGAATTTGATACAATTCCTGGTGTTCGCGAAGACGTGATGCAAATCATTCTGAACATTAAAGGTATTGCAGTTAAATCATATGTAAAAGACGAAAAGACTATTGAACTTGATGTTGAAGGTCCTGCTGAAGTGACAGCCGGAGATATTTTAACTGATAGTGATATTGAAATCGTAAATCCAGATCATTATCTTTTCACAATCGGAGAAGGTGCTTCATTTAAAGCAACTATGACTGTAAACACTGGTCGTGGCTATGTACCTGCAGATGAAAATAAAAAAGATAATGCCCCAGTTGGAACACTTGCTGTAGATTCTATTTATACACCAGTTACAAAAGTTAACTATCAAGTTGAACCTGCTCGTGTAGGAAGCAATGATGGTTTCGACAAATTAACCCTTGAAATCTTGACAAATGGAACTATTATTCCAGAAGATGCTTTAGGGCTTTCAGCACGTATTTTGACAGAACATCTTGATTTGTTTACAAATCTTACAGAGATTGCTAAATCTGCAGAAGTGATGAAAGAAGCTGATACTGAATCGGACGACCGTATTTTGGAACGTACGATTGAGGAACTTGACTTGTCTGTACGCTCGTATAACTGTTTGAAACGTGCTGGTATCAATACTGTGCACGATTTGACAGAAAAATCTGAAGCAGAGATGATGAAAGTAAGAAATCTTGGACGCAAGAGTTTGGAAGAAGTGAAACTCAAACTCATTGATTTGGGTCTTGGATTAAAAGATAAATAAAGGAGGAATACATGGCTTACCGTAAACTAGGACGCACTAGCTCACAACGTAAAGCAATGCTTCGCGATTTGACAACTGACCTTTTGATCAACGAATCAATCGTGACAACTGAAGCTCGTGCTAAAGAAATCCGTAAAACTGTTGAAAAAATGATTACTCTAGGTAAACGTGGTGATTTGCATGCACGTCGTCAAGCTGCTGCTTTCGTACGTAATGAAATCGCATCTGAAAACTATGATGAAGCAACTGACAAGTACACTTCTACTACAGCTCTTCAAAAATTGTTCTCAGAAATCGCACCTCGTTACGCAGACCGTAACGGTGGATACACTCGTATCCTTAAAACTGAACCACGTCGTGGTGATGCAGCGCCAATGGCGATCATTGAATTAGTATAAAATCATCAATTTTGTTGAGTGTTATGATGATGGAGCCCTGTGCTCTTAGTCTAGCTCTGGTCTACCGCTAGGACTTTTGTCCTAGCGGGAACACTCATCATAAGATGGTCGGTAGACGCTTGTTTACGAAATTGTTTTTCTTTTAAGAACAATTTCGTAAGCAGGCGTTTTTTAGTTTTTTTGTTGTAAATGTGCTATACTGAGAAAAAAGAAAATCACAAAATTAGATTTTCTATAGTTTAAAAATGGAGGGTCGATATGAAAGCTATCATAACTGTAGTTGGAAAAGATAAAGGTGGGATTGTTGCAGGTGTTGCGACTAAGATTGCTGAATTAGGATTAAATATTGATGATATTTCACAAACTGTCTTGGACGAGTTCTTCACAATGATGGCTGTGGTATCTAGTGAAGAAAAACAAGATTTTACTCATTTGAGAAATGAGTTTGAGGCTTTTGGTCAGACTTTGAATGTCAAAATCAATATTCAGAGTGCTGCGATTTTTGATGCTATGTATAATATCTAGGAGGCGTGTATGGATATTAGACAAGTCACTGAAACAATCTCAATGATTGAAGAGCAGAATTTTGATATCAGAACAATTACCATGGGAATTTCACTTCTAGATTGTATAGATCCAGATATTAATAAGGCTGCAGATAAAATTTATGATAAGATAACTAGCAAGGCCGCAAATTTAGTTGCTGTCGGGGATGAAATTGCAGCTGAACTTGGGATTCCAATCGTTAACAAACGCGTATCGGTAACGCCTATTTCTTTGATTGGAGCAGCAACAGATGCGACAGATTATGTAGTGTTAGCAAAAGCTTTAGATAGAGCAGCAAAAGAAATTGGTGTAGATTTTATTGGGGGTTTTTCTGCCTTAGTTCAGAAAGGCTACCAAAAAGGAGACGAAATACTCATCAACTCGATTCCGCGTGCCTTAGCTGAAACTGATAAAGTTTGCTCTTCTGTCAATATCGGTTCAACCAAGTCAGGAATTAACATGACTGCTGTAGCTGATATGGGTCGAATTATCAAGGAAACTGCTAGTTTTTCTGATATGGGAGCTGCTAAATTAGTTGTATTTGCCAATGCAGTTGAAGACAATCCTTTTATGGCCGGAGCCTTTCATGGTGTTGGCGAAGCTGATGTTATTATTAATGTTGGTGTTTCAGGTCCTGGTGTAGTCAAACGTGCCTTAGAAAAAGTTCGCGGCCAAAGCTTTGATGTAGTTGCTGAAACTGTTAAAAAGACAGCCTTCAAGATTACTCGGATTGGTCAATTAGTTGGCCAGATGGCTAGTGAAAGACTAGGAGTTGATTTTGGGATTGTTGATTTGAGTTTAGCACCTACTCCTGCAGTGGGGGATTCTGTAGCTCGGGTTCTCGAGGAAATGGGTCTTGAAACAGTTGGGACTCATGGGACGACTGCAGCCTTAGCTCTTTTAAATGACCAAGTAAAAAAAGGTGGTGTAATGGCTTGCAACCAAGTCGGTGGATTGTCAGGTGCTTTCATCCCAGTCTCAGAAGATGAGGGTATGATAGCAGCAGTGCAAAATGGCTCCCTAAATCTTGAGAAATTAGAAGCAATGACAGCTATCTGTTCAGTTGGTTTGGATATGATTGCCATTCCAGAAGATACTCCTGCAGAGACGATTGCAGCTATGATTGCGGATGAGGCAGCAATTGGTGTCATTAACATGAAGACAACGGCTGTTCGTATTATTCCAAAGGGTAAAGAAGGCGATATGATTGAGTTTGGAGGCCTATTGGGGACGGCGCCAGTAATGAAGGTCAACGGTGCTTCTTCAGTTGATTTCATTGCTCGTGGAGGTCAAATTCCAGCTCCAATCCATAGTTTTAAAAATTAATAAAAAAATAAAATGGTTTAAGGTCAATTTAAGGATGAGTGTGTATACTATAATCATTAAATGAAGACCTCCTAACTTTATTTAATAGAAATCCTAAACTTTTTCATAATAATCTCCTACAAAAGTCGCTCGTAAGAGTGGCTTTTGTTTTGTATTCTCAAAAAAACTAGTAAAATATCATTGATTCTGGTCAAATTTTTTAAGAATGGCTACTTTTTTCGAAGCCAAACCAGCCTAAAACCTTGCCATGATTGGCTTTTTGAAATTTTATGGTATAATAGTAGTAGTTTTATTAGATGGAGTATGATTTTTGAGAAAAAGCTTTCGTGTAAAAAAAGAGAAAGATTTCGACGCCATATTTAAAAAGGGAGCAAGTGTAGCTAATCGAAAATTTGTTATTTATCGATTAGAAAACAATGAAACACATTTTCGAGTAGGTTTATCAGTCAGTAAAAAATTAGGAAATGCTGTAACAAGAAACCAAATCAAGAGAAGAATCCGGCATGTTCTCATTCAAAATAGCAATCAAATTGTTGATAATGTCGATTTTGTTGTGATTGCTCGAAAAGGCGTTGAACTACTAGAATATGCAGAAATTGAAAAAAATTTACTTCATGTTTTGAGATTAGCAAAGATTTACCAGGAAGGAAATAAGAGTGAAGAAGAAATTACAATTGACTAGTTTTTTAGGTTTGTCCTTGTTGGTAATGACTGCTTGTGCAACTAGTGAAGTGTCTGCTGATTCGGCAGACTTTTGGAGTAAACTTGTTTATTTTTTTGCTGAAACCATTCGTTTTTTGTCCTTTAATGTAAGCATTGGTTTAGGGATTATTCTTTTCACGGTTTTGATTAGAACAATACTGTTACCAGTCTTTCAAACACAAATGGTGGCTTCCAGAAAAATGCAAGAGGCGCAACCTCTTATCAAAGAATTGCGCGAACGTTATCCAGGTCGCGACATGGAAAGTCGTACTAAGCTAGATCAGGAAACACGTAAACTATTTAAAGAATTAGGCATTAAGCAATCTGCATCCTTCTGGCCGCTTTTGATTCAAATGCCAATTCTATTGGCTCTTTTCCAAGCTTTATCAAACGTAGATTTTTTGAAGACAGGCCACTTTTTATGGTTCAATCTAGGTGGAGCTGATACCACTTTCGTACTACCTATTTTAGCTGCCCTATTCACCTTCCTCAGTAGCTGGCTTTCAAACAAAGCTTTGCCTGAGAAAAATGGTGCAATGACAGGTATGATGTATGGCATGCCTGTTATAATCTTCTTTTTTGCAATATCTGCTCCAAGTGGTGTCGCTCTTTACTGGGCGGTTTCAAATGCTTATCAAGTATTGCAAACTTACCTTTTGAACAATCCCTTCAAAATTATTGCAGAGCGTGAAGCAGATGTGCAAGCTAAGAAGGATTTAGAAGTTAAGAAAAGAAAAGCTCTAAAGAAAGCACAGAAAAAGAAAAAGTAAGGAGAAATCTGATAATGGTATTATTTACAGGTTCAACAGTTGAAGAAGCAATCCAAAATGGATTGAATGAATTAAATATTCCGAGAATGAAAGCTCATATCAAAGTTGTTTCGAGAGAGAAAAAAGGATTTTTTGGACTTTTTGGAAAAAAACCAGCTCAAGTTGATATCGAAGCAATCAGTGAAACAACGGTTGTAAAAGCAAATCAGCAAGCGATCAAAGGCGTTCCAAAAGAAATTAATGATCAAAATGATCCAGTTAAAACAGTCAGTGAAGCAACAGTCGATTTGGGACATGTAGTTGCAGCTATCAAGAAGATTGAAGAAGAAGGCCAAGAAATTTCTGAAGAAGTCAAGGCTGAAATTCTCAAGAATGATAAGGAAGCAAGCACTATTTTAGAGGAAACAGGGCACATTGCTGTTTTAAAAGAATTGCAACCTGAAGAAATTCAAGAAAATGCTGACGAAGAGCAAGGTAGTGATTTAGAAAACCTTGGTTTGAAAGTTGAGCCGACTTACGACACAGAAAAGGTTGTTGAAGAAGTGACGGACTATGTTCAAGCAATCATTGATGATATGGATGTTGAGGGAACTATTTCTAGTACTTCTAACCGTCGTTCTATCAACATGCAAATCGATACGAATGAGCCGGGTCGTATTATCGGTTACCACGGTAAGGTTTTGAAATCTCTTCAACTTCTAGCGCAAAATTACCTCTACAATCGTTATTCAAAAACTTTCTACATCACGATCAATGTGAATGACTATGTGGAACATCGTGCAGAAGTTTTGCAGAGTTACGCACAGAAATTGGCTACACGTGTCTTGGAAGAAGGTCGTAGTCAGATGACAGATCCAATGTCAAGTAGCGAGCGTAAAATTATCCATCGTATCATTTCGCGAATGGAAGGTGTAACGAGCTACTCTGAAGGCGACGAACCAAATCGTTATGTTGTCGTAGATACTGAATAAGATAAATGAAAAATCAGGTTTTCCTGATTTTTTTCTAACTAAAGAAGGAATCAAATGAAAGAAATCAAAGATTATCTTGCTTATCAAGGAGAACAGTACCGGAATCCTGACAAAGCAGGAGTTGAAAGAGATAAAATGTTATCCATGCGTAGCAAAGGGCAGGGAGCACGAAAGTCATTTACTCACCTAGCTGAATGTTTTCAAGCTAGGCATTCCGATTGGAAATTACACCCAACCAGTCAATGGATGAATCAAGCTCAACGTCTTCGCCCTCATTTTTGGGCTTATTTACAGGCAGAAGGTTCAGTTGCGGAACCCATGATGGCTCTTCGTTTGTATGGAAGTCAGAAAAATTGGGGAATCTCTTTAGAAGTTAGTTTTATAGAGAGAAAGAAAGATGAAGCTACCTTATCAAAACAGGCTAAAGTTTTGGATGTGCCAGTGGTTGAGGGAATCTATTATTGGGTTCAGAAAAACGATGAGAGTTATAGAGTGCAGGCTACTGAGGAGAATAGACAACTTTTGAGACAACAGTTATCTAACCAAGAGATTCGCAAAGTATTAATAAAAGCTGATGTTCCAGTGACTGATGAAGAAACTCTAGATAAGATTTTAGATGAACTGGATAGGGCTTTTGAAAAATTCTTGCCTTACTATCAAGCGACCAGAAATTAATCTAATCGGCTGAGTCATTTTATAGTAAATTGTTTTATTGCTATTCTAGGTATTTTTTCATATAATAGTAAAATAGGATGAGTGGTATACTTATCACCTCAAAGAGAAAGGAAATTCTATGTCAAATCTATCTGTTAATGCGATTCGTTTTCTAGGTATTGACGCTATCAATAAAGCGAACTCAGGTCACCCAGGGGTGGTTATGGGAGCTGCACCGATGGCATACAGCCTTTTCACTAAAGAACTTCGTATCAATCCAGCTCAACCAAACTGGATTAACCGCGACCGCTTTATTCTCTCAGCAGGTCATGGGTCAATGCTTCTCTATGCCCTTCTTCACCTTTCTGGATTTGAAGATGTGAGTATGGATGAACTGAAGAACTTCCGTCAATGGGGTTCTAAAACTCCAGGTCACCCAGAATTTGGTCATACAGCAGGGGTTGATGCAACTACAGGTCCTCTAGGACAAGGGATTGCGACTGCGACAGGTTTTGCACAAGCAGAACGTTTCCTTGCAGCTAAGTACAACCGTGAAGGTTATAACATCTTTGATCACTACACATATGTTATCTGTGGAGATGGCGACTTGATGGAAGGTGTCTCAAGTGAAGCTGCTTCTTATGCAGGCTTGCAAAAGCTTGACAAGTTGGTTGTTCTTTATGACTCAAATGATATCAACTTGGATGGTGAGACAAAAGATTCATTCACAGAAAGTGTTCGCGATCGTTACAATGCCTACGGTTGGCATACAGCTTTGGTAGAAGATGGAACAGATTTAGAAGCGATTCATGCTGCTATCGAAGAAGCTAAGGCTTCAGGAAAACCATCTTTGATCGAAGTGAAAACTGTTATTGGTTATGGTTCTCCAAACAAACAAGGAACCAATGCCGTACACGGTGCCCCTCTTGGAGCAGATGAAACTGCAGCAACTCGC
Organism: Streptococcus sp. CF8_St5-17; assembly: GCF_024295665.1. Lineage (NCBI taxonomy): Bacteria > Bacillati > Bacillota > Bacilli > Lactobacillales > Streptococcaceae > Streptococcus > Streptococcus sp. CF8_St5-17. Next base: position 76,458 of record NZ_JANCOU010000007.1, read on the forward strand.
CAAGCACTTGGTTGGAACTATGAACCATTTGAAATTCCAGCGGAAGTTTATGCCGATTTCAAAGAAAATGTTGCAGATCGTGGTGCATCGGCATATGAAGCATGGACAAAACTAGTCGCAGATTATAAAGAAGCTCACCCAGAACTTGCTGCAGAAGTGGAAGCAATCATCGAAGGGCGTGATCCAGTTGAGGTGACTCCAGAAGACTTCCCGGCTTTAGAGAATGGCTTCTCTCAAGCAACTCGTAACTCAAGTCAAGATGCTTTGAATGTAGTGGCTGCTAAATTGCCAACTTTCCTTGGTGGATCAGCAGACCTTGCTCATTCAAATATGACTTATATCAAAACAGATGGACTCCAAGATGATGCAAATCGCTTGAATCGTAATATCCAATTTGGTGTTCGTGAATTTGCAATGGGTACCGTTTTGAACGGAATGGCTCTTCACGGTGGACTTCGAGTTTACGGTGGAACTTTCTTCGTATTCTCAGACTACCTTAAAGCAGCAGTTCGTTTGTCAGCTCTACAAGGTCTTCCTGTAACCTATGTCTTTACTCACGATTCAATCGCAGTTGGTGAAGATGGACCAACTCACGAACCAGTAGAGCACTTGGCAGGTCTTCGTGCAATTCCAAACCTCAATGTTTTCCGTCCAGCAGATGCGCGTGAAACTCAAGCAGCTTGGTACCTTGCAGTGAAGAGTGAGAAAACACCAACTGCCCTCGTCTTGACTCGTCAAAACTTGACTGTTGAGGAAGGAACAGACTTTGATAAGGTTACCAAAGGTGCTTATGTTGTCTATGAAAATGCAGCAGACTTTGACACTATTTTGATTGCAACAGGTTCAGAGGTTAATCTGGCTGTTGCAGCTGCTAAAGAATTGGCAAGTCAAGGTGGAAAAGTTCGCGTAGTCAGCATGCCATCTACGGATGTCTTTGACGCACAAGATGCAGCCTACAAAGAAGAAATCCTACCAAATGCGATTCGTCACCGTGTGGCGGTTGAAATGGGAGCGACTCAAAACTGGTACAAATACGTTGGTCTTGATGGAGCAGTTCTCGGTATTGATACCTTTGGAGCATCTGCCCCAGCACCAAAAGTTTTAGCAGAGTATGGATTTACAGTTGAAAAATTAGTTGAAATTGTAAACAACTTGAAGTAAGAAAAATCAGAGCATTTGCTCTGGTTTTTTATTGACCTAAAATCAAGGTGCAATCTTGTAAAAACAAGTGAAATTTGATATAGTAGTTTTATCTGAATTACAAAGGAGAAAAAATAATGGGTGGGAATTTAACATTCTTGATTATGCTTGTTTTGATGTTTGGTTTGATGTTCTTCATGCAACGTTCTCAAAAGAAACAAGCTGAAAAACGCATGGAGAGCCTCAACAAACTTCAAAAAGGCTACGAAGTAATCACTATCGGTGGTCTCTACGGTACAGTCGACGAAGTTGATACTGAAAACAAAACGATTGTACTTGATGTAGACGGAGTATACTTGACTTTTGAATTAGGCGCAATTAGAACAGTTTTGCCAGTCAAAGAAGCTGTCACACCTGAAGGCGCTGTTATCGAAGAAGGCAGTGCTATTGAAGAATAAAACGGGGTGAATCTCATTCCCGTTTTTCTATGATAATGAGGAGCAATGATGAAAAAGGTTGTTTTTGTTTGCCTTGGTAATATTTGCCGAAGTCCTATGGCAGAATTTGTTATGAAATCTTTAACCGATGATTATGAGATTGAAAGTAGAGCAACTTCTTCTTGGGAACACGGTAATCCAATCCACAAAGGGACGCAAGGCATCTTTCGAAGTCATGGCGTTCCTTATGATACTTCGAAAACTTCCCAACAAATTTCTAAAAAAGATTTTGAGTATTTTGACTATATCATTGGGATGGATGAGTCTAATCTCGCTGATTTGCATCAGATGTGTCCTCAAGATCAACTACATAAGCTAGAGGCATTTGCTTCTGAGGATGTTCCTGATCCATGGTATACAGGTGATTTTGATGAAACTTATGATCGAGTTTTAACTGGTTGCCAAGCTTGGCTAACACGTTTAGAAAATGAGGCAAAAAATGGATAATTTAAAGAAATTCTATGATAAATACAGTGTCTATATAACGCGTCCTCGTTTGGAAATTGCAACGATAGTAGTCATAGCTCTTTGTGCTATATTTGTATTTGTGGGGAATATGCCTAAGCAAGGAGTTTTAAAATTGGATGGCGATTCACTAGTATATGACGGAAGTATTGTTCGTGGGAAGATGAACGGCCAAGGAACAATGACCTTCTCTAATGGAGATACCTACACCGGACAGTTTAAAAATGGCGCATTTAATGGGAAAGGAACCTACCAAGCTAAGAATGGATGGGTTTATGAAGGTGATTTTGTGAATGGCCAAGCTGAAGGAAAAGGGAAACTAACTACCGAGCAAGAAGTTGTCTATGAAGGCGACTTTAAACAAGGACTCTTCCAACAGGCACAATAACCTCCTAACAAGGAGGTCTTTTCTCAAGAAATAAAGAAAACGCTTCCTTGATTTAAGAGTGGAAAAATAAACTAAAAACAAGTTTGTGAAAAAAAAAAATATAATAAGATTTTCACAAACCTCGGGGAAAGAATGCATTATAACGCGAATTTGAGAAAAAAATCACAAAAATATGAAAATTCTTTGTGAAATATCTATGAAACTGTTTACAAAGTAAAAAAAAAGAGTTATAATATACTTGTGAAAAATTTAACAAAGGTTTAAACCTTTAAGGCTATGGAGGAAAATATGGCTGATAAAAAAACTTTGACACCTGAGCAAAAACAACTCGCTGCTGAAAAGCATGTAGATGGATTAGTACAAAAAGCTTTGGTTGCACTTGACGAAATGCGCAAGTTGAACCAAGAGCAAGTTGACTACATCGTAGCAAAAGCATCTGTTGCTGCTCTTGATGCACACGGAATTCTTGCACAACATGCAGTTGAAGAAACTGGGCGTGGTGTATTCGAAGACAAGGCAACAAAAAACCTTTTTGCCTGTGAACACGTAGTAAACAATATGCGTGGCGTTAAAACAGTTGGAGTTATTGAAGAGGACCCAATTACAGGTCTGACTAAAATTGCAGAACCTGTAGGTGTAATCTGCGGTGTCACTCCAACAACAAACCCAACTTCAACAGCTATTTTCAAATCATTGATTGCTTTGAAAACGCGTAATCCAATCGTTTTCGCTTTCCACCCATCAGCTCAAGAATCATCAGCTCACGCAGCACAAATCGTTCGTGATGCAGCAATCGCAGCTGGCGCTCCTGAAAACTGTGTTCAATGGATTACAGAACCATCAATGGAAGCAACTGGAGCACTTATGAACCACGAAGGCGTTGCGACTATCCTCGCAACTGGTGGTAATGCCATGGTTAAAGCTGCTTACTCATGCGGTAAGCCAGCACTTGGGGTAGGTGCCGGGAATGTTCCTGCTTATGTAGAAAAATCTGCTGACCTCCGTCAAGCTGCTCATGATATCGTTATGTCTAAATCATTTGATAATGGTATGGTCTGTGCGTCAGAACAAGCAGTTATCATTGATAAAGAAGTTTATGATGAATTTGTAGAAGAATTCAAGTCATATCACACTTACTTTGTAAACAAGAAAGAAAAAGCTCTTCTTGAAGAATTCTGTTTCGGTGTGAAAGCTAACAGCAAAAACTGTGCTGGTGCTAAACTAAACGCAAACATCGTTGGTAAGCCAGCTGCATGGATTGCTGAACAAGCTGGATTCTCTGTTCCAGAAGGAACAAATATCTTGGCAGCAGAATGTGCAGAAGTAGGACCAAAAGAACCATTAACTCGTGAAAAATTATCACCAGTTATTGCAGTTCTTAAAGCTGAAGATACTGAAGATGGTCTTAAAAAAGCTCGTCAAATGGTTGAGTTCAATGGACTTGGTCACTCAGCAGCTATCCATACAAAAGACGAAGAACTTGCTAAACGTTTTGGTACAGAAATCAAAGCAATGCGTATTATCTGGAACTCTCCATCTACTTTCGGTGGTATCGGTGACGTATACAATGCCTTCATTCCATCATTGACACTTGGATGTGGTTCTTATGGACACAACTCAGTCGGTGATAACGTGAGTGCAATTAACCTTCTAAACATCAAGAAAGTAGGGAAACGTAGAAATAATATGCAATGGTTTAAAGTTCCTTCAAAAATTTACTTCGAACGCAATTCTATCCAATACCTTCAAACATGTGAAGATATTGAACGCGTAATGATTGTTACAGACAAATCTATCGAAAAACTTGGTTTTGTTCAACGCATTATCGACCAATTGAACAAACGTAGCAACCGTGTAACTGTCCAAGTCTTCTCAGATGTTGAACCAGATCCAGATATCACAACTGTAGAACGTGGAACTGAAGTGATGCGAAAATTTGAACCAGACACAATTATCGCACTTGGTGGTGGTTCTCCAATGGATGCGGCTAAAGTAATGTGGCTCTTCTACGAACAACCACAAATCGACTTCCGTGACTTGGTTCAAAAATTCATGGATATTCGTAAACGTGCCTTCCGCTTCCCATCGCTTGGCAAGAAAGCGAAATACATCGGTATTCCAACAACTTCAGGTACAGGTTCAGAAGTAACACCATTTGCCGTTATCTCTGATAAGAAAAACAACCGTAAATATCCATTGGCTGACTACTCATTGACACCAACTATTGCGATTGTTGACCCTGCTTTGGTTGAGTCAGTTCCTGACTTCATCGCTGCCGATACAGGTATGGACGTGTTGACTCACGCTACCGAAGCTTACACTTCAAACTTTGCTAATGATTATACAGATGGTATCGCTCTTCAAACAATCAAGCTTGTCTTCGAATGGTTAGAAAAATCAGTTAAGACAGCTGATCCAGAAGCTCGCGAAAAAATGCATAATGCTTCTACAATGGCTGGTATGGCCTTCGCCAATGCCTTCCTTGGGATGAGTCACTCAATGGCCCATAAGATTGGCGCGGTTCACCACACTGTTCACGGACGTACAAATGCAATCTTGCTTCCATACGTAATCCGTTACAATGGAACTCGTCCATCTAAGACTACTACATGGCCTAAATACAACTACTGGAAAGCTGATGAGAAATTCCAAGATATCGCGAAAATGCTTGGCTTGCCTCACTCAACTCCAGAAGAAGCAGTTGAAGCATACGCTAAAGCTGTTTACGACCTTGGTGTTGCAGTAGGTATCAAGATGAACTTCAAGGATCAAGGAATTGATGAAAAAGCTTGGAAAGACAGCTTGCATGAAATTGCCTTGCTCGCATATGAAGACCAATGTTCACCTGCGAACCCACGCTTGCCAATGGTAGCTGACATGGAAGAAATCATGGCAGATGCTTACTATGGTTATGCAGAACGTCCAGGACGTCGAAAATAATAGATTATCAGCCTAGAGGCAGGAGTTATCCTGTCTCTTTTTTGATTTTTCATGGAACCAAAATTTTATAAGGAATCATGATGTGGATAGAGTGAAGGCTTTTACTAAGGTGTCTTAGTAAAATAAGAGGAATTGAAAAGTATAAAACTAAAGTGAAAATCAACGCCCGCACTTGCAATAAAACTAAAATAGTTATATAATAGGTTTGTTGAAAGGTGATTTGTAGTGATTCAAGTTACTCTTTTCACAATAAAATTTTCATGATTTTCATAAGGAGGAAATCACTAATGGTAGTTAAAGTTGGTATTAACGGTTTCGGTCGTATCGGTCGTCTTGCTTTCCGTCGTATCCAAAACGTAGAAGGTGTTGAAGTTACTCGCATCAACGACCTTACAGATCCAGTTATGCTTGCACACTTGTTGAAATATGACACAACTCAAGGTCGTTTCGACGGTACTGTGGAAGTTAAAGAAGGTGGATTCGAAGTTAACGGTAAATTCGTTAAAGTTTCTGCTGAACGCGATCCAGAACAAATCGACTGGGCTAACGACGGTGTAGAAATCGTTCTTGAAGCAACTGGTTTCTTTGCTACTAAAGCAGCTGCTGAAAAACACTTGCATGCTGGTGGTGCTAAGAAAGTTGTTATCACTGCTCCTGGTGGATCAGATGTTAAAACAGTCGTATTTAACACTAACCACGATATTCTTGATGGTACTGAAACAGTTATCTCAGGTGCTTCATGTACTACAAACTGCTTGGCTCCAATGGCTAAAGCTCTTCAAGATAACTTCGGTGTTGTTGAAGGATTGATGACTACTATCCACGCTTACACTGGTGACCAAATGATCCTTGACGGTCCACACCGTAAAGGTGACCTTCGTCGTGCTCGTGCTGGTGCTGCAAACATCGTTCCTAACTCAACTGGTGCTGCTAAAGCAATCGGTTTGGTTATTCCTGAATTGAACGGTAAATTGGACGGAGCTGCACAACGCGTTCCTACTCCAACTGGATCAGTTACTGAATTGGTAGTTGTTCTCGAAAAGAACGTTACTGTTGATGAAGTAAATGCAGCTATGAAAGCAGTAGCTAACGAATCATACGGTTACACTGAAGATCCAATCGTTTCTTCAGACGTTGTAGGTATGTCTTACGGATCATTGTTTGACGCAACTCAAACTAAAGTTCTTGACGTTGACGGTAAACAATTGGTTAAAGTTGTTTCATGGTATGACAACGAAATGTCTTATACTGCACAACTTGTTCGTACTCTTGAATACTTCGCAAAAATTGCTAAATAATTTCTGAGTCGAAAAAGCAAGACCTATTGGTCTTGCTTTTTTAGTATTAGTGAAGAAAAATGGATGATTTTATCATCCATTTTGTTTTAATTCTCTTTCAAATGTATCTGAAAGTGCAGTAAAGCTTAATTTGTTTAAAGTTAGAGGGTGGATAAAGGATAGTTTAAATGCGTGCAGCATCAGTCTGCTAACTTTTGAATGTGAGTTGTAGAGAGGGTCTCCAAGAATTGGATGTCCGTGGTGAGATAGGTGAACTCGGATCTGATGGGTTCGTCCCGTTTTTAATTTGCAACGAATAAGACTAGTTTTGTTCGTTGCAAATTGTTTCAAACGAGTTACTTGGGTTTCAGCGTATTGGCCATTTTTTTGATCCACTACCCGTTTCCTACGGTCGTGACGATTGCGACCAATTTTATCTCGGAAGACAAGCTCTTTAGCCTCTATTTTTCCGTCAACTAGAGCCCAGTATTCTCGGGAAATCTCTTTCTTTTCTAATAAGCGATTAAGGATAGGAAGAATGAATGGATTCTTAGCAAACAATACGAGACCACTTGTTTCCATATCTAGTCTATGGACAACATAGCAAGTTTGACCAACATAGGCGCTGACATGATTAAGAAGAGCAATCTCATCGGGCTGATTCCCATGTGTTTTCATGCCCTCGGGTTTATTTACGATAATTAAATGTTGGTCTTGATAGATTTCATTTACAAGTTTGGGGTTGCCCAAAGCAATTTCTTTTGTAGGATAATCTTCCTCATCGAAAATCAATTGACATTCATCCCCAGACTTGATCGTTTGATGCCAATGCACCTCTTCTTGATTAATGAGGATGTGTTTCTTGGTTCTCAAAAAGTGCCTTATTTTTCGAGGGATTAACAGCTGTTCCTCCAGAAAAAGTTTAACTGTCATTTCAGGTAGAGACTCAGGGATAGTAAAGGTAAATTTCATACTGATATTGTAACAAAAATCAGTTTATTTGGACAGGGGAACTAGCAAAATTCTTGTCTTCCTATGGGGAAGATGATAAAATATACGCATGAAATTAGATACCTTATTTGAAAAATTTCTTTCTTTATTTAAAAAGGAAGAATCCGAAATTGAAGAAACAGAAATGAATGAAGTCGAACAAGAAGAAAATGTGTCGAGCAACTTACGACGTTCAAGAGCAGGGCGAAAGAAATCTGGGGCAGTTGGTCCTATTCGAAAATTCTGGCGCCGTTATCATTTGACAAAAATCTTTCTGATTATAGGACTAAGTGCCAGCCTTTTTGTTGGGGTCTATCTATTTGCGCTAGCAAAATCGACGAATGTTACAGACTTACAAAATGCTTTAAAAACACGTACTCTGATTTTTGACAGAGAAGAAAAAGAAGCAGGCGCCCTGTCAGGTCAAAAAGGCACCTATGTCGAACTTTCGGATATTAGTGAAGATTTGCAGAATGCTGTTATTGCGACAGAAGATAGAAGTTTCTATAAAAATAGTGGAATTAACTATGGACGCTTTTTCCTGGCCATTCTTACAGCAGGTCGCTCGGGTGGTGGTTCTACGATTACTCAGCAGTTGGCAAAGAATGCCTATCTTTCTCAAGATCAGACTGTTCAAAGAAAAGCCAAAGAATTCTTCTTAGCTCTAGAATTAACCAAAAAATATAGCAAGAAGGAAATCCTAACCATGTACTTGAACAATGCCTATTTCGGAAATGGGGTTTGGGGTGTTGAAGATGCAAGTAAAAAATACTTTGGGGTTTCAGCTTCTCAACTGACGCTTGATGAAGCTGCGACTTTAGCAGGAATGCTGAAAGGACCGGAATTATACAACCCTTTGAATTCTATTGAAGATTCTACTAACCGTAGAGACACCGTCTTACAAAACATGGTCGCTGCTGGCTATATTGATAAGGACAAAGAAGCGGAAGCTTCGGGTGTTGATATGGCATCTCAACTGCAGGATGCTTATAAAGGTAAAGTTTCAGACTACCGATATCCATCCTATTTTGATGCTGTTGTTAATGAAGCAATTGAAAAGTATAATTTAACTGAAGAAGAAATTGTGAACAACGGCTATCGTATATATACGGAATTAGATCAGAATTACCAGGCTAATATGCAAGTCATTTATGAAAACACAGCTCTCTTTCCAACCGCAGAAGATGGAACTCATGCTGAGTCTGGCAGTGTTGCTCTAGAACCAAAAACAGGAGGAGTTCGAGGAGTTGTTGGTCGTGTAGCAGGAGATGATAAAGCGGGCTTCCGAAATTTCAACTACGCAACTCAATCAAAAAGAAGTCCAGGTTCAACTATTAAGCCCTTAGTTGTCTATACCCCAGCAGTCGAAGCTGGTTGGGCTCTAAATAAAGAGTTGGATAATCATACTATGGAGTATGGTGATTACAAGGTCGATAACTACGCAGGAATCAAAACATCTCCTGAAGTTCCAATGTACCAAGCTTTAGCTGAGTCCCTAAACCTCCCTGCCGTAGCAACAGTTAAACAACTTGGCATCGACAAGGCTTTTGAATCAGGTGAAAGATTTGGACTTGATTTAACGAATGTGGATCGTGTGTTGGGTGTTGCCCTGGGTGGTGGTGTGGAAACTAGTCCACTACAAATGGCACAAGCTTATGCAGCATTTGCAAATGAAGGTTTGATGCCTGAAGCGCATTTTATTACACGTATTGAAAATGCAAGTGGTCAAGTCATTGCTACACATAAGAATTCTCAAAAACGTGTGATAGACAAGTCTGTAGCTGATAAAATGACTAGCATGATGTTAGGAACCTTCACAAATGGTACAGGAATAAGTTCTTCGCCTGATGGTTATGTTATGGCCGGAAAAACTGGAACGACAGAGACTGCTTTTAACCCAGAATATACGAGTGACCAATGGGTTGTTGGGTATACACCTGATGTAGTCATTAGTCACTGGCTTGGTTTCCCAACTACCGATGAAAACCATTATCTAGCAGGTTCGACATCAAATGGCGCCGCTCATATTTTTAGAAGTATGGCAGAAACAATTCTTCCTTATACGCCAGGAAGTACCTTTACTGTTGAGAATGCTTATGAACTAAACGGTATAGCTCCTAGAAATTCTCAAAATCAAGCAACCGACAATGGTGGTGTGCAATCAAGTGATTCTATAACTGATATCCGAGATCGAGCCCAGAATCTTATTGATGAAGCAGAAAAAGCTATTTCAGATGCAAAAATTAAAGAAAAGGCAAAAACTGTCTGGGATACAATTGTAGATTTGTTCCAATAAATTTTTAAAAGACAAGAGCAAAACTCTTGCCTTTTTTATATCCTAAAAAGCCCCAAAACACTTCCCAATGAAATATCAAACATTCAAAAAAATAAAATCAGGTAAGATAAGTAACAAAATAGAAGAAATGTCATAAATTATCTCTACCTCTGCTATACTAATGGCAGAAAAGGAGAATGATTATGTTAGAAATGAATTACCAAGAAGTGAAAGCTATTGTACACAAATGTAGAAAAGAATACTACCTTCATTTATGGGAAAAAGAAGATTGGGATCAAGAGGGAATGATTTGCCTACATGAATTATTAGAAAATCACCCTGATTTCAAGGGAAATAAAAATAAGGAATTTTATACCTACTTCAAAACAAAGTTTCGAAATCGAATTTTGGATGCAGTTAGGAAACAAGAAAGTTATAAAAGAAGATTGGATCGACAAGCTTATGAAGAAGTGAGCGAAATTAGCCATCGATTAGGCGAAGGGGGGCTGTTGATAGATGAGTCTTACGCATTACAAGAAATGCTTAAAGAGTATCGAGCAGGGTTAGGAAAAGAAAGGTTGGAGTTGTTTGAACGCTTGTTAGCTGATGAGCGATTCAAAGGAAGAAAAGCAATGTTGAAAGAACTAAAGCATGTGCTAAGAGATTTTTCTCCAAAAAGATAAAAAAATAAACCCAATATCTTGACAAGATTCTAAAAGTAGGTATAATAGAAAGAGTTGACAAGCTCA
>NZ_JANCOU010000008.1:0-59732 GCF_024295665.1 Streptococcus sp. CF8_St5-17
GTTGTAGAAGTTGTCGTTGTGGTTGTTGTGGTCGTAGTAGTCTTATCTCCACTACCCTCACCTGAACCTGTTTCTAAACGGGTCAATGCACTGACTGAACGAGATTTTTGGAAGTTACTTGCTGACCATTCCAAAACATTGGCAACTTGAGTACCTTTTGGAAGTTCTGAAGTTAATTCTGTTGTGTACTCAATGTACATTGCCCAGTTCCAGTTGTCACCAAAGTTAATGGTGAACCCTGTGATTTTACCATCCGCATTTCGAGTAAATTCAGCTTTTTTGCTAAAGTTATCAATTGGTTCCAGTTTAAGAAGTGCTGCTTCATTTGGAATCTTCTCTGGTTGCGTTGCATAACGAACCGCACGGAAAGAGCTTTCCACCAAGACTTGTCCACTATCGCTAAAGTCATCTTTAATGACCATGTTGTTCAATTTATCTTGAACAGCATTCAAAACAACACGCCACTTGATGCGATTAGGATTTTCTGAATCTTGGTAACCATACTTCATTTCATAGTCACCAGCTTCACCGTCTGTTTTATTGTAATTGAGGGTATATTTTTCTGTCCCGAATTGGAAAGTATATTTACCAGATTCTGGTAAGTTCGTTACATTTGGACGCACAGAATATTTCAAAGACATTACCTTATCTTTGTAATTCTTAGAGAAATAATCTGTAAATGTGATCGTTACTTTTTGAGTGCTTGGATCTGTCACAGCATTCCCAATCACTTCACCACTACTATGAGTAATTGGAAATTCTAGCTTAGTAATCAAGCCCAATTCTTTAGGAAGGTCAAGTACCAGTATATCGCCTTCCTTAATTTGTTGAGTATCAGGGAAAGAAATGGTATTGGTTGCTTCCAAAACTTTACCTGTTCCGATTTGAGTGTCAGATGTCAATGGTTGACCATCAACAGTGATTGATGTTTTATTGGTATAGTCTGTAACATCAGCTGCAAATACTGTTGTCAGTACCGTCAAAGATAACACGATTATACCCAAAAATGCAAACACGCGCATCGTGTTCTTTTTAAAATAATTCATGGTTGACTCCTCTTAATTAATCAAATATATCATAGCATTTTTTGAATTCGTTTACAAGCTATTTTTAATAATATTCCAGTTTTCCCAACTTTTTATATAAAAATAGTCTTCAATGGTCGGATTTTTTATTAAATAAAAACCAGGAATAAAACCCTGGTTCATTACTTTACTATTAAGAGCCTAATTTTTCAAATACTTCTGAGAAATTTTTACTAATAGCTTCAAGAGAAACTTCTACTTCTTCTCGAGTTTGGTTGTTCTTGACCTGCACTTGACCGCTTTCAACTTCGCTCTCTCCTAGAGTGATAAGTGTCTTAGCTCCAAAGACATCAGCCGACTTAAACTGTGCTTTGAGTTTGCGGTTAAGGTAATCACGCTCTGCTTTGAAGCCTTGTTGACGAAGAGCTTGTACCAACTCTAAAGCCTTGATATTTGCTCCTTCACCAAGAACAGCAATATAAACGTCTAGGGCGTTTTCGATTGGGAGTGCTACACCTTGCTTTTCAAGAACTAAAAGGAGACGTTCTACACCAAGTCCAAACCCAAAACCAGCAGTCTCAGGACCACCAAAGTAAGCAACCAAGCCATCATAGCGACCACCTGCGCAGACTGTTAATTCATTACCCTCGATTTCAGTGATAAACTCAAAAATCGTGTGGTTGTAGTAGTCCAAACCACGCACCATGTTGGTATCGATGATATAGTCTACTCCAAGATTTTCCAGCATCTGACGCACAGCATCAAAGTGGGCTTGGCTTTCTTCATCGAGGTAATCCAAGATAGATGGTGCATTCTCCACTGCTGCCTTGTCTTCTTTTTCCTTAGAGTCCAAGACACGGAGAGGGTTTTCTTCCAAACGACGTTGACTATCCTTAGACAAGCTATCTTTGAGCGGTGTCAAGTAGTCAATCAAGGCTTGACGATAGGCCGCACGACTCTCAGGATTTCCAAGAGTATTTAGATGCAGTTTGACACCCTGAACACCGATTGCTTTCAAGAAGTGGGCTGCCATAGCGATTGTTTCCACATCTGTAGCTGGATTACTAGAGCCAAAGCACTCCACACCAATCTGGTGGAATTGACGCAAGCGACCTGCTTGTGGACGCTCATAGCGGAACATTGGCCCCATGTAGTAGAACTTGCTTGGTTTTTGCACTTCTGGTGCGAAGAGTTTGTTTTCCACATAAGAACGAACGACTGGAGCTGTTCCTTCTGGACGGAGAGTGATATGGCGGTCACCCTTGTCATAAAAATCATACATTTCCTTGGTTACGATATCGGTTGTGTCTCCAACAGAACGACTGATGACTTCATAATGCTCGAAAATAGGGGTACGCACTTCTGCATAGTTGTAGCGTTTGAAAATTTCACGCGCAAAGCCTTCAACGTACTGCCACTTGGCAGACTCAGCAGGTAAAATATCCTGCGTTCCTTTTGGTTTTTGTAATTTCATAGGGAATCCTCTTTATAACTTAATAGTCCTATTTTACCATAAATGAAAGGATTGGGACAGTCAGAGGAGTAAAGAAATAGCTTTAGTCTATTCCTCTTTCATCTAGTTTCCGGACAAATAGCAAATATCGGCCAGTATTTACAATCTAAGCCAGGCATGATACAATGAAAACCATCAGATATACGAAGGAGAACTTATGAAAAAGAATATCTTGACAACTCTTGTGGCTGCCCTTGTCTACTTTCTCTGTATCGGAGTGGGGGTTCTACTAGGAAACCTTATCGACCACACTGGAAATATGTTTTATGCCCCTGCCTTTTCTGCTCTTGTAGGTGGTAGCGTCTATATGATTCTTTTAGAAAAAGTGCCTCGCTTTGGAGCGATTACAACGATTGGGCTCGTTATCTCTCTCTTTTTCCTCGGGAGCAAGCATGGTGCTGGAGCCTTTCTCCCAGGAATCATCTGTGGACTTGCAGCGGATGGCATCGCCCATCTTGGTCATTACAAGGATAAGGTCAAGAACCTTCTTTCCTTCCTAGTATTTGCTTTTGGCACCACCGGTCCCATTCTACTTATGTGGATAACCCCTCAAGCTTATATAGCAACTCTAGTAGCTCGTGGGAAATCTCAGGACTATATTGACCGCATTATGGTCTCACCGAATCTCGGTAATATCCTACTTTTTATCGCAAGTGTCCTCATTGGTGCTTTACTTGGCGCCCTGATTGGACAAGCACTTAGTAAGAAGTTGACACATAAAAGATAAATAAAAAGAGCCGAATGGCTCTTTTTATTTATGACTTAATTTCTTGGTCAAGAAGTCTCCCAAAAACTGAATTGTAAAGATAATCAGGATAATGATGAGCGTCGCAAGGACTGTCACATCATGATTGAAACGGTTAAATCCATAAGCGATAGCTACGTTACCGATACCACCTGCTCCGACCGCTCCCGCCATAGCTGTTTCACCGACTAGTGAGATCAAGGTCACAGTTGTCACACGGATCAAGTCTGGTAGACCTTCTGATAGGTAAACACCTACGATGTCCCAGAAAGTAGCTCCACTAGCTTGAGCTGCCTCGATGACACCACCATCTAGCTCAGCTAATACCACCTGTACTTGACGAGCAAAGAAGGCAAAGACTGCAAAAGATAGGGGTACAATAGCCGCATTTGGCCCGATACTTGTCCCTACGATTAGATGAGAGAAGGGTGACAAGACAGCCAAGAGAATGATGAATGGCACCGCACGGAAGATAGAGGTAATCTTGTCCAAAATCCAGAAAACAACTTTATTTTCCAAGACACCACCTGGAGCTGTCAAGACAAGGAAAAGCCCTGCAACCAGCCCTAGGAAACCTCCGATGATGAAGGAAAGAACCGTCATATAAAGGGTCAAGTAGATTGCTGTTCCCCAGCCAGCTTGACCAGACCAACCCATCTTGTAGACGTTTGGTAAGTATGCTTTAATCAATTCTGCCATCTTACTGTCCTCCCTTCAATACTTTTAGTTGCACACCAGCCTGACGGATGGCATCTTGAGCGCTTGCCAAGGCTTCTTTTTCCCCTGACAAGACAACCACAAGTTCACCAACAGGAGTGCCATCCAAAATTTCAATATTTCCATAAAGAATATTGGCTGTTACTTGGTAGTGCTTGTACAATTCATTCAGAAGTGGTTCATCTGTAGAAGCGCCTGCATACTTGAGTTGTACCAAAATGCTGTTTTCAGATAAGTGCTCTACGATTTCTTGTTTCTCAATCTTGACCATAGCTTCATCGATACCTGTCGCCGTTGAGATAAAGTCCTGGGTCAATGGTTGCTTAGGATCTGAGAAGATTTCAAGAACGCTACCCTCTTCAATCAGACGACCATCCTGCATGACTGCTACACGGTTAGCAATGTCTTTGACAATCTGCATCTCGTGTGTAATCAGGACAATGGTCAAACCTAGTTTACGGTTCAATTCTTGCAAGAGTGACAAAATCTGTTTCGTTGTCTTTGGATCCAGAGCTGAAGTTGACTCGTCCGAAATCAAGATTTTTGGATCATTGGCCAAGGCACGCGCAATAGCCACACGTTGCTTTTGACCTCCAGATAGTTGTGAAGGATAGTTTTCGGCACGGTCAGCCAAGCCCACCAAGTCCAACAACTTAGCTACTTTAGCCTTCTTTTCTTCCTTGCTGAGTCCAGAGTGTTTGAGAGCAAAGGCTACATTTTCCTCTGCTGTTTTCTGGCTCATAAGGTTAAAGTGTTGGAAAATCATCCCAATATCTTGACGTTTATGGCGTAATTGCTCCGCAGTTAAGGTAACCTTGTTGTCAAAGATCACATCATCATCAATGGTAATTCGACCTGCAGATGGTTTTTGCAAAAGGTTAATAACACGAACTAGGGTTGATTTCCCTGCTCCAGAATATCCTACAATTCCGTAGATATCTCCTTCTTGGATGTGAATGGTCACATCCTTGACCGCTGTGATGGTTCTTTTCTTTTGGTGAAAAGTCACATCGATCTGATCTAATTTGATAATATCTCTACTCATAGCTTCTAATCAGCTCCTCTACTAATTCAATATGGGTGTAATAATCGGCGATTCGCACATTTTCATCTCCACCATGGTCTCGGCTATTAGCATTTCCTAGACCAAAGGCAACCATGGGTACTTCTAAGGCATCGAATACCGTATGCATAGGACCTGTCCCAGCCGTTGTTGGCAAGACCGATACGCCCTGTGGATAGAATTTCTTGGCCAGCTCAATAACATTGAGAATAGATGGTGCACTCATATCGCTTCGATAGCTCATCTCACCCAAGGTATAGTACAATTCTACATTATCAAAACCGTTTTTGTCTAGTTGTTTTCGGATTTTCTCCAAAACATCATGGGGTTCTAAGCCAGGAACCAAACGGACTTCTAGCTTGGCACTAGCCTCTGCTGGCAAAATCGTTTTAACCCCTTGGCCTTGATAGCCTGACTGAATTCCTTCGATATTGAATGCTGGTTCAAAGAAAAACCGTTTGAGAAAGGCTGTACGTTCCTCTTGTAAAAGTGGCAATTCCAAGCCATAAATCTGACTAATTTCCTCTGGATTGCGTTGGGCATAGGTTTCAATCAAGGCTAACTCACGTTCATTAGGCTCCTGCACATGTTCGTACAAGCCTTCAACTAAAATGCGCCCATCCGCAGCCCTCAAACTGGTCAAGGCTTGAATGAGATACCAAGGCGCTGACTCCACAACACCTCCATAGCTAGAGTGGATATCCACATCGGCACTCTTGACCTTGGCATCAAAGGTTACAATCCCCTTGTTCCCACCAGAGATTTCTAACTGTTCCAAGGCATTCTTTGTTCCTTGTTCCCAGACCAATAAATCTGCACCACGAAGTTTGTCCGCATGTTTTTCTAAATATTTATCCAAGTCC
Organism: Streptococcus sp. CF8_St5-17; assembly: GCF_024295665.1. Lineage (NCBI taxonomy): Bacteria > Bacillati > Bacillota > Bacilli > Lactobacillales > Streptococcaceae > Streptococcus > Streptococcus sp. CF8_St5-17. The sequence continues at coordinate 5,927 of NZ_JANCOU010000008.1, forward strand.
ATAGAGGCAGATTCCTCTGCCCCTTCCATGATGAAGCTGATATTGACTGGAAGATCATCGTGATCTTGCATGTATTTTCTCAGCGCACTGAGTCGAGCAGTGATATGCCCCTTGTCATCATCAACCCCGCGTCCATACATAATGCCATCACGCACAGAGAGTGTAAAAGGATCCTCTGTCCAAACTTGATCACCATCTGCTGGTACTGTGTCATAATGGTTGTAGAAAATGATAGTCTTGGCATCTGGACGTGAACTTTTGAAATGCGCCATGACAAAAGGTGCTGTATAGCTCTCGTCAATCTCGACCTCTGCACCTACGCGCTTGAAGATTTCGCCTAGATAACGAGCCACCTCTTTCAGACCAACTTGTTGGGCAAAGACTGATTTTTTAGAAATCAAGGTACGCAAAACTTCAAAGTAATGCTGCGCTACATGATCCTTTTCAAACTTTTCAATTTGTTCTTCTTGGCTAGGGAAAACCATTTTCTCTCTACCTTTCTACTAGGACTTGTACCTTTGGAATCAATACAAGTGGATGTTCCTTTTCTTTAGTCTCTATATAAAAGCAAGAGGTGGAAAAATCTCTCCCACCTCCCTGTTTTTATTACCAAACTGGTTGATCCAAGCCGTCTGAAGTTTCTTCGATGACTTTTTTCACTTCGTCAGTGTGGTAAGCTGCGATAATTTTCTTGATTGCATCAGCTTTAGGTGATGATTCCCAATCTTTTTTCGCAACGATGATGTTGTACCATTGTTTTGAGTTTTCGTCAGCTTGCTCTTTAAAGAGTGCTTTCTTGTAGTCCAATTTTGCTTCTGTAACAAAAGTGTTGTTTACAACAGCTGCATCAACTGAAGTCAATGAACGAGCTGTTTGGCTAGCGTCCAACTCAGTGATTTTCAAGTTCTTTGGATTTTCTTTGATGTTTGCGATTGTAGCAAGTTCAGTTCCTGAAACATCCAATTTAATCAAACCTGCTGATTGAAGAAGGTAAAGGGCACGGCTTTCGTTAGTAGCATCATTTGGAATTGCAATTTCACCGTTATTTGGGATTTCTTCCACTTTAGTATACTTGTTTTCTTCACCGTTTTTACCTGAGTAAAGGCGGATTGGTGAGATATAAGTATCTGCAATCGCTACAAGGTCTTTACCGTTTTCTTTGTTCCAGTTGTTCAAGAAGTTGTAGTGTTGGAAAGCGTTCAAGTCTACTTCACCATCAGCAGTTGCTTTGTTTGGTTGTGAGTAGTCTGTAAACTCTGTGAATTCCAATTTAATTCCGTCTTTTTCAACCAATTCTTGGACTTTATCCCAACGCGCTTCTTCTGAACCGCTACGGTTAACAGTTGCAATTTTAACTGTAGTTGTATTGTCCGCTTTCTTGTCTGAATTTCCGCAAGCTGCAAGTGTAAGGCCTGCTACTGTAGCAATCGCTGCTACGCTTAACCATTTTTTGATTTTCATGATTCTTTCTCCTTTAAAAATAATACCGTAATAGTATCTCATACTTTATTTGATTTAGCAAATTGTTATTAGATAGGCAGACATATAGTTTGAAACTATATGTCTAAAAGTTACAAAATCATCCACCTACGAGAGAATGGATGATTTAAAAGCTTATTTAATGTCCGCTTCTGCTGGGAGGTAAGAACCACCGAAGAACTGTTGAGATAATTTTTCAAGAGTTCCGTCTTTATATAGTTCTTGGATGCGTTTGTCAACAAATGATTTCAATTCATCTTGATCTTTTGCAAGAAGTGGGTACACGTAAGGTTGTTGGTCGCTTGGAAGTTCGATGACTTTCAAGTTATCCAAACCTTGGTTTTTGATAACTGTTTCTACACCGATTTTATCAAAAATCTTGTAGTCAAATTGACCGTCACTCAAGCGAGACATGATTTGTTGGAAATCAGCTTTTGTATAGTTAAGGACAGTTGGATTATCTGCGTGTTGTTTGTTGTATTCTTCCAGCTGTTTAGCTGATGTTGTTCCTTGTACGACTTCAGTAGATTTTCCACCGATATCATCAAGTGATTTGATGCTGTTGTCATCTTTCTTCACTACAAGGACATTAGGGTTTTGGGCAGTTGGTGCTGCATAAAGATATTTTTCTGCACGTTCTTTAGTGTAGCTGATGTTGTTAACTGCCATTTGGTAACGATCTGCGTCAAGACCTGCAAAGATACCTGACCATTCTGTCTTTTCAAACTTGACATCATATTTGTCAGAGTCTTTAAAGATAGCACGAACAACTTCGATTTCGTAACCAGTCAACTCACCATTTTCTTCATAGTTAAATGGTTTTGGTGAAGCGTTGGTTGCAACGATAATTTCTTTCTTACCAGATGTTGCTTCGCTAGTTGCAGCATCTTTCTTCTCACCACCTGAGCAAGCTGCTAATACACCTGCGACAACAAGCCCTAGAGCAGCAAGTGATGAATATTTAACGATTTTTTTCATGATAATTCCTCCAAAATAAAATACATTCTTATCTTAACAGAAAAAATGAGATCGCGCCATTATATGATTTCTATATTTGTGATAGGTTTTCTTTATGGCTGATTAAAAGACCAAACGTAGGACTGCTATCAAGACTACTCCAAAGAGAACCGTCCCCACCAGATTACGGTAACGAAAGGCCACAAAGGCTGTTGGGAAGACTGCTAGAAAGTCTAGCCATTTTATCTGCGGGAAGCTTCCAGCTTTTCCTGTCACCACACTTGAAAGAATCAAGGCAAAGATAACAGAGACTGGGAGAAATTTCAAAAAGCGCTCTACGATAGGTGGCAACCCCTTGTACTTGGCAAGGATAAAAGGAATCATTCTCGGAATCCAAGTCACCAAGCCAGAAAAGACGATTGCCATTAAAATATACTTACTGACCATCCAAAATCACCCCCATGGTACAACCCAACAAGGTCGCAAATAGGACAGCTAGCGACTGAGACACTACTGTCAAGAGCACAAAAAAGGAAACAGCAACAACTCCCAGAATGATGAAGAGTTTCCGTAAGGGAATCCGTTTTTGCATAATCTGAAACTGGGAAGTGAAAATCCCGATAAACATCCCCACTAGGGCAAAATCTAGACCAAAAACTTCCGGATTTGGCAAAAGGCCACCTAGAGCGGTTCCGACAACTGTTCCCAAAAACCAAGAAATATAGCTATTGAGATTGTTTCCATGCATCCACATAGGGTTGACCTTATCCGTATGAACCCGTTCTCCCATCAAGACCCCATAGGTTTCATCGGTCAAAAGGCTAGACATGCTGATATTATGCCAGAGACTGGTATGACGGAAATAGGTCGAAGCATGCAAACTCAACAAAAAGAGACGTAGATTAATCAAAAAGACCGTCATAGCAATGGCTGCCACAGGTGCTTGAACTGCTATCAAGGCTATCATGGCAAACTGGGCGCTCCCAGCATAGACAAAGAGGCTCATCAAGCCCATTTCCACAGGTGTTACATAGGGAGAACCGATAATCCCACAAGCAAGACCGATGCTGATATAACCTAAAGCCGTCGGCACAGCTGCTTGTACACCCTCCCAAAATCCTTTTTCTTTCATAAACCTCCTCACTATTCATTACTTTATCAACTACTTTCCAGACAGTCACAGCAAAAATTATTATAACACATTCAAAGAGGAGAAAACAGTCTGGAATTTGAAACTAATAGCAAGTATCAGCCCCTGAACAGTATGGTTCATTATGGATACATGAGAAATTGATCAATTCGAATTCTATACTTATAGCCTTCATTTTTTTCAGTATATTCATTTTCTATCGGGTAGACATCAACCCAGAGCTCTCTCCTTTGGCCTTGCAATTTGACTTTATAGCGATAGCCATCATCGTATAATCCTACTGTCTCGGTAGTTACGGATTTGAAAGTCGGAAGAGCTTCAATTTCTTTTTTTATAGTCTGGGATAAATTGTAGAGCGCTACTTGTTGCTCCATTTTTGAAGCTACAGGAATATGAACTGTCGCTTCTTCCAAGCGATGTGATTTTGAAAATGTGAAATCTGCTCGACCTGTATAACCATTCAATGCAATATTTTCGTAATGATAGAAAAGCCGCCCTGTTTTATAGAAATAAGGATCCCTTGCATGCCAAGTGTCCCGATAGGCGGTTTCCGTTTCTTCTATCACTTCATCAGCTTCTCCAAACACTTTTTCAAGAGATTTGAGGGGCATATTGAATGACAGTGACTCAAATAGAATCAATTGTGTCTTTGGAATATGCTGGCAAGCTGACATACAAAGCAATAAAGCTCCAAGAGCAAGCAAACCACTGATTATTTTTGTAAATTTCATATATCTACTATACAAAAAAAGTCTCAGACTGACAAACTTTGGATTTTTCGATTACATTTTGAGATTTGTTCTCTGAATTTTGAGGAAACAAAGAATTGATCAAAAATTAGTAACAGACAGCCAAAATAAAAAAGACTGAAAAACCAGTCTTATTTATAATACTTAGCTAGTCAGTTCTTTTGTTTTTATGATTGGCAGAAACTCTAAAACAGCAAGGGGAGAGTCTGGCCAATGCCGTTGTAAACTATATGCAGTCCAATAGGCCAATAAATGGACTTTGTCACTCTAAACAAGACTGCAAATATGAGACCGCCACCCATATAGAAGAAAAAGTCTGTTAAAACCCAACCGTGGTTACTAATATGCAAGATCCCAAACAAAGCAGCCGAACCAAGCACATCCAGTCCCCATTTCTTTCCTTTCTCCAGAGCAGTCATCACCAATCCACGATAAATCATCTCTTCAAAAATGGGACCTGCAATTACAGGATAGAAAAAATACATCAAAAATGCCGTAGCTCCTGTAAAAGTAGGAACATCCAGTTGATAAGCAATTTCATTTTTAGTAGGTGGGAAAATAAAAAATGTGACGAAATTCCAAATAACAAAAGCAAGAAGAGCTAAAAAGGAATAGAAAAGATAGGAACCCTTAAATTTTCTGCTGCTGATTTTCTGCCATTTACCTAACCAAACCATAACAATAATAGCAAGCAAAACCACAAGAAAATTCAACATCATATCTGACAAATAATAGGCAAAGTCAGATAGACCTGCAGCAAGGTCGCTGTGTAAAACCAGACGAATCAAGAACTGGTCAGCAATGACAAGTAGAATAGCTATAAACAAGTAGTAGCGTGAGATTATCTTTTTCATTTTATTTTCTCCTATACTATGAAATTATGAAATAAGGACAGCATAAGACGAAAAGTGCCCTAGTTCAAACTTGGATAGCTGGGATGCTGTCAGTCCATCACAAGCAACATCTGACTGCTTGAGTTTTCTCGCCAGACGCAATTCCTTGTAAAATTCTCCCAATTCCATTTTTTCAATCATGGCCAAACTCCCCTTACTATTCTATTCGTAAAACTTTTCCTTTTTTAACATATTATAAAATATTTTAGCAAAAAAGTCAGCCTCAAGCTGACTCTTTATTCCATGGTATCAAAGGCGAGACTTGGTTTGGCATTGAGGTCCAGGCCTGCGAAGTTTTCTTTGTTCCACTCGCTGATGCTGGCATAGGCAATCATACCTGCATTGTCTCCACAGAGGCGCAGAGGCGGAATGATAACTTTGACATCGGTAATTTCGGCTGCTAGGCGTTCTCTAAGACCTTTGTTAGCTGCTACACCACCAGCCACGACTAGGGTTTTAACAGGATATTTCTCCAAGGCCTTCTTGGTTTTTGCCATGAGAATATCCATGACAGCTGCTTGGAAGGAAGCAGATAGGTCTTCCTTGGACAAGCTTTCTCCCTTTTGCTCGGCATTGTGGTGAAGATTGATAAAGGCAGACTTCAAACCAGAGAATGAAAACTCCAGATTGTCTTCCTTAATCATAGCACGTGGGAAGTCATACACATCCTGACCTTGATGAGCCAACTCGTCAATCTCACGACCTGCTGGATAGGTCAAGCCCATGACACGTCCAACCTTATCATAGGCTTCACCAACTGCATCATCACGGGTCTCCCCAACAATCTTATAATCACCAGCTTCAGAAACATAGACCAACTCTGTGTGTCCACCACTGACTAGAAGGGCTAGCAAAGGAAACTCCAAGGGTTCCACACTTTGAGCCGCCATGAGGTGACCAGCCATGTGATTCACAGGAATCAGAGGAAGACCATGAGCCCAAGCAAAAGCCTTGGCAGCTGACAAGCCAACTAGCAAAGCTCCAACCAAGCCCGGTCCGTAGGTAACCGCCACAGCTGTCACATCGTTTTCAGTAATTCCTGCTTCTGCTAACGCCTCCTCGATACAGGCTGTAATGACTTCAACATGGTGGCGGCTAGCCACTTCTGGCACCACGCCACCAAAACGTTTATGACTCTCAATTTGACTAGCAATGACATTGGACAAGAGCTCATCGTCGTTTTTCAGGACGGCGACACTGGTCTCATCACAGGATGTCTCAAATGCTAAAATATATCTATCCTTCATCTATTTCTCTCTTCATGATAATGGCATCCTCAACTGGATCATGGTAGTAGGCTTTTCGCTCAGCGATGACCGCCATTTTTTCTTTCTTGTAAAATGCTTGCGCTCGGTGATTTGACTTTCTAACTTCGAGGAAAATCTCCTTGTCTGTCGGCAATGTTGCAAACAAGGCTAAAGCTACCCCCTGTCCTTGATAGGCTTTCTTGACAGCGATTTGCAGGACTTCTGCTTCAAAAAGATTCTCCTGAATTGCTAGAAAACCTATCACTTCTGCCCCATCATAAGCTAGAGCATACCAAGTCTGGTCTTGAGACAGGTCTGCTTGGATTTGTTCCAGCGTCCAAGGGCTGACTGGGTAAACATCTACCATAACAGCATAGATAGCTTGAGCCAAGTCAGGTTGCTGTTGGATTCGTTTGATTCCTACCATAGGCGTTTAATGTAAGACTCGCCGGACTCGGCATGATTCTTAAGCCAGTTTTCCTCAGCTTCGACACGCTTGAGGTAATTCGGCACAAAGTCGTGCAAGGAGTCTGCTTCCTTGTCCCAGGCCCAAAGAGCTAGATTCGCTGCGTTTGGTATGGTTTCTTGGTAGTTAGCTTGTGGCAATTGTTCTTGGATTTGATCCACAAAGGCTCCAACTTCTCCAACAAAGGTTACCTGCTCAGCATCCTTGACTTTTTCTAACACCTCTTCAAAAGATAGATGCGCTTCTGGAAAGACTGGTTGGGCATTTTCATAAAATCCTGCATAAACATTGTTGCGACGCGCATCCATCAAAGGGACAACCAAACCTTGCTGCCGGCTCGGTACCAGGGCTAAAAGGCTAGACATCCCCACTAACTCAATGTTTAGAGTATGAGCCAAAGTCTTAGCAGTTGCTACTGCAATTCGCAAACCTGTATAGCTACCCGGTCCCTCTGCTACTACGATTCGATCCAAATCTCTAGGTGTCAAATCTAGACTGGCCATCAAAAAATCGATGACAGGCATGAGGGTAATGCTGTGATTTTTCTTAATATTGATCATAGTCTCGGCCAGAAGCTGCTTGTCCTCTAAAATGGCTAGAGAAAGAGCCTTGCTGGACGTATCAAAAGCTAATACTTTCATAACACATTCCTATCTTTTTGTCTGCTTACTATTATACTACAAAAGCTGACACATGGGAATTTTCTTTGTTTTGAAACAAAATTGTCCTGCCAAATAGACAGGACAAGCACTCAAGAATTCAAACCAAAGTAAAACACAAACCAGACCACATAGGTCACCAGGAGAAGGAAAAACGAATACAGAGTCACGAAACCAATCTTCCAAATGAGTTTGGCTTTCCGATACTCTAGCCGAGTATACAAAACATTTCCTCCGTAAACACAGGCAACGAATACCGCAAAGGCCAGAAGACGAATGATAATAGCTAGTTGAAACATATCCTGCCCTCCTTCATAAGGAAAAACCTCTTTTCTAACTTTATTATAGCACTTGATTCCAAAGTCTTCAAATACTTGTATCGGGCACAATGAAACACATTTCAAGCTCCTTACTTTCATGTTTCCTGCTTTTACTAATTCCCCTTTTTATGTTATAATTGAGATAATTGTAACGAATCAAGGTCAATACAGGCAGAAAATGAAATAGAAACAAACAGCTTCAAGCTGGTAATTTTTTGAATACAGCTGACCTGAAAACAGAAAGGAAACACATGATTTACAAAGTTTTTTATCAAGAAACTAAAGACCGTAGCCCACGTCGTGAAACAACACGCTCACTTTACTTAGACATTGATGCTAACTCAGAACTTGAGGGACGTATCATTGCCCGTGAACTTGTTGAAAAAAACCGTCCAGAATTCAACGTTGAATATATCGAGCTCTTGTCAGACAAATTGCTAGACTACGAAAAAGAAACTGGCGCATTCGAAATTACGGAGTTCTAATATGGCCTATACTCTTAAACCAGAAGAAGTGGGCGTTTTTGCCATTGGTGGTCTAGGAGAAATCGGTAAAAATACATACGGAATCGAATACCAAGACGAAATCATCATCGTTGATGCAGGGATTAAATTCCCCGAGGATGATCTTCTTGGTATCGACTACGTTATCCCTGATTACTCTTACATTGTCGAAAATATCGACCGCGTCAAGGCTCTCTTGATTACCCACGGACACGAGGACCATATTGGTGGGATTCCGTTCTTGCTCAAGCAAGCAAATATCCCTATCTATGCAGGTCCACTAGCTCTCGCTTTGATCCGTGGAAAACTCGAAGAGCACGGACTTTTGCGCAACGCTACACTTCACGAAATCAACCACAATACTGAGTTGACCTTTAAAAATCTTAAGGCAACCTTCTTTAGAACAACCCACTCGATTCCAGAGCCTTTGGGTATCGTTATTCACACCCCTCAAGGGAAAATCGTTTGTACGGGTGACTTCAAGTTTGACTTTACACCAGTTGGTGAACCTGCAGACTTGCACCGTATGGCAGCCCTAGGTGAAGACGGAGTGCTTTGCTTACTCTCAGACTCGACAAATGCTGAAGTGCCAACCTTTACAAACTCTGAAAAGGTCGTTGGTCAGTCTATCATGAAGATTATCCAAGGTATCGAAGGACGTATCATCTTTGCATCCTTTGCCTCAAATATCTTCCGTCTCCAACAAGCGACTGATGCTGCTGTCAAAACAGGGCGTAAGATTGCTGTCTTTGGACGCTCTATGGAGAAAGCCATTGTTAACGGAATCGAGCTTGGCTACATCAAAGCTCCTAAGGGAACCTTCATCGAGCCAAATGAAATCAAAGATTACCCTGCGGGTGAGATTCTTATCCTCTGTACGGGTAGCCAGGGTGAACCTATGGCTGCTCTCTCTCGTATCGCTAACGGAACTCACCGTCAGGTGCAACTCCAGCCTGGTGACACGGTTATCTTCTCATCTAGCCCAATTCCAGGAAACACCACTAGCGTCAACAAGCTGATTAACATCATTTCTGAAGCTGGTGTTGAAGTTATCCATGGTAAGATTAACAACATCCATACATCTGGACACGGTGGTCAGCAAGAACAAAAACTTATGCTCCGCCTCATCAAACCAAAATACTTCATGCCTGTCCACGGTGAATATCGCATGCAAAAAGTCCACGCTGGACTTGCCGTAGATACTGGAGTTGAGAAGGACAATATCTTTATCATGAGCAATGGTGATGTCCTTGCCCTTACTGCAAACTCTGCTCGTATCGCTGGTCATTTCAATGCTCAAGATATCTACGTCGATGGAAATCGGATTGGTGAAATCGGTGCTGCAGTCCTAAAAGACCGCCGAGACCTATCCGAAGATGGTGTTGTACTTGCTGTCGCAACGGTAGACTTTGAGTCTCAGATGATTATTTCTGGACCAGATATCCTTAGTCGTGGTTTCGTCTACATGCGCGAATCTGGCGACTTGATCCGTCAAAGCCAACGCATCCTTTTCAATGCTATTCGTATCGCTTTGAAAAACAAGGACGCTAGCGTCCAATCAGTCAACGGTGCTATCGTAAACGCCATTCGACCATTCCTTTACGAAAACACTGAACGTGAACCAATCATCATTCCGATGATTCTCACGCCAGATGAAGAATAAGAAAAAATTCTCTGAAATCCTATGACTTCAGAGAATTTTTATTATTTAACAACGATTTCGTAACGAGTTTTGCTGGTAAAAGTTTCACCTGCTTTGAGGATAACTTGATTTTTAAGATCACTATGAATAGCATCTGGTAAGGCTTGCGCCTCAAGAGCAATCCCATTATGTTGAATCATTGGTTGACCAGCTATCATGACACTCTCATCCACAAAGTTAGCTGTGTAGACTACAAAGCAAGATGCTTCTGTCTTGAAGAGCAGGAAGCGACCTGAAGCTTGGTCATAGAGGAAACCAGCATTATCATGTCCTGCAGGAAGAGCAAATGGATGGTCCAATCCAGATACGAGTTGAATCTGTTCATCTTCGTCTGCAAAGATATCTTTCAACAAGGCACCATTGTAGATATGTTTGACTACATCTCGGTTAGCATCTGGAGTTTTTGCAGGTACACCGTCAGGAGCGATTGGGTAAATACCTTCTGTATTCAGTTGGAAAACATGGCGATCAACCGTCTGAGTGAAATCCCCAGACAAGTTAAAGTAACTATGGTTGGTCGGATTGACCAAGGTATCCTGGTCCGTCGTCACCTTATAGCTAACTTCGTAAGCACCATTTTCTTCCAAGTGGTAGCTGATCCAGATATTAAGATTTCCAGGGAAACCTCCTGTACCGTCTGTTCTTTCTGTGTAAAGAGTCAAACCATGGTCGCTGACTTCAACCAATTCAAACAAGCTAGAATCCCAACCTGTCGAACCGCTGTGGTTACAGTTGCTAGCGTTGTTGACTTCGAGTTCATAGGTTTTCCCATTCAATTCGAATGTCGCACCTGCGATACGACCTGCAACTGGTCCTACACTCGCTCCATGTTTAGGACTGTTACCTACATAGCTGTCAAAATCATCAAAGCCTAGGATAACATTGGCAAAATTACCAGCCTTATCAGGAGTTACATAGCGTAGAATCGTTGCACCATAGGTCATGACTTCTAGTTGGTAGCCTGCTTCTGTTTCAAAGCGATAAGCGACAACATCCTTGTCATCCACTTTCCCAAATACACGTTCTGTGTATGCTTTCATCCTTCTCTCCTTATTATTTAAATTCGTGAATAATGACACCTTGAACGACGCGGTTTACTGTACCTGTAGGTGATGGTGTATCAGGTCTGTTGCCAACTTTAAGTGAAGTCAAGAGAGCAAATAATTGACCATAAACAATATAAGGGAATACACGGTAAACGTCATTCAAAACTCCACCACAGCCAAGTGCTACTTCCTTAACGTTTTCAAGACCAAAGGCTTGATCACTCAAGAGAACAACGCGACGAGCGATTTGGTCCCCTGCAACTTCACGAACCAAGTCTAAGTCATACTTACGAGTATAGTCTGTCGTAGTACCAAAAACTAAAACTACAGTATCTTCATTGATAAGAGATTTTGGACCATGACGGAAGCCAACTGGGCTTTCATACATTGTCGCAACCTGACCAGCAGTCAATTCCAAAATTTTCAGTTGTGCCTCATGAGCAAGCCCGAAGAATGGACCTGCACCTAAGTAAATTACTCGATTAAAGTCTAGGTCAACCAATTCTTTCACATCTGCCACATTGTCAAGAACTTTACAAGCAAGACTAGAAAGCACTTCAAAACGTTCAGCTTTAACAGCAAATTCAGTTGGATCGAAGACCAAAAGTGCTGTCAACATCATAGAAGTAAAGCTTGATGTCATTGCAAATCCAGCGTCATTTGAAGCTGCAGGTTGCAAGAGCAATAGATTACGATCATCTCCATGTGCTTGAAGAGCCAATTCCCCTTCAGCCGCACATGTGATTGTTACTTGATAAAGCTCATCAACTAAAGCTTTTGCCAAGTCAACTGTTGCTACACTCTCAGGTGAGTTTCCACTACGTGCAAATGATACCAAAACAGTCGCCACGTCTTTTTTCAAATAAGTTTGTGGGTTTGCAACGATATCTGTTGTCGCAATAGCATTGAAATTCCATTTACGTTCGTCATAGACTTCCTTGAAGTATGGAACTAAGGTGTCGCCTACATAAGCTGAAGTTCCAGCACCAGTCAGGATAACCTTGATGTAGTCATGTTTAGCTGCAATCCCTTGCAAGAATGCGGCAATTTCATCACGGCGGGCTTGATAGGATTCAAAAGCTTCCTTCCAAACATCTGGTTGTTGGTAAATTTCGCGTGTGGTGATCTCTGCTCCCAACTCAAGCAAATCTTCTTTTGTATAATCTAGCATTGAAAACCTCTAATCTAATATTGTTTCATGATTGAAAACATGGGAATGGGAGTCGCTCCCATTCCCATGTATATTTTTTATAAGATGGTTTGTGACATCTTATTCATCTTCATCGTCATCGAAGCTAGCCAATAAATCATTAACTTTCACAATGCTTTCTGAAGCACGACTCTTATAGTCCGCATCAATGCCTGTTAGGCTTGCATTGATAAATTCAATAACCATTGGAAGGTTCATTCCTGCATAAAGTTCAATGTCACGACCTTCCATAATCAGACGGCTCACCACGTTACATGGTGTTCCACCAAGAAGATCTGCAAAGACTAGGAAATCATCCAATCCTTCAATAGCAGCTTCAAATTTAGCAGTAAATTCTTCTGGTCCATCTTCTGGAAGAAGAGCCACCGCATGAATGTTGTCTTGTGGTCCCATAATCATTTCTGTGCTACCTTTAAGTTCTTCACAGAAACGACCGTGGCTCACTAAAATCAATGATTTAGTCATAAATTATGCGCCCATTCCAAGTGCAAATTTACCAAGAGCAGAAAGAGCCAAGGCAAGCACGATAATGATACCGATAGCTTTTGTAGAGTTCATGCCTTTCTTACCAAGCAACCAGAAGATGAATGCAGTGAAGATTGCTGGAAGCAAACGTGGGAAGATTGAGTTCAAGATGTCTTGGAAGTCAATCATCTTTTCACCGATTGGCAATTTGTATGAAATTTCAAAGTTGATCATTGTTGCTACAAGAGCACCCATCATGAATACACCAAGTACAGATGCAGCTTCAATCAAAGCTGTCAAAGTACTTTGCATGTTGTTGATAAGGTTAACCCCTTCTTTGTATGCAAATTCCAACTGTTTCCAACGGAAGATGTCATACGCTACTGCAACTGCGATCCAAAGGAAGATACCCCAAGGTTGACCAGCGATAGCCATTGTTGCAGCGATAGATCCCATGATAGCAGGTACAAGTGAACCAAAGATTGTATCTCCAAGAGGAGCGAATGGTCCCATCAAACCTGTCTTGATACCGTTAACCGCGTCTTTTGAGACAACGCCATCTTTTTCTTCCATGGCAAGGTCAAAACCAGCGATGATTGTGTGGAAGAATGGTGAAGTGTTGAAGAATTGAGTATGAACTTTCATCATTTCTTTCAACTCAGGAGTTCCATCTCCATACATTTTACGCAATTGTGGCAAGATCATGTAAAGGTAACCTGATGCTTGCATACGTTCGTAGTTCCATCCCAATTGGAAAGTGAACAAGCTACGTTTGTTAATTTGATTAAAATCTTCTTTTGTTAATTTGTAATTAGAATTCGTCATCTTCAATTTCCCCACTTTCTGATGGTGTAGAAGGTGCTGCTACAGCAACTTTTTGGCTGTTCTTGAAGTGAACAACCGCAAGGAAGATACCTACGATAGAGATACCGATCATAGACAATCCTTTGAAGTTGTTAGCAAAGCCAATTTTTTCAGCAACGTCAGCAGGAAGAGTGCCAATGATACCAGCAACTGCTCCACCAAGACCTGTTACGTATGAGTAAAGTACAGTCAACATAGCTGTCAAACCGAATCCCATAGCAAGGTAGTGAAGGTTACGTTTAACTGGAAGGTAACGAAGCAAGATAGCGAATCCAAGACCTGGAAGCATACGACCTGCAAGAGTCAAACCGTCTGCAACCCATTGGTATTCTTTAACAAGGTTTACAACACCTTGTACGAATTCTCCACCGAAAGCAAGGGCGAAGAATACTGGAAGGGCACGAGATAGAGCCCAAGGAACTGCACCAAGAAGATAGTTACGTTCGATTCCTTTGTAGTCAAAGCGTTCGATCGCAGCATCAATACGGTGAGCGAAGAATGTTGTAGTCATACGACCAAGTACGTCGAAGTAAGTCAAAAGTGCTGCTACTGGTACAGCGATTGTAGTGATCGCAAGGTCTGTTTCGATTCCTTGTGAAACTGAGAAAGCAGTCGCAAGAACCGCACCAGAAGTTGCGTCGATACGAGAAGCACCACCGAAGGTACCTACCCCAAGTACGAACAACTGCAAGCTACCACCGATAAACAAACCAGTTGTCAAATCTCCCATGACTAAACCAGTAATGAAACCAGCGAATACAGGCGAACCTGCAGAAGAAACGATCGTCAACTCATCACAGATTTGATAAGCTGAGTACAAAGTGAGAAGTAAAATTTGCCACCATTGTATCATAACAATGACCTCCTAAAAATTTTTTCCTATTTTAATAAGCTCAAAAAGTCTGAAACTGGATCATTTGGAACCATTTGAGCAGTAAGTTTAACACCTTTTTCCGCCAATTTGCGGAAATCTTCCACGTCTTTATCAACTACGTTGATAGAACGAGTGATAGCACGTGTTTCTGGTGTTTGCGACATATTGCCGACATTGAGAGTTTCAAGCGGAACACCTGCTTCTACCAAACCAAGAAAACGGTCTGGTTTACGAGCCACGATAAAGAGACGTTGGCTATCATATTTACCAGCAAGAAGATTCGCTGCCGCTTTTTCAACCGACAAGATACTAAGTTTTACACCTGGTGGTGTAGCAAGTTTCAAACCACTCTTTTCAATATCGTTGTTAACAACTTCGTCGTCTACAACCATAATGCGAGAAACATTTAGCTTCCCAGCCCAAAGATTGGCTACTTGACCGTGGATTAAACGTCCATCGATACGGCATCCTACTATTGTCATAAGTTTTCCCCCTTTATGTGTTTAAATGTAGGTTTACTAGTTAAATGTATGTGCTCTTTGTACTCCCCTTCAGTTTCAAAGATAATGATGCGGTTGGCACCCTCTTTGAGGTAACTATGTGGAATATAAAGAGATAGGGTCGGACCAACGTTCCAGAAGCGTCCTAGATGATGACCATTGACAAAGGCAATCCCTTTACCAAACTCAGAACAATCTAAATAGGTGTCCTTTGGAGTCTCAACTTCAAAGTCAAAGGCGTAAAAGGCTGGTTGCCCTTCTGTCCATCCTTTAGAAAAATCAATCTTCTCAGGATTATCTAATGGAAGTGGATAGTGTTCCCAGTTGAGCAAGAAATGCAAATCTTTACAAACACCTGTGCGAATCCCTTTTCGCTGTGTATCTGCTAAGAATTTGTGTCCATAGTTGACACGCCCCATATTTTCAATAAGGATGTCAAATCTAGAGAGCGTTTTCTTTTTACCTTGATAAAAGATATCTTCACCGATTTCTGTTTGGTACTGTGTTGCCACCCATTTACCATCGATAAAGAGTTGAGCTCTATCGCGTCCGTCAATGATTCGAATGCGTTCTTCATCCGCATCCCAACTTGCTTCCGTACGATAGAGTAGATATCCGTAACCTTGTCCCAGCTCTTCCATTTTCTTAGGGTAGAGACTTTCAATCGGACTTGTCAGGCTATCCAAGGTTTCGAAAAGAGAAACTTTCTCGACCAGTGGAATGTTTTCAACTTCCATACTCTCTTTGTAAAGCGGGTCAGATTGCGGATACTCAGGATAGTAAGTCGCCATCATTTCTTTCACTGCAAAATATTTAGCAGTTGGGTTTCCAGATTCATCAAGAAGAGCGTCATAATCATAAGATGTTACTTGTGGTAGATCAATGGTTCCTCGAGCTGAACAACCATTCATAAAACCAAAGTTCGTTCCACCGTGGAACATGTAAAGGTTAATAGAGCCTTGCTCTAAAACCTCGTGGACAGCTTCTGCTAATTCCTCAGGTTCACGCTTGATGATTGGTTCTTTCCATCGATTGAACCAGCCATCCCAGAATTCCATACACATGAGTGGCCATTTCTTGCCGTGCTCATCAAAGAATTCTTGCATCTGCGAGAAATTATAAGTAGCCTTGGAACCAAAGTTCCCTGTCACAAAGAGATCATCCTCAATTAAGGTTCCAGCCTTAAGAGTTGCTCGCCATGGTCCATCTGATGTGAAAAGCGGACAAGTAACTGCTCGTTCTTCCATCAAACGTCGAATTCCCCTCAAGTAGGTCTTGTCCTCGCCATAGGAACCATACTCATTTTCTACTTGCATCATGAGAATGTTCCCACCGTTTTCCAATAATCTCGGAACTAGACGCGGAAGCAACTGATTATAGTAGCGACCAACCATGTCAATGAAAGCCGGGTCAGATGACCGAATTCTCATCTCCTTGGTCAAGAGCCATGCGGGTAAACCACCGAATTCCCACTCTGCACAGATAAATGGAGAAGGACGTACAATTGCATATAAGCCCAAATCTTGTGCAGTTTGAAGAAATCTCTCTAAATCAAGATTAGCTTCAAAATTAAAGTGTCCTTCAACAGGTTCATGCATGTTCCAAGCGACGTAAGTCTCAACTGTATTGAAGCCTAATGCTTTGAGGTTGTACAATGAATGATGCCAATCTTCCGCAGGAACTCTAAAATAGTGAATGGCCCCAGACAAAATCTTGAATGGTTTCCCATCCAGATAGAAATCATCTTTAATTTCAAATCTTGCCATTCTTCCTCCCCTAAAAGCGAAAAGTTTGCGCTTTCATTTATTGTTATATCAACTATAAACCAATCGGGGAATAATGTCAATAGTTTTTGAAATTTTCTTTAAAATTTTTCTATTTTTTTACTGAATCTTTTCTAAAAATCTCCACAAATCCCATAAAATCAGCATTCTGAATAACTAACTAAAACAAGGAGCAAAACACGAATTATTTATTTGTATTCTAATTTCTTATTCTGATAGTTTAATTTTTTTAAGTGCTTTTCTACTATTTTCCCCGATTTTATGTTAAAATCATATGTGGAGAAGGAAAAAATGAGGTGAAATTATGGCAATTCCAAAGTATCAATACATTAAAGATGAATTAAAAAATAAGATTATTTCTGGTCAATTTGCTAGTGGAGATAAGTTCTACACTGAAGCAGAATTGATTTCCATGTATGATGTTAGTTCAATCACAGTAGTTCGTGCCTTGAATGACCTTGCTAAAGACGGATACATTGTTCGTCAACAAGGTAAAGGAACTTTCGTAGCTCGTGCCCGCAAGCATAAACTCGTTGAATTTTCTGATGTAGAAATCTTCGAAACCAAAGATGATAAAGTAACTGTTCTTTCTATCGAACGCGGAAACGATCTTAAATATTTAGAAAAACTTGGCCTACGTGGCGATCAATTCTATTACAAGATTGAACGTGTTCGTGAAACAAACGGTATCACTTATATCTATCATAGTTCATACATTCCTGAACAATACATCAATGCCAACTATCCAAATCTTGAATACTATAGTTCTATCTATACTCGTTTCAAATTGGACTACCACATTCACATGAATGACGAGCATTTTGAAGAAATTAACGAAATTGTATTTCCGACTCCAGAACATGCCGCTTCTATTTTAGGAATCGACACTAAATTTCCAACTGTCTTCCAAACTAAGACAACTAAGCTTGAAGCAACCGGTCAAGTTTTGGAATACATCGAAACTTATAAACGTTCTGATTTCTACAAAATTAAATTCATCTCTTGTGACCGTGATCACTAATTTTTAAAAAACCTGAGGCTGTTGCCTCAGGTTTTTTATATACCCATTATAGCATTAGCTCCCTTTCTTGAGAACAGTATTTCAGGTAATTCTATAATTAGTAACCTTTTTACTAAAAAATAGTCAAAACTAGAAAAATATATCTTAATTTATAAATTATTCTATTTTTTATAGTAATTTCCTCAAAAACTTGACTTTATTTTAGTTAGAACATACAATAGGATTAGTATGTGAAAACGCTATCAAAAATTCAAAAGGGAGGTTTTTTAATGAAACCAGAAAATAAACAGCGCTTCTCTATTCGTAAATATGCAATCGGGGCAGCTTCTGTATTGATTGGCTTTGCCTTTCAGGCTCAAGCTGTTGCTGCTGACGGAGTTGTGCCTGCTACAACAGAGAATCAGTCTGCTGTCCAAACTACTGGAGAAGTCACTCCACCAACGAGTGAAGAAAAGCTCGAGACTACTCCAACAACAGAAAACGTAGCTCAAGCGTCTCCAGCCGCTCCAGTAACAACTACTGAAGCTCCAAAAGCTGAAGTTGCTTCTGCACCTGCCGTCGAAGAGCCTCTTGCAACAGAAGTAGCTCCAGCTAAGGCAGAAATCACTGAAGAAGCTAAAAAGACAGAATCTGAAAAAGAAAAAGAAGAAAACAAAGAAGTTGCTAAGGTCGAAGCACCCGCAGTCGCTACAGAGAAAGCAGCTCAAGTCAATGAAAAACTGGCTAAAAAGAAAATCGTTTCAATCGATGCAGGGCGTAAATACTTCTCTCCTGAACAACTGAAAGAAATCGTCGATAAAGCCAAACACTATGGTTACACTGATCTTCATCTCCTAGTAGGAAACGATGGCTTGCGCTTCATGCTTGATGATATGTCTCTAACTGTAGGGGACAAAACATACGCAAGCGACGATGTTAAACGTGCTATTGAAAATGGAACAAATGCCTACTACAATGATCCAAACGGTAATCATTTAACCGAAAGTGAAATGACTAACTTGATTAGTTATGCTAAGGATAAAGGAATTGGACTTATCCCAACAGTCAATAGCCCAGGTCACATGGATGCTATCCTTAATGCCATGAAAGAACTTGGTATTGAAAAACCTAACTTCAACTACTTTGGTAAAGAATCTGCACGTACTGTTGACCTTGATAATGAAAAAGCAGTTGCCTTTACAAAAGCTTTGATTGATAAATACGCTGCTTACTTTGCTGGAAAGTCTGAAATCTTCAATATCGGGTTGGATGAGTATGCTAACGATGCTACTGATGCCAAAGGTTGGAGTGTGCTTCAAGCCTATAAATGGTATCCAGAAGATGGCTTCCCAGATAAGGGTTATGATAAATTTATCGCCTATGCTAATGACCTAGCTCATATCGTCAAATCTCATGGTCTGAAACCAATGGCCTTTAACGACGGTATATACTATAATAGTGATACTACTTTCGGTACCTTTGATAAAGACATTATCGTGTCTATGTGGACTGGTGGTTGGGGCGGTTACAATGTTGCCTCATCTAAACTTCTATCTGAAAAAGGACACCAAATCCTCAATACTAATGATGCTTGGTACTATGTTCTCGGACGTAATGCTGACGGGCAAGGTTGGTATAACCTGGACCAAGGTTTGAATGGTATTAAGAGCACACCGATTACTTCTGTTCCAAAAACTGAAGGTGCGGATATTCCTATTATCGGTGGTATGGTAGCTGCTTGGGCCGATACTCCATCTGCACGCTACTCTCCATCTCGCCTATTCAAGCTTATGCGTCAATTCGCAAACTCTAACGCTGAGTACTTCGCTGCCGACTACGAGTCTGCTGAACAAGCTCTTAAAGAAGTTCCAACAGACCTTAGTCGCTATACAGCCGAAAGCGTAACAGCTGTTAAAGAAGCTGAAAAAGCCATTCGTTCTCTTGATAGCAACCTTAGCCGTGCTGAACAAGATAGCATTGACCAAGCAATTGCAAAACTCCAAGAAGCCGTTAGCAACTTGACCTTCACTCCTGAAGCTCAAAAAGAAGAAGAAGCTAAACGTGAAGTTGAAAAAGTTGCTAAAGATAAAGTCATTTCTATCGATGCTGGCCGTAAATACTTTACTTTAGATCAACTCAAACGTATCGTAGATAAGGCTAGCGAACTTGGTTACTCTGACATTCATCTCCTCCTTGGAAATGACGGACTTCGCTTCCTTTTGGATGACATGACGATCACCGCAAACGGCAAGACCTATGCAAGCGACGATGTAAAAAATGCCATCATTGAAGGAACAAAAGCTTACTACGATGATCCAAATGGAACTACTCTGAGCCAAGCTGAAATTACTGAACTTATCCAGTATGCTAAAGATAAGGGTCTCGGGCTCATCCCTGCTATCAACAGCCCAGGTCACATGGATGCTATGCTTGTCGCTATGGAAAAATTAGGCATCGCAAACCCTCAAGCTAATTTTGATAAAGTTTCAAAAACAACCATGGACCTTGAAAACGAAGAAGCAATGAACTTTACAAAAGCCCTTATTGGCAAGTACATGGACTTCTTTGCAGGTAAGACTAAGATCTTTAACTATGGTACAGATGAGTATGCCAATGATGCTACCAATGCTCAAGGTTGGTACTACCTCAAGTGGTATGGCCTCTATGGTAAATTTGCTGAGTACTCAAATAGTCTAGCTGCTATGGCTAAAGAAAAAGGCTTACAGCCAATGGCCTTTAACGATGGCTTCTACTACGATGATAATGACGATGTTGAGTTTGATAAAGATGTCATCATCTCTTACTGGTCTAAAGGCTGGTGGGGTTACAACCTTGCATCTCCTCAATATCTAGCAAGTAAGGGTTACAAAATCCTTAACACTAACGGAGACTGGTACTATGTTCTAGGCAATCATAAAAATGACGAAGCCTACCCTCTATCAAAAGCAATTGAAAATACTGAAAAAGTACCATTCAAGCAACTAGCTTCAACCAAGTATCCGGAAGTCAATCTTCCAACAACTGGTAGTATGCTAGCCATCTGGGCAGACAAACCTCAAGCTGAGTACAAGGAAGAAGAAATCTTTGAACTCATGACTGCCTTTGCAGACCACAACAAAGACTACTTCCGTGCTGACTACAAGGCTCTACGTGAGGAACTTGCTAAAATCCCTGAAAACTTAGAAGGATATAGCACAGAAAGCCTCGATGCTCTCAAGGCTGCTAAAGATGCTCTGAACTACAATCTCAACCGTAATAAACAAGCTGAGTTGGATACGCTTGTAGCCAACCTTAAAGCTGCAAGACTTGGCCTCAAACCAGCTGCAACTCACTCAGGAAGTCTTGACGAAAATGAAGTTGCTGCCAACGTTGAAAATCGACCAGAGCTTATCACAAGAACGGAAGAAATTCCATTTGAGACTGTCAAGAAGGAAAATCCTAACCTTCCAGCAGGACAAGAAAAAGTTGTCACTGAAGGTGCCAAAGGCGAACGTACAATCTACGTCTCAGTTACTACTGAAAATGGTAAAGAAACCGAAACAGTTCTTGAAGAAAAAGTCACAAAAGAAGCTGTCAACCAAGTTGTTGAAGTTGGAACTCCTGTCACTCATGTCGGAGACGAAGAAGGAGTTGCTCCTGTGGCAGATGCAAAACCACGTGTTGTCATCGAGGACGAAGAAATTCCGTTTACAACTATCACTCGTGAAACTGATTCCTTACCTAAGGGAGAAACTCGTGTAGTAACCGAAGGCGTTAAGGGACGTCGTAGTCATTTCTATTCTGTATCTACTGCTGCTGACGGAAGCGAAGTTAAAACATTGGTTACAAGTGTTGTCGCTCAAGAACCAGTTGCTCAAATCATCGAAATCGGAACTCCTGTAACGCATGTGGGAGATGAAAAAGGACTAGCTCCTGTAGCGGAAGAAAAACCAGCACTAGAGATTCCAAATATACCGGCTCCAATTGCAGAAGAAAAACCAAAATTAGAGATTCCAAATGTGCCAGCTCCTGTTGCAGAAGAAAAACCGAAATTAGAAATTCCAAATGTACCAGCTCCAGAAACTGTTCCTGCTAAGGAAAACAAAGCACTTCCTCAAGGACCAGCTCCTGTAGCAAAAGAAAATAAACTTCCTGAGACAGGAAGCCAAGGTTCAGAATGGTTGATTGCTACAGGTCTTATGGCTGCTCTCACAGCATATGGACTTAGCAAGAAAAAAGATTAAGCACAAATAAAAAGCGAGATATAATCTCGCTTTTTTGTTTTATAATTAGTCACCCAAACCGATGCGTTCGAAGATGTCATCCACCCGTTTGGTGTAATATGTTGGGTTGAAGATCTCGTCGATTTCTTCTTGAGTGAGACGTGAAGTTACTTCTGGATCTGCTTCAAGAAGTGGTTTGAAGTCTACTTGGTTATCCCATGATTGGGCAGTCTTTGGTTGTACAAGGTCGTAAGCTTGCTCACGAGTCATACCTTTTTCAATCAAAGCAAGCATGGCACGTTGGCTGAAGATAAGACCAAATGTAGAGTTCATGTTGCGGATCATGTTTTCTGGGAAGACTGTCAAGTTCTTAACGATGTTTCCGAAACGGTTGAGCATGTAGTCAATCAAGATTGTTGTGTCTGGTGCGATAATACGCTCAGCTGATGAGTGAGAGATATCACGTTCGTGCCAAAGGGCTACGTTTTCATAAGCTGTCACCATGTGACCACGGATGACACGCGCAAGACCTGTCATGTTTTCAGAACCAATAGGGTTACGTTTGTGAGGCATTGCTGAAGACCCTTTTTGACCCTTCGCAAAGAACTCTTCCACTTCACGTTGTTCAGATTTTTGAAGTCCACGAATCTCTGTTGCCATACGCTCGATGGAAGTTGCGATGCTAGCAAGAACTGCAAAGTACTCAGCGTGAAGGTCACGAGGAAGGACCTGTGTAGAGATTTCTTGAGCACGGATACCCAATTTGTCGCAGACGTATTTTTCAACGAATGGTGGGATGTTGGCAAAGTTACCAACCGCACCAGAAATCTTACCAGCTTCCAAACCAACAGCCGCATGCTCGAAACGCTCGATATTCCTTTTCATTTCGCTGTACCAAGTCGCCAATTTTAGACCAAAAGTTGTAGGTTCAGCGTGCACACCGTGGGTACGACCCATCATGATGGTGAACTTGTGTTCTTTCGCCTTGTCAGCGATGATGTTGGTGAAATTTTCAAGGTCACGACGGATGATGTCGTTGGCTTGTTTGTAGAGGTAACCATAGGCCGTATCTACCACGTCAGTAGAAGTCAAACCATAGTGAACCCACTTACGCTCTTCACCAAGCGTCTCAGAAACCGCACGTGTAAAGGCAACCACATCGTGGCGCGTCTCCTGCTCAATTTCCAAAATACGGTCGATGTCAAAGTCCGCTTTTTCGCGAATTAAAGCCACATCTTCCTTAGGGATTTCTCCCAACTCAGCCCATGCTTCGTCCGCCAAGATTTCCACCTCAAGCCAAGCACGGTATTTATTTTCTTCAGTCCAAATGTTCGCCATTTCTGGGCGAGAGTAACGTTCGATCATGTTTAATTTTCCTTTCTTTTGATGTTTCACATCAGTTAGCAACTGGCAATCACTTTATTCAAATTCTTCTTTCCCAATCCACACTGACGGATAATGATCCAGTGTATTCAAATCCGTATCCATCGGGACATCATAGATAGCTAAATAGTTTTCAGGATATTGAGCAGTCAGCTCTTCATACTTAGCTTTCACTTTTTCGTGATCGCTACTAGCATACAAGACTTCGACGACTGCTCCCGTCTTTTCTTTTTCAACAAATGCGTTGACAATGAGTTGAATCATAAGACCTCCTAAATCGAAATTCCCTTCATATTTGCTTCCAGAATAGGCATTTTCACACCTAACTCCTGACCAGTCTGATAAACACTTTGACAGCAGTAAAAAATGTCCTGTTTATCATTGTGCAAGGTCATGATTTTTCGGGTCAGCTCATTTTTAGCAAACATGACTTTCATGGCTTTGCCGGCTATCCAAGCGGGAATTTTGTAAGGTAAGAGTTCAGCTTTGTAAAGCTTCAAATTCACGCCACGCGCTTCTACGACTTTCAAAGCCTCTCGAATGGCCTTGATGGCCAATGATAATTCCGAAGAACTATTCATCAAGTTCAAAGCCAGCTGTTCTGGATTTTCCAGATTTCCCGAACGCGCAGCTGTCGAAGTAACACCTGCGTTAATCGCCATGTGAATCCAAATCCACTCGACCATATCATGAGGCACTTCCCACTTCAAATCTGCAGAAACTAGTAAAGCCGTCAGATCAGCATAGTTAGAAATGTGTGCTTTTTGCTCACCTTCTAGCATTAAATGATCAAACAAGACTCCATCCAAATGGTTCTCCTGCATGTGACCACCCGCTGTCGGAAAGGCCAAAATATAGTCGTAATCCCCTGCCCACTCTTGGACCTCTTTTCGAGTATCCCAGAAATTACAGAAGAAAACAAGGGTGCCTTTGATATTGTTTTTTCGCAAGGTCTCCACAGCTTCTTTGACAAGTCCATGACGCACACTGAGAAAAATAAAATCATATTCCGAATCAGCTTCTGCCACATGAACCTCATAGGTATCATGCTTGTTCTCACCTTTGGAATGATAACGACCATCTAGCAGATCAACTGACAACTCCTTAGGTGCATTGTTTTTCTTACTATCTCTCAGTACGTGTTCCACTTGATGACCTGCTTTTTGAAAGGCGTAGGCATAAGTGGTCCCGATGACTCCAAGTCCTAGAATCGCTATTTTCACTTAAAAATCAATCCCTTTCCCAAATTCCTCAACCTTATCCGGCATATCACTAAACAAAGTCACATGTCCCATTTTTCGGTTGTGCTTTGCTTCTAGTTTACCATATAAGTGGAGGTGAGCGCTTGGATTTTCTGTGACATATTTTTCAGCGGCCTCGACGTGCTGGCCGAGGACATTGAGCATGACTGCTGGGGCATGCAGGTGGATAGCTGGCAATGGTGCTCCTAGAACACCGAGAATATGGGTATCAAACTGTGAGAAGTCACAGGCTTCAATCGAGTAGTGTCCTGAGTTATGTGGACGTGGGGCAATTTCGTTGACAATGATATCATCAGCCGTCGCAAACATTTCTACACAAAGCGTTCCAGACAGCTTGAGTTGTTCAGCGATTCGTACTGCTATGGCTTTGGCTTTTTCTGCTAAACTGGCTGAAATACGTGCTGGAACAATGGTTTTAGACAGGATATTGTTGCGGTGGATATTTTCCTGAACTGGGAAAACCGTCACATCCTTGCCATTTCCTGACACGATGACAGAAATCTCAAGGTCAAAGTTGACAAATTCTTCCAAGACACAGTCTGCTGAATCAGCTAGTGCATAGGCTTCTTCCAAGTCTGCTTCCGAACGAACGACCTTCTGACCATGGCCATCGTAACCACCGGTCGCCGTCTTGAGGACATAGTTTTTCGATAGGTCGATATCTGCCAAGTCTTGACTTGAGGTCACAACCTTGTAAGGTGCAACGGTGACTTTGGCCTTGTTTGAGAGAAAGTCCTTTTCAAAAATGCGATTTTGAGAAATGCGGAGCAAGTCCGTTCCTTGAGGGAGTTGCCCATCATTGATAACAGCATCAAGACCATCGGCGTCCACATTTTCAAATTCATAAGTGAGAACATCACAGCGGTCCGCCAACTGACGAAGAGCGTCTACATCATTGTAAGGGGCCACGATGATTTCTGCCACACGAGAGGCCGGGCAATCCGTCGCAGGATCCAGCGCGATAACCTTGTGCCCCATGTAGATAGCAGAAATGGCCATCATCTGACCCAGCTGACCACCACCGATAATTCCGATTGTTTTAGATGAGCTCATTTGTAGACTCCTCTGCAATTTTTCCTTGTTCTTCAGCAAAATTAGCAAGTGCAGTCGCGATGGTTTCGTCTTCTACTGAGAGGAGGCGGAGGGCAAAGAGGGCAGCGTTAGTCGCTCCAGCCTCACCGATAGCCATTGTCGCAACAGGTACGCCTCCCGGCATCTGAACGATAGAGTAGAGAGAATCCACCCCGCTAAGGGCACGAGATTTGACTGGCACACCAATGACCGGAAGGGTAGTTTTAGCAGCTACCATACCTGGCAAGTGAGCCGCGCCCCCCGCACCTGCGATGATGACCTTAATGCCACGGCTGCGTGCTTCTTCGGCATGTTTGAACATGAGGTCTGGTGTCCGGTGAGCAGAGACAACTTTCTTTTCGTAAGCGACACCGAAGTTGTCGAGGACTTCAGCGGCTTTTTGCATGGTTGCCCAGTCGGACTTTGAGCCCATGATGATGGAAATTACTGGTTTCATAGTTAATAATATCCTTTTCTTTTTTGATAATGGTCTTAGGTGGTGGGGACGGAAGCAAACCTTCGGTTTCATTCCTAAACTTTGAGCCTAAGGTCTCAAAGTTTCCCCCGACCAGAACAGATGCTGTTCTGGTCTTTTCACCACGGCAACCATTATCTTAGTTTGGCTCGCTTTCGCTCGCCATGACAAAGTTAGTATCTGTTAATCTTTTATGGCCTTGCTACCGATATCTTTTCGGTAAAAGAGGCCTTCTGTGTTTTGTTTGTTGAGTTCATTGTAGATGATGTTTTGGCCATCTTTGACGGTGTCTGCTGTTGTGACAAGCATGTAGACGCGTCCGCCGTTTGAGAGGAGGTCTTGGCAATTTTCAGCGAATTTGGCACCAGCATAGTAAGTGATGATGTCGCCTTCTGTCTTGGCTGGAAGCTTGACACCCTTCTCATAAGCGAGTGGGTAGCCGTTTGATGCGACAACCACACCCAGTGTCACACCCTTGTCCGTCCAAGTGATGGTCGGCTCTTTGCCATCCAAAATATCAGTAATATTTTGTGCAAAATCAGATGTCAAACGAGGCAAGATGATTTGCGTTTCAGGATCTCCGAAACGAGCGTTAAACTCGATAACTTTAGGGCCATCAGCTGTCAGGATAAGCCCCGCGTAAAGGACACCAAGATAAGGGCGACCTTCTTTAATCATACCTTCGAGGACTGGCTTGACAATGGTGTCAACCGCTGTGTCAACCACGCTCTGTGGCAAATGAGGAACTGGCGCATAGGCACCCATCCCACCAGTGTTAGGGCCCTTGTCGCCATCGTAGGCACGTTTGTGGTCCTGTGCCGTTGGCATAATGTAGAACTTATCCCCATTGACAAAGGCAAAGAGAGAGAACTCTTCTCCTTCAAGGAATTCCTCAATAACCACGCGCGCGCCTGAATCACCGAATTTATTGTCCAAAAGCATCTCATGAGCGGCTTCAACTGCTTGCTCGACTGTCTCCGCAACGACGACACCTTTCCCAAGAGCCAGCCCATCTGCCTTGACGACGATTGGAGCGCCTTTTTCTTCGATGTAAGCCTTAGCTTCCTCGAAATCTGAAAAGGTGCCATAGGTTGCTGTCGGAACGTCGTATTTGACCATGATTTCCTTAGCAAAATCCTTGGACCATTCCAGCTCCGCTGCCAATCTTGTCGGACCAAAGGCTTTGAGACCTTCCGCATTGAAATCATCCACAATACCAGCCGCAAGGGCGTCATCTGGACCAATGAAGGACCAAGCAATATCGTTGGCTTTTGCAAACTCAATTAATTTAGAATGTTCGGAAATAGAGATATCCACCAATTCCAGACCATCCAGAGTCATCCCGTCATTCCCAGGAGCTACAAAGACTTTTTCAACGTCTTTTGACTCAAGCAACTTCTTAGCAATGGCATGTTCACGACCACCTGAGCCGACAACTAACAGCTTCATCTTACAACCTCTTTTGCGAATTATTTACCAATATTATACCATAAACGTTCGTTTTAATCTTGTTTCGTTTCGCTTTTTAAGCAAAAAAAGGAAAGAAACTGTTTTCTTCCCTTTTATTTTCTTAATGTCTAAAATGTCTCACGCCTGTGAAGACCATGGTCAAGCCGTATTTATCAGCCGCTTCGATGGATTCTTGGTCACGGACAGAGCCCCCTGGCTGGATGATGGCCTTGATACCTGCTTTGGCGATTTCTTCCACGTTATCCGCAAATGGGAAGAAGGCATCCGAAGCAAGAACAGCACCGTCAAGACGGTCTTTAGCTTGGTCAATAGCGATGCGGACAGATGCCACACGATTGGTTTGACCTGGGCCAACACCAAGTGTCATGTGGTCGTTGGTCACGATGATCCCATTTGATTTGACGTACTTGATAGCTTTCCAAGCAAACTCAAGAGCTGTCGCTTCTGTTTCAGTTGGTTGGCGTTTGGTCACTACTTGCCAGTCAGCTGGACTTTCTTTAACAACGTCTTGGTTTTGAACGAGGAGACCACCAACAACACCAGTGTATTCTGCTTCCACTTCGCTAGCATCTTGAGCATCAAACGGCAACTCAAGGATGCGCAAGTTTTTCTTCTTGGTTGTCAAAATTTCAAGCGCCTCGTCTGTGTAGCTTGGTGCAATGATGATTTCGAGGAAAACGCCGTGCATCTTTTTAGCTGTCGCAGCATCTACTTCACGGTTGAGAACGACAATACCACCAAAGATAGACACTGGATCAGACTCATAAGCGTAGTCCCAAGCAGTTTCGATATCATCAGCTTGACCGATCCCACATGGATTCATGTGTTTGAGAGCCACCACGGTTGGACGATCTTTGAAGTCACGGATGATACGGATAGCGGCATCAGCATCACGGATATTGTTAAAGGACAATTCTTTACCGTTAAGTTGTTTCGCTGATGCAATCGAATAATCCGTTGGTAAAGCTTTTTGGTAGAAGTCAGCGTCTTGTTGAGGGTTTTCACCGTAACGCATTGGTTGCTTAAGGTCGTAAGTCAAAGTAAGTTTTTCAGGTTTTGTTTCACCCACTTGAGCTGTGAAGTATTCTGCAATCAAGGCATCGTATGAAGCTGTGTGACGGTATACTTTCGCTGCCAAACGTTGGCGAGTTTCGTAGCTTGTTTCGCCGTTCGCTGATAATTCGTCAAGAACAACAGCATAGTCAGCAGGGTCTACCACAACTGTTACGCTAGCGTGGTTTTTAGCTGCTGAACGAAGCATAGACGGACCACCAATATCGATATTTTCAACCGCATCAGCGTAAGTCACGTCTGGTTTAAGAATCGTTTCCTTGAATGGGTAAAGGTTTACCACAACAAGGTCGATAAGTTCGATATTATTATCCTTAGCTGCTTCCAAGTGGCTATCCAAGTCACGACGAGCGAGAAGCCCTCCGTGGATATTTGGGTGGAGGGTCTTCACACGACCGTCCATCATTTCCGGGAAACCAGTCACATCATCGATAGCAATGGTCTCCACCCCAGCATTGTCAAGGGCAACTTTAGTACCACCAGTTGAGATGATGTCCCAACCGAGTTTTTTTAGTT
This sequence comes from Streptococcus sp. CF8_St5-17, assembly GCF_024295665.1. NCBI lineage: Bacteria > Bacillati > Bacillota > Bacilli > Lactobacillales > Streptococcaceae > Streptococcus > Streptococcus sp. CF8_St5-17. The sequence continues at coordinate 35,245 of NZ_JANCOU010000008.1, forward strand.
CTTGGGCAAATTCAACAATACCCGCTTTGTCTGAGACTGAAATAAGTGCTCGTTTTGTCATTTTTTCTCCTTTTGAATAAATAGGATTTTGAGGTGATTAAAGACTAATCTAACTCATATAAAAGGTAGTTATCAAAATTTATGATTCCTTTGAGGTAATCTCGGTCTGCCTTAGACAACTCAAATTCTGGAAAAGTCGCAATTAAACTGGACAAATAAAAATAATTCGGGTGCCGACGATAAGAAAAACCTGCTTGACCGAATTTCCCTTGACAAAAATCATAGGCAAGTTTTAATTCTTGACTTGTGACACCGTCTAAAATTTTATCTAACTCTGAAAGCTGACTTTTATCAGTATTTTCTATCATGGCTTTCACTGTATTTACTAAAACAAAAAGAAAATCATTTGTATTATCCAGTAGGATTGGTCTGTTAGATAACTTATTCTTTAACTCCATATAGTATTGGTCCATAATCATTTCTTCCTCTCCACTCCCAAATGTTCCAACACTTCTGGATACAACTTGTACTCCGCTTCATGGATGCGAGTCTCGAAAGTATCAAGGGTATCCCCTTCAAGGCGGGGCACTCGGACTTGTTTGATGACCTTCCCAGTATCAACACCAGAATCCACCCAATGGATAGTCACACCGCTCTCAGCAACGCCTGCATTCCAAGCATCCTCAATGCCATGAGCACCTGGAAATTCAGGGAGATAAGCCGGGTGAATATTGATGATACGACCTTCATAAGCTGCTAACAAGGCTGGCCCGACGATTTTCATGTAGCCTGCGAGACAAACGAGGTCAATCTGGTGTTCATCCAAGAGTTCGACGATGGCTCCTTCATAGTCTGCCTTGTTTTCAAACTCCTTGAGTTCAAAAGCGTAGGATAATACCCCAAGATTCTCTGCACGCTCAAGTACATAGGCATCCCGATGATCTGAAAAGACAAATTCTACTGGAAATTGTTCTGCAATCACCTGAAAGTTTGAGCCGTTACCAGAGGCAAAAACAGCAAGCCTTTTAGTCATTATTTAATCACCACACTTGCATCTGTCTTCTTGACAATCCGACCAATTTCATAAACAGGTTCGTCAAGAAGTTCTTTGACACGTTCCACATTTTCTGGTTTGACCGCAAGCATGAGACCAATTCCCATGTTGAAGATTTCAAACATTTCTTCGTGTTTGATTTGGCCATATTTTTCAAGAGCTTTGAAAATTGGAAGAACTGGCACTTTGCTTTCGTCAATTTCAGCAGCCAAGTCATCCGCGAACATACGTGGTACATTTTCGATGAAACCACCACCTGTGATGTGGGCAATTCCGTTGACCAATTCTTCTTTGATGAGTGGCAAAGCTGCTTTGACGTAGATACGAGTTGGTTCCAAAAGAACGTCTTTAAGTTTCTTCCCTTCCAATTCTGGGAGAACTTCCTCACCTGTGTAATCTGCAAAGACACGACGAACAAGTGAGTAACCATTTGAGTGGATACCGCTTGAAGCAAGTCCAAGAATCACATCCCCTTCAGCTACTTTTGAACCGTCAATGATTTGAGATTTTTCTGCAACACCGACAGCAAACCCAGCCAAATCATAGTCATCTTCACCATACATACCAGGCATTTCAGCTGTTTCGCCACCGATAAGGGCTGCACCAGCCTGCACACAACCTTCTGCAACACCAGCAACGACTTGCTCTAATTTAGCTGGTTCATTTTTACCAGTTGCGATATAGTCAAGGAAGTAAAGGGGCTCCGCACCTGCAGCGATGATATCGTTAACACACATGGCCACACAGTCTTGACCGATGGTATCGTGTTTGTCGTACTTGATAGCAAGCATGAGTTTAGTACCGACACCATCTGTACCTGAAATCAAAACAGGCTCTTTGACACCTGTTTTTGAAAGGTCGAACATACCACCGAAGCCACCGAGAGCTCCCATAACACCTGCACGCTCCGTACGTGCCACGTGTTTTTTGATACGTTCAACAACTTCATAACCCGCTTCAACGTCCACACCAGACTGCGCATAAGCATTTTTATTTGTCATTTGTTTATTCCTTTTCCTTTCCTTCAATGGGGAATTTTATTTGTAAAAACTCGTTTTTTCTTCCAAACTTCTACGATATTCTTCTTCATAGTCATAGAGAGGAGTTGGATATTTCCCATCAAAGTAAGCCACACAGAGACCGCCATTTGGCGCATCTGTTTCAATCCCAATAGAGTCAATCAAGCCATCAATCGAAAGATAAGTCAGGCTATCCGCACCAATGATTTGGCAAGTTTCCTCAACGGTATGATTGGCCGCAATCAACTCCTGACGTGTCTGGATATCAATCCCGTAGAAACATGGATAGGCAAGAGCAGGACTACCGATGGCAACGTGTACTTCTGACGCTCCTGCTTCTTTCAAAAGTTGGACAATACGACGAGATGTTGTTCCTCGCACAATCGAGTCATCAATCATGACCACACGTTTGCCTTTCACGACACCAGAAACGGCAGACAATTTCATTCGAACCCCTTGCTCACGCAATTCTTGAGTTGGTTGGATAAATGTCCGTTGCGTATATTGGTTCTTGATAAGACCCATTTCATTTGGCAACCCTGATTCTTCCGCAAAGCCCATCGCTGCGCTGAGTGAGGAATTTGGAACACCAACTACGATATCGGCTTCATGCTTGAACTCACGTGCCAATTGAGCTCCCATTCTCTTACGAGCCGTATGGACATTGACACCATGGATATTCGAGTCAGGACGGGCAAAGTAGATATACTCCATGGAACAGATTGCCAACTGAGTATCGTTTGTATAGCTGTCATACTGGATGCCATTATCATCAATAATGACAATCTCGCCTGGTTTCACGTCACGAATCCACTCAGCACCAATGACTTCAAAGGCACAGGTTTCAGAGGAAACGACAACTGCTCCATTCGCCATTTTCCCGATTGACAGAGGACGGAAACCATTTGGATCAAGCGCTGCAATTAACTTATCTTCAAACATCAAGAGATAAGCGAAACCACCTTTGACAAGACTGAGTGCTTCCTTGATTTTGCCCATCAGGTTTGGATTGTGGCTACGACGAATCAAGTGAGCCAAGATTTCTGAATCAGAGGTTGAACTGAAGATTGCCCCTCTTTGTTCCAATTCTTGCTTGAGAGATTCTGCATTGGTCAGATTCCCATTGTGAGCCAAACCAAACTGCATATCGTGAAAACGGAAGAGGAAAGGTTGGATATTGTCTACAGAAGCTTCTCCCGCAGTCGCATAACGCACGTGTCCAATAGCTCCAGTTCCTGTCAATTTATCCAAATTAGCAGGATTTTTGAAGACTTCTGATAAAAGCCCCATATCTCGATGACGCTTCAATTGTCCATGATCATTGGAGAGGATCCCTGCCCCCTCCTGACCACGGTGCTGAAGACTATGGAGGCCAAAATAGGTTAATTTGGCAGCATCTGGGTGGCCCCAGATACCAAAAACACCACATTCTTCATTAAGAGATTTTACTTCGTATGTCATTTTGTATACCTTTTATTTTCCAGTAAAGTATTTAACCGCTGACGCAAAGAGGTGTTGGTCTTTATTTCCTGGAATATTTTGGAAGAGACCGTCTTCGAAACGTTCTGAGTGACCCATCTTACCAATAATTTGACCGTTCTTACTTGTGATACCTTCGATCGCATTTACAGATCCGTTAGGATTGTATTTAGAATCCATGCTTGGTTTACCATCAAAGTCAACGTATTGGGTAAAGATTTGACCATTGTCACGAAGTTCCGCAAATTCCTCAGCAGTCACGACAAACTTACCTTCACCGTGTGATACTGGGATGGCATGGATGTCACCAACTTTTACTCCAGCAAGCCATGGTGAGTTCGTGTTGGCAATACGTGTTTCCACCATCTTGGCCACGTGTTGGTTGGCATCATTGTAGAAGAGGGTTGGACTCGTGCTACTTGCATCTTCAAAGTTACCATATGGAAGAAGACCTGATTTAACAAGGGCTTGGAATCCGTTACAGATACCGATGATCAAACAACCGCGTTCGATGAAGCTATCAATGGCTGCACGTACTTTTTCATTGAGCAAGATGTTCACGATGAATTTAGCTGATCCATCTGGTTCATCCGCTGCTGAGAAACCACCTGCAAAGAAGATAATGTTAGCTTTTTCGATATTGTCAACCATGGTGTCAACAGACTTGACAATTGCTTCTTCATTAAGTGTTACAAATGGTACCAAGTTGACTTTTGCACCTTCTTTTTCAAAGGCTTTAGCTGAATCGTACTCAGAGTTAGTACCTGGGAATACTGGGATGTAAACCACTGGTGTCTCAACTGTTTCTTTAACTTTGATCACAGTATCAGATGCCACAGCAGGTACTTCTTCGATTTCAGTAGCTTGTACAAATTCAGTTGGGTAAACCTCTTCCAATTTACCTTGGAAGGCACTGTCAAGTTTGTGCCCATCAAGCGTTACACCGTTGACAGTAAGTGTAAAGTCAGCTGCGGTTTGTCCAATCTTGGCAACACCTGCAATCTCTTCAGGAGATGTGAAGACGAATCCACCCAATTGACCTGTCAAGGCAGTCTCAAGATTTTCAAGGCTTACAGTGGCACCAATATGGTTACCAAATGTTGCAAGGGCAAGAGTTTCAACCACACCACCATATTTGACAGCTGATGCAGATGTGACTTTACGCTCTGCTTGGATAGCTTCAAATTGAGCGAAGTTGGATTTAATAAGATCAAAGTCAATTTCTTGTGCCAAAGCTTGACCAGGAATGTAGTAAATATTTTCACCAGCAGCTTTAAATTCTGGAGAAAGAACCTTACGACTATCTGCAGTTGTCACACCAAAAGCAACCAAGGTTGGTGGTACTGTCAATTCTTCAAAGGTACCAGACATAGAGTCTTTACCACCGATAGATGGTAAACCAAGTTGAATCTGGGCTTCAATGGATCCAAGGAGAGCAGCTACTGGTTGACCAAAACGCTCTGCTTGTTTATCCATACGCTCGAAGTATTCTTGATAAGAGAAACGAGCCTTAGACCAATTTGCACCAGTAGCAACCAAACGAGCTGTTGCTTCGATTACTGCATAGGCAGCGCCATGATATGGAGACCATTCTGCTACATAAGGGTTGAATCCTTGCGCCATAACAGAAGCAGTTGTTGTCACGCCATGTTGGACTGGCAATTTCTGTACAGAAGCTTCCGTTGGTGTGATTTGGTAGCGACCACCGAGTGGGTGATTGACTGTTGAACGACCAACTGAACTATCAAAGATGGTTTGTAACCCTTTTTGACTGGCATGGTTCAGGTCAGCCAAGACTTCAAGAGTATCCGCTTCAAGTGTTTCAGCAGATGTTTGACGTTCTTCTGGAAGCTTGACATCCTTGTCAACCACCTTAGCATCTACAACCACACGTACACCGTTTGTATCAAGGAAACGACGTTCCAAATCAACGATGGTTTCACCATTCCAGTGCATGACAAGATTTGGTTTTTCAGTCACTGTCGCAACGACAACAGCATCAATATTTTCTTTATTACATGCTGCAACGAAAGCATCTACATCTTCTGGACGAACCACTACGGCCATACGCTCTTGAGATTCAGAGATAGCAATTTCTGTACCGTTCAAGCCTTGGTATTTCAATGGCACTTTGTCTAGATCAATTTCAAGACCATCTGCCAATTCACCGATAGCCACACAGACACCACCAGCACCAAAGTCATTTGATTTCTTGATCAGACGGGTCACTTCCCCATTACGGAAAAGACGTTGAATCTTACGTTCTTCGATGGCATTCCCTTTTTGAACCTCAGCACCAGCTGTTTCAACAGATTCAACCGTTTGAACTTTAGAAGAGCCTGTCGCACCACCGACACCATCACGTCCAGTCTTACCACCGAGCAAGATAATCACATCACCTGCTTCAGGTTTCTCACGGACAACATTTTCCTTAGGAGCCGCACCGACAACTGCACCTAGCTCCATACGCTTAGCAACGAAACCTGGGTGGAAGTATTCACGAACGTAAGTTGTTGCAAGACCAATTTGGTTACCGTATGAAGAATAACCGTGAGCCGCTGTTTTAGAAATCACTTGTTGTGGCAATTTACCAGCACGAGTTTCAGCAATTGGTGTTGTAATATCACCAGCACCTGAGATACGCATAGCTTGGTAAACGTATGAACGACCTGACAATGGGTCACGAATGGCACCACCGATACAAGTAGCCGCTCCACCAAATGGTTCAATCTCAGTTGGGTGGTTGTGGGTTTCATTCTTGAACATAAGAAGCCATGGTTCTTTGACACCATTGACATCCACTTCAATTTCAACAGAGCAGGCATTGATTTCATCAGACACTTCCATGTCATCCAAACGACCATTAGCACGCTCATAACGGCCAAAAATAGTCGCCATGTCCATCAAGGTTTGAGGTTTTTCTGTACGTCCCAACTCATCACGCATGGCAATATACTTGTCATAAGTTGCTTGCAATTGTTTTTTGAATTTAGAAGCTGAGAAGTCGATGTTTTTCAACTCAGTCTCGAAAGTTGTGTGACGGCAGTGGTCAGACCAGTAAGTATCCAACACCTTCAACTCAGTCTCAGTTGGCACACGGCCAATAGATTTGAAGTAATCTTGGATGAAGAGAAGGTCATCCACTTCCATTGCCAATCCTTGCTCAGCCTTATACTGTGCAAAATCTTCTGCCGTATAAGTTTCAAAGAAATCCAAGCTTGGAATGGTCTTATCAGACTCAGAAAATTCTTGTTTGGCAATACCAACAGTGATGTCTTTGAAACGAGAATCAACTGGGTTCAAGAGATAATTTTTGACAGCTTCCAACTCATTCGCATCAATATCCTTGTTAACCAAGTACAATTGTGCTGTGTTCACTGTTACATCATTTGAACTACCCAACAACAGCAAAGCTTCCTGTGAAGATGCCGCACGTTGGTCAAATTGACCCGGCAAGCTTTCGATAGCAAAGAAAGCATACTTCTCAAGATCAGCCTTAACCGTAGCTTCATCCAAAACAGTATCGGTCACCTGCTCAGAGAAGATATGTTTTTCCGCACGCGCAAACAAGTCCTCTGCCAAACCAAAAACATCATAAACCTGAACAATCCGAAGATCATTCAAAGTTTTCAACTGAAGATTATGCTGTAATTCTTTTACCAAAGAGTCAGATTTGACACGAAAATCAGCTTTTTTCTCAACGAAAATACGTTTATCCATTTTAGTTCCTTTATCTATTTCTACTTAAAGATTGTAGTGACGACCAAGCAGAACTTTACTTCAAGCCCTGCAATTTTTCCAATACAACTTCATAAACATCTGTCAAGCTACCAAGATCACGACGGAGTGAAAAGGTCTAGTAGACCTTTTCAGCCTGAGTCCTTTTACTTGAAAGACGAAGGTTTCCCGTTTCAAACAACTTATTTCAAGTCTTGCAACTTCTCTAACACAACCTTATAAACATCCGTTAGACTGCCCAAATCCCTACGGAAAACATCCTTGTCCATATGGTGCCCTTCAGCATCCCAAAGGCGGCAGTTATCTGGTGAAAATTCATCTGCCAAGATAATCTTGCCATCCTTATCAAAACCAAATTCCAATTTGAAGTCAATCAAACGAAGACCAATTTGTGCAAACCAATCTTTCAACAATTCATTGATACGACGCGTTTCTTCCTTGATATAAGCAATTTGCTCATCATTGGCAATATCCAAGAACTTGACATGCTCATCATTGATAAATGGATCATCCAACTCATCATTTTTGTAGTAAAATTCAACGATTGGAGTTTTCAAGTCCAAACCTTCTTCAACACCGAAACGTTTTGAGAAAGAACCCGCAGTCACGTTACGAAGCACAACCTCCAAAGGAATGATTGAAACCTTCTTGTTCAATTGTTCGGTATCAGAGATACGTTCGATAAAGTGAGTAGCCACACCCGCAGCATTCAATTTTTCAAAAATAAGAGACGAAATCTGATTATTGAGCACACCTTTGCCTTCGATGGTCTCTTTACGAGCACCATTCAGCATGGTAGCCTGGTCCTTATAAACGGACCTAATCACATGTTCGTCTTCTGTAGTATAGATATCTTTAGCTTTTCCCGTATAAATAAGTTTACTGGACATTTTCTTGTTCGCCTTTCGTATTACTTGGCCTCATTCTAACACAAAAACAAGCAGAAATCAAATGTTTTACGAACGTAAACGTATTCTTCGTTCTAAAACGTTTAGAAAAAAATCAAATCAGACTATTTAGATAACCAGACCATAATCATTCAAACTCCACACAATCAAAAAAGCAACATGGCCAGCATGTTGCTTTTTCTTATATTCTATTTTTAATGATGGCTAATACGTCTGCGACACTTTGGAGGTTGTCAATTTCTTCATCACTGATCTCAATTCCAAATTCATCCTCAATGGTTAGGATAAATTCCATCAAATCTACTGAATCAGCATCCAAATCATCCTTTAAACTCAAGTTTTCGGTTACGACAAAGTCTTCTCCTTGACGCTCTTGAATGATGGTTACGATACGGTCAAAAATTTGTTGAGCTGTCATATTATTCTCCTTATTCCTCTGAAAATTCACGCGCAGTTTGGGCAACTACATCTGTCTCGAGCATGGTACGAATCTGGCGTATTGTGCTATAGACAGCTTTGGCATCACTTGAACCATGAGTCTTAACTACTGGCGCCTTAACACCAAACAAGACCGCACCTCCAACATCTGAATAGTTGAGCTGTTTTTTCAAACCTCTGAGGTTATCCTTAAGAAGGAAAGCACCTAGCTTGGCTCTAAGACCGCCACCTACAATAGCATTTTTGAGCAAGCCCATGATACCCATAGCAGTCCCTTCAATAGCTTTGAGCACAGCGTTTCCCGTGAAACCATCTGTTACGACTACATCAGCAACACCATCCATCAAATCACGCGCTTCCACATTTCCGACGAAATTCAGACTCTCGTCAGCAGCTAATAGGTCATAGGCTTCCTTGCGGAGTGAATCTCCCTTGCTACTCTCTGTCCCGTTATTAAGCAAACCTACACGAGGTTTTTCAATACCACGAACATTTCTAGCATAGAAGGAACCTAAGATAGCGTATTGATGAAGGTGATGGGCGGTATTTTCTGCATTAGCACCAAGGTCAAGCATATCAAAGCCTTTTCCATCTATAGTTGGCAATGTTGACATCAATCCAGGTCGATCAATATTTTTGATACGACCAACGATGAAGAATCCCGCTGCCAACAAGGCACCTGTATTTCCTGCAGAAAGAACTGCATCTGCCTCTCCATCTTTGACAGCCTTAGCTGCCAATACCATGCTGGAATTTTTCTTCTTGCGAATGGCTTTTGTAGGCTCATCCTCTGAGTCGATTTTTTCATCAGTATGGATAATACTAACTCGCTCTGTAGCTGTTAGATATTGCTTGATTTTGCTTTCATCTCCATAAAGTTGGACTTCAATATCTGAAAAGTCAGCAAGGGCTTGATTAACTCCCTCTACAATAGCTTGTGGTGCGTAATCGCCACCCATTGCATCAACTGCGATTTTTTTCATTTGTCTTCCTCTTTCAGTAGTTGTCCCCAGTCGGCTAGGGAATCAATAAATTTCTTTGATTTCAGATGAATGCCGACATATTCCTCATAGATTTGGTCCATAAACTTGCGCAAGTCCTGCTTGATTTCGGCCTTAAGTGAGATAGTCTCCAAGGTCTCAAAATCAATGGCTTGAAATTGATTGAGCAGATAAGGAATATTGGGATTTAAATGACATCGTTTCTCATCTTCATGGTAATGATCGGGACAAAGACAACCCCCGTATTTGAAGGAGAAGTCAAAGGCTTGCCCCACACGATGACAAAAAGTGCACTCGTTAAAATTAAGGCTAATTCCGAAACGTGTCAATATTTGAATTTCAAAAATATTGGTCAAAACTTGATAATCCAGACCCTCTTCCATCAGCTCTAAAGTCTTTTGCAAAAAAGCAAATAGGGGAGCATCTTCTTGATTATCCTGCAAACTCGCATCTGCCAAGGCCGCAACGTAGGTCGCATAAGCCATAACAAAGAGGTCACTATTGATTTTCGGAAAAGTCTTCACCTCATGATAATCTTCTATATAACTAAGTCCATCGTCATTGACTTTTAGGAGAAAATGGGCCAAGACTAAAGGCTGAATAACCGGAGCTAGTTTGGATTGACCAGCATGCTTCACAAAAAACATGCGCTTGCCTGCCTGTTCTGTAAAGATTTTAACAAGCTTATCATCCTCTCGAAAGTTTCGGTTGTAAAGTACTAAACCCTGACTCGTAATCGATTGAATCATGCTTCTCTCATGTACTCCTCAAGTCGTTTCATAGCTTCTCTGATGGTTTCCATGCTAGCTGCATAAGATAGGCGAACATAGCCCTCTCCATACTGACCAAAGGCAGCACCAGGAATAAAAGCAACAGCCTTCTTCTGGGCAAAATCCTTCAGAAAAGCAAAAGAATCTTGATTATAGCCTGCCGGAATCTTAGCAAAGATATAAAAAGCACCGTCCGGCTTGATGATTTCAAACCCAAGCTTAGTCATCTTCTCAATAATGTAGTCCCGACGTTGGATATATTCCTTCTTCATGGATTCTGCATCGTTCTTACCAGCTGTCAATGCTTCCACCGCAGCATGTTGCGCCATGGTGTTTGCAGCAGTTACCAAATACTGATGACTCTTGATGAGTTGAGCTGTGAAGTTTGCTGGTGCAAAGATAAAACCTAAACGCCAACCTGTCATGGCATGGGATTTAGAAAGACCGTTAATGATAATTGCCTGATCTCTCAACATAGTCCCCAAAGATACATGATTTCCCCCTGTATAGGTCAATTCTGAGTAGACTTCATCACAGACTACGAAAATCTCATACTTACGTAAAACAGCTGCCAAGGCTTCTAATTGCTCGCGACTATAAGTAATTCCTGTAGGGTTAGCTGGATAGTTGAGAATAACTGCCTTGAGCTTGTCACCTTGCTCTAAAATCGCTTTTTCTAGCATTTCTGGAGTTAAGACAAAACCATTCTCAGTCGTATCAATCTCGACAATCTCTGCACCAACTAGATTAACTATTGGCTCATAGCCAGGATAAGCAGGAGCTGGCAAGAGAACCTTGTCTCCTTCCTCCAAAATAGCTGTCAGAGTAGCTGATAGAGCCTCTGTCGCACCAATTGTGACCAAAATTTCATTCTCTGGATTATAATCTAGCTGATATTTCTCTTTTACAAAATCACTCGCCGCCTGACGCAATGTCAACAAACCGCTCATCCCTGTATAGTAGGATTGATCTTGGTCAATGGCTCGCTTTGCAGCTTCCTTGACATGATCTGGCGTTGTAAAATCTGGTTCTCCCAAGGTCAATCGCAAGACACCAGGAATCTCTGAAATAGCCTGGTCAAATTGACGAATCAAGGAAACTTGTATCTTATCTAATTGTTTATTAAAGCGTTTGGTTAAATCCATATATATCCTCCTTGATCAAAGAACATATATCTATTATACTACAAAAGCTCTCTGACCGCAAAATTCCGTTAATTTACAACCTTATTCCTACTTTCTATTTTACTTTTCTGACAGATAAGATTATAATAAGGAGTATTTATTTTCGGAGGTTTTTATGTCATTTCTATCAAAAAATTGGGCAGGACTGTTAGCCTGTCTTATTATATCTATCATTTCTTGGGTTTTAGGAGGCTTTCTGCCTGTTGTGGGAGCACCTGTTTTCGCCATTTTTATCGGAATGATTCTCTACCCCTTTCTCACTCCCTATAAACAACTGGATGCTGGTTTGACTTATAGCTCCAAAAAATTGCTTCAGTATGCTGTTATCTTGCTTGGGTTTGGACTCAATATCTCACAAGTTTTCGCAGTTGGAAAATCTTCCCTTCCTGTCATCCTCTCAACTATTTCAATTGCTTTGATTATAGCTTTCTTTTTCCAACGCTTTTTTAACCTTGATACAAAGCTAGCTACTTTGGTTGGGGTAGGCTCTTCTATCTGTGGCGGTTCTGCCATTGCAGCGACTGCTCCTGTTATTCACGCCAAGGAAAAAGAAGTAGCCCAAGCCATTTCTGTTATCTTTTTCTTCAATGTCTTGGCAGCTCTTATCTTTCCAACTCTAGGTTCTTGGCTCCATCTTTCCAACGAAGGTTTTGCTCTCTTTGCGGGTACTGCAGTCAACGATACATCCTCTGTAACAGCCACAGCTAGCGCCTGGGATAGTCTTTACCAAAGCAATACTCTCGAATCTGCTACTATTGTCAAACTGACACGCACCCTGGCTATTATCCCTATTACTCTCTTCCTCTCCTACTGGCAGAGCCGTCAACAAGGAAACAACCAAGGAGTAAAGCTTAAAAAAATCTTCCCCGTTTTCATTCTCTACTTCATCCTAGCTTCTCTGCTAACTACTCTTCTCACATCTTTCGGTGTCAGCAATAGCTTCTTTTCACCTCTCAAACAACTCTCCAAATTCCTCATCATCATGGCTATGAGTGCTATTGGTCTCAAAACCAACCTCATTGCTATGATCAAATCCAGTGGAAAATCCATTCTTCTTGGAGCCCTTTGCTGGATTGCCATCATCCTGACTAGTCTTGGTATGCAAACACTCATCGGCATTTTCTAATACTCTTCGAAAATCTCTTCAAACCACGTCAACGTCGTCTTGCCGTACTCAAGTACAGCCTGCGGCTAGTTTCCTAGTTTGCTCTTTGATTTTCATTGAGTACAACATAAAAGGTAGCCCATCAGCTACCTTTTTATTGTTCAAGAATTAAACGTGTATGTTCTCTCTTAATACAACGGTTCATCACGATGTCATCGCATCCCCCAGCACGCAAGATTTCTTCTGCTTCCAAACTTTCAAGTCCTAGTTGTGCCCAGAAAATCTTAGCATCCGCCTTGAGAAAGTCTCGTGCTACATCAGGTAAAAATTCACTGCGACGATATACATTGACGATATCTACAGGGAAAGGAATTTCAGCTAGACTGGCATAAGCCTTTTCTCCCAAAATCTCGCTACCTGCAGCTTTAGGGTTAACTGGAATAATTTTATAGCCACGATCCTGCATTTCTTTAGTCACTCGATTGCTAGTGGTTTCCTCACGATCGGATAAGCCTACTACAGCTAGAGTTTTACTGGTTGCTAGATACTGACGGACCACTCCATCACTTGGATTGATAAATTCTTGAGTCATAGAAACCCTCCTTTTCATCAGTATAGCACATTTTGAAAAGGCTTGCAGAAATTTACTATAAAAATCAAAATCAAAAAATCCTCCCAAAATTAAACTATTTCATTTAATTTTAAGAGGATTCATATAGTTTTTTTAATTTTATTATCTTGTTGGTTTATACTGAAGTTCTTCACCATGTTGTTTGACAAAGTCAGTCATCTCTGAATCAGGAATTTGTCGAAGGTAAATATTTGTACGAATCGTATCATCTTCTTCAAGACAAGTTGACAGAACCATATATTTATCTTTTGGAGACACCTTAACATTTGGTTTCTTAACTTTTGCCTCGTCATAAATAGCTGTCAATTGCTTTTCAAAATCCGCGTCATCTTCAAAAGAAGTACGATAAAACGCTGTTGTTTCTGGAACTATAACCACTGCAATGGCTTCATAATAGTACTTTCTTTCCGGCGTTTCAATGACTACATAAGGATGTTTATCGAAATAATCTTGACTACTGAAGTAATTTACGTCTTTAAACATACGATGGTCAGGTACTTTACTTCCTCTAGCGTGACCAAATAACCATGTTAAACGATCACTAAAATCCTTCTTGTTATCAGCATCCATAAAGACTGCTCCCATTAGAGGTTGATGCACACCTTCAAACGTTTTATCTAGATAAGTTGCGTTATCCGTTGTTTGAACGACCGGTTCATCTAACTGTGTGCCAGGAATATATACATAACCAACCGTTTCAGAGTTTGTTGCGAGCAAGCCTTTAAATTTATTAGCGAGATATTCCTTTTCTTCTGCACTAACAGTATAGGTCTGCTTAGGAGCTTCCTGAGTAACTTTTACATCAGTAACATTATTTTGTTTATCTGGTTTTGGAGCTAGGAAGCTATTATAAACAAAGAAACCACCAAAAACAATGACAACGAATGTAAGAATGGAAGCTATTATTTTACCAATGGGTGATTTTTTTATCCTAGAATGTTCACTCATTATTTTCTCCCTCATTATTTACCAAAAAAATCACTGAAACCAAGTTTCAGTGATTGGTTACTTCATTAAACAAATGAATTATTTAACTGCACTTGTTTTAGGAAGAGCTTTTTGACCTGCAGCTGCTGGAGCTTTTTGACCTGCAGCTTTTTGGTCTGCAGCTTTTTGGTCTGCAGCTTTAGCAGCGTCACCTTTGTCAACTTTAAGGTGTTCACCTTTTTTAAGTTTGTTAGCGTCGCGAGTCCATTGTTCAGACTTAGTACCAAGGTCTTTGTCGTTGTACTCTTTAATTTGGTCAGGAGTTGCTGCTACATCGTTGTTGTCAACCCAAACACCTGATTCGTTTGACCAACGAGTTGCTCCAAGTCCATATGCTCCGTCTTCGGCAAATACTGGCGCTGCTGATGCGAATACAGCAAGTGCTGCTACTGATGATAATAAAACTTTTTTCATTGTTTTATCTCCTCTTTTTTTTAAAATTTATTTCATGAGGGATTACCTCACTAATCAGATTATATCACATATATTTAAGTTGTCAAGCTTTTTTAAAAATAAATTTATTTTTTTCTGGTAAAAAATAAGTAAAATTCATTCTAATTTAAAAAATCAAATAATATTCTTGAAACAATTGATACAAAAACATTTAAACTCCGAACAATACAGAATTCTGTGAGCGATAGGGTTCTGAATTTATAAGCGTTTTTTTATTTCCTCAACTGTAAATTTAAATAGTCTTCTCAATACTAAACAATGGAGAAAGAGGACGTTTTTCGTGGATACGGATGATTGCATCGCCTAAAAGATGAGCGATAGAGATTTGCTCAATCTTATCAATCAAACGTTCCTCTGGTAGGTAGATAGTATCCAAAACAACCAATTTTTTAATAGCTGATTTTTGGATGTTCTCCATAGCTGGCCCTGAAAGAACTGGGTGTGTACAGCTTGCGTAAACTTCAACAGCTCCAGCTTCAGCAAGTGCATCTGCCGCGTGACAAATGGTTCCGGCTGTATCAATCATATCGTCAATCAAGATACAAGTTTTACCTTCAACCTTACCAATGATGTTCATCACTTCACTAGTATTCATCTTGTCTACGCTACGACGTTTATCAATAATCGCAATCGGAGTTTTCAAGAATTCTGCTAATTTACGAGCACGAGTGACACCACCATGGTCTGGACTGACAACAACATAGTCAGAACCAACCATACCACGACGCTCAAAGTAATCCGCAATCAAAGGAGCACCCATCAAGTGATCAACAGGAATATCAAAGAATCCTTGAATCTGTGCAGCGTGCAAATCAATTGTCAACAAACGATCTACTCCAGCTACTTCAAGCATATTTGCCACGAGTTTTGCAGTGATTGGTTCACGCGCTCTAGCCTTTCTATCCTGACGCGCATAACCATAGTAAGGCATTACAACGTTGACGGATTCTGCACTGGCACGTTTCAAAGCATCAACCATAATCAAAATCTCTAGTAGATTGTCATTTACAGATGAGCTAGTTGATTGTAAGATAAAGACATGTTTCCCACGGATAGATTCTTCGATGTTAACTTGAATTTCTCCATCTGAAAATTGACGAACAGTCGATTTTCCCAACTCTATCCCAATCTCTTGCGCCACACGCTCTGCCAATTCTCTATTTGAAGAAAGGGCAAACAGCTTTAAATCAGAAAAAGACATGATTTCCTCCGGTATTTATGTATCACTTGTGTTTTTCACAACATTTTTCCATCTACCATTGTAGCGCTTTTTTCTCGATTTTTCAATAAAAAATAAGACAAGAGCAGACTTTTATACTCTTATCTTATGCTATCTTATATTAGTGATATCAAAGGAGAAACTTGTCAACCTTCTCATCCTACTTCATGCTACTCCAGAAACTTTTAATTAGAAAGTTAGTATATCTCCCTCATACTACCTGTATCCACATCGTAAACAGCTCCTGAAATAATAACATCATCTGGAATTAAGGGGCATTCTCGCAGCAATTTCATATCCTCTCGAACACTCTCATCGATGTCTTGAAACGGTAAAAAGTCCTGCCCAGATACATCAACTCCCAATTCACATTTTAGGTGCTCTTGAAAATCCTCGTTATTGAAGGTTTGAGCCCCGCAGTCTGTATGATGAAGAACCACAATTTCTCTTGTCCCCATTTGTTGTTGAGAAATTACAAGTGAACGAATCATATCCTCAGTCACTCGACCACCCGCATTCCGTAAAATATGGGCATCTCCCAGAGCTAACCCCAGAGCTGGCGCAACGTGTAGACGCGAATCCATACAAGTTACGATTGCAACCTTGGTCTTAGGTTTAATGGATAAATGCAAATCTCCATGTAGTTCTACATAAGCTTGATTGGCTTTTAAAAAATTTTCAAAATAGGACATGACAACTCACTTTCTAGTCTGCCAGATAATTTGAACACCAAATTATTTATCTCCTATCTTACCATCTTTTCTTTGTCTTGTCAGCTGTTAACTTTCATATAAAAAAACTGGGACAGAGACATCCAGCGTCTAGCTTGGGTTTCTGTCCTAGTTTTTTTATTATTATGAACCTTTTTGGATATACTTGTTAAGTGAGCCTGCAAAGCTTTGAAGATTGAGACTTTGTACATAGACCTCACCGCTACCTCGGAAGGTATTCACCACTCCTTCGCCTGTACCAATAGACTGCCAGAAACCATTTTCTAGGTGAATATCATAGTCCAAAGACTGGCTCCAAGCCACCACATGAGCATTATCAATCGTTACTTCTTGGTTTTGTAGTTCAATTTTTTTAATCGAACCAAAAGCATTGGCCAAAAGAGTTCCTTGACCTTGAGTAGTCATCACAAAGAGACCGCCTTGCCCTCCGAACAGAGCTTTCCCAATAGACTGGCGCTCCATTGTATAGAAAGCTGTACCATCAAGAGCTAGAAAGGCTCCATCATTCAATCGATATTGCTTTTCACCTATCTCAAGAGCAATCACTTGACCAGGAGTATCTGGTGCTAAAGCAAGATTCCCGTTGTCAGACTCAGCAACAGCTTGAGTGATAAAGGTACTTTCACCAGAAACCATTGAACGCCCTACAGCTTTGACAAAACGTCCCAAACCAGATCCGCTAGCATTGAGCTGGGTATTGAGACTTACATTGGGTGTATGGTAGACCATGCTTCCACGCTGGATAAAGACTGTTTCTCCTTGGTTGAGCGACAACTCTACCAAAGGAAATTGCATTTGACTGTCCATAGAAAATTTCATCAGAAATTCCTCCTTGTTTTAATAATTGTTAGCAATAAAATAATTAGTCATCTAAAACTGACCATAACTATTAAGAGAACACCTTTTTCAAGACTTCCTGAATAGTCGTCACCCCAATCACCTGAATTTCCTTAGGTGGCTTGATTCCAGTTAAAGAATTCTTTGGTACATAGATTTTTGTAAATCCAAGCTTAGCAGCTTCGTTGATTCGTTGTTCGATACGATTCACACGCCGAATCTCTCCAGTCAAGCCCAACTCTCCCACAAAACATTCCTGAGGGTTGGTTGGTTTATCCTTGTAACTTGATGCAATAGCAACTGCTACCGCAAGGTCAATGGCAGGCTCATCCAATTTGACGCCACCTGCAGATTTGAGGTAGGCATCCTGATTTTGGAGGAGCAAACCTGCCCGTTTCTCCAAAACAGCCATAATCAAGCTAACACGATTGAAATCAAGACCAGTTGTAGTTCGCTTGGCATTCCCAAACATAGTCGGTGTCACCAAGGCCTGCACCTCCGCCAAAATCGGACGTGTCCCTTCCATAGTCACAACGATTGACGAACCAGTTGCCCCATCCAAACGTTCTTCTAGAAAGACCTCGCTTGGATTGAGTACCTCTACTAGCCCACCTGACTGCATCTCAAAGATTCCAATCTCATTAGTCGAGCCAAAACGATTTTTGACTGCTCTTAAGATACGGAAGGTATGGTGGCGTTCCCCTTCAAAGTAAAGCACGGTATCTACCATATGCTCCAGCATACGAGGACCAGCCAAGGTTCCTTCCTTGGTTACATGACCGACGATAAAGATGGCAATGTTATTAGTCTTGGCCAGCTGCATGAGTTCAGCTGTCACCTCACGTACTTGGGAAACCGAGCCTTGTACCCCTGAAATTTCAGGAGACATAATGGTCTGAATCGAATCGATGATAAGGAAATCCGGCTGGATACGTTCGACTTCTGCACGAACGCTCTGCATATTGGTCTCGGCATAGAGATAAAACTCACTATCAATATCCCCCAAGCGCTCTGCACGAAGTTTGATCTGTTGAGCAGACTCCTCCCCACTGACATAGAGAACTGTTCCTACTTGAGACAACTGGGTTGATACTTGTAAGAGAAGGGTTGATTTCCCAATCCCTGGATCCCCACCAATGAGGACAAGACTTCCTGGCACCACACCTCCACCAAGCACTCGGTTAAACTCCTCCATCTCAGTCTTAGTTCGATTGACATTAATAGAAGTTACTTCAGCCAATTTCATAGGCTTGGTTTTCTCACCTGTCAAGGAGACACGCGCATTTTTGACTTCTGCGACCTCAACTTCTTCTACAAAAGAAGACCAGGCTCCACAGTTTGGACAACGTCCTAAATACTTAGGTGAATTATATTCACAATTTTGACACACAAATGTCGCTTTTTTCTTTGCTATAATTCTAATCCTCTCATTTTAAAATCTCTTATTAATTTTTATATTAATGACTATTTCTTTTCAAAACAGTAAGCCCGCCATCATCCGCATGGACATAATACTGACCATCAGGGCTAAATCCAAAAATATAGGGTAAATAACCTTTATAGATTTGACTTCTATCTTCCTTATCTTTTTCCCAATAAATGGTTAAAATCGGATAATCTTCAGATTGGTCTTTATCCATTGTCACTCTGATGTCTTTGCCATTATCCAGAGGGAGATATCCACCGTATTGACCAGCGATAGGGATAGGTGAATCATATCCCTCACACATGGCTACTAACTCTACCTCATCGTAATCTCCGTCTATCGGTGTTACTTGCCCATTTTCGCTATCAATGATTGACATGTAGTCTGAAGAAATACACAGAATTTTATGATAGGCATCAGGGAGAAATGCTAGGTAAAGAAACCCTCCAATACTAATCTCAAAAATCTTCTTATACCCTCGACAATTCTCGGCGCTAAAAGCCTGAAAATCCTTATAACTCATTTCATTGTGCTTCTTTCTATATCTCTATCTCACACTCAATCACTTGGCAAAAATCAATCTTCTCATTTGGCACAAACTGGCGCATGAGCATTCGATGAGTGACAACAACGACTGTCTGATAGTCTCGATACTTGCGCATAGATTTTAGAAACCGAGACCTCATTTCCTCAGCTGTCTCATATTGAATAGGACTATTAGGAGGTAAGGAGCCATTATTTTCTAGAAATAGAGTACGAGCTTTTTCAAAATTCTCTACGCCACTTTCATAGACTTGCCATTCATGCAATAATGGCTCCACTCTCAAAGGAAATCCAATAGCACTAGCAAGATAAGAAGCCGTTTCTAAAGCTCGTGTCACTGAAGAAGCTACTAGCAGATCAGCTGATTGGAACAAGGGATTTTGGCAAAGGTCCTGAGCCTGTTTCCTTCCCTTCTCAGATAAGGGAGCTAGATCCATTCCAAATCCGGAATAAGCATGCTCCTCTAACACACGATAATCTGGCTCCCCGTGACGTACAAAAATAATCTTCATCTTAGTGCCCAGTCGATCCAAATCCACCAGTACGAACTCCGTCTGCCTCATCTCCATCTGCAATTAAAAATGGAGCAAAGACAGCCTGAACTACACGTTCTCCAACTTCAAGAACAACTTCCTGATCGGTAATATTTTTCATCTGAGCAAAGATATGGCCTTCATTTCCCGGATTTCCATAATAATCCCCATCAATAACGCCAACAGAGTTGATCAAGACCAAGCCCTTCTTACGAGGATTTGATGAACGGTCATAGAGATAGAGCACTTCAGTCGGCTGCATATAAGCCTTAACACCCGTTGGGACGAGAACAATCTCTCCTGGAGCGAGAACCGTACGCACCGCAACCTTTAAGTCGTACCCAGCTGCATGCGCTGTCTCACGCTTTGGTAGCAAATTTTCATCTGTAAAGCTAGAAACTAATTCAAAACCACGAATTTTCATATTATTCCTCTTTTTAATCTTTTATTCTAGGCTATTTTATCTTATTTATTCGAAAAAAGCACGAAAAAAGAGCACACAATTCACACTCGCTTAGGGCTGCTGGATTCCTCCCCTGACCCGCTTCACGCAGAACTGTTGCTCCACTAGTTATTATACCACATTCCCTTCTGTTTTTAAAGAGAAATTATTTTTTACGTCGATTTCGGAAAAAGTCCTGCATAATCCCTGCACAATCACTCTCTAAAATGCCTGTTTCAACAACCACACGGTGATTGAGCCGCTCATCCGTCAAAATATCATACAAACTTCCAGCAGCGCCAAATTTCTGGTTTTTAGCCCCGTAGACCACGTTTGGAATCCGTGCGAGACCAATTGCCCCACTACACATAACACAAGGCTCAATGGTCACAAAAAGCGTACAATCGAGCAAACGCCAACTCTCTTCGCTCAAATTAGCATCCTCTATAGCCATAATTTCCGCATGCATGACTGCCCGTTGCAACTCCTCTCGCGCATTGTGTCCTCTCCCAATGACTTTTCCATCCTTGACAATTACACAACCAATCGGGATTTCATCATGCTCTAAAGCAATCTCTGCCTCTTTTAAGGCCTCTCTCATAAAAGCTTCTTTTTCTTCAAGCGTGTAATTCATCTCTTCTCTCTTCCTAGCTATCAATTCTATCATTATAGCATGTTTTCCTAGACAAAAAAAGAGCTCTATAATATTTGCAGAAACCAACTTTAGATAGTATTCAATCTCTGGTTTGTAGAAATAATGTTATAAAAAGAGTATAATGGTAGCAAAATTTAGAGAAACACTAGAAATCATGAACTGAGAGTAATGGAGACAACTGATACAGAATGTCCAGATCTGTCGGAAGATTTTTAACTATAAGTCTCCAAGAGATGATTATCCTGAGATTTAAATAATAAACAAGATGAAAGGGTAACTAATGCAATTAGAATTTTTACAGGATGAACCAAAACTTACCTTGATGTTTCCATATAAAGATACATTTAATAGAGTAGGGGGACCATCCATGATATCTATATCTGTTATGATTCTCTGGATTCTAAAGCGTCTGATGACTTACAATACTGATTTTGCAGACAAAATTGTTATGGCAGTAGCGCTGATTTATGCTCCCCTCCTTATATGGTTTATGGGGTATTATCTCTTCATAAATGGAGTAAAATTAGAAATTTATAAAAACAATATTGTTCAGTATTATACCTATAGCAGTAGAGGCCACAGCCTATTACATTATCAATTTGGACTTCAAGATATCGAACAAATAACCATTATAAAGCGTCCTTTTAATTGCGTAAAGTTAAGCATAAAAATTAGAAATCCTATTTTTTTAGAAGGACATGAAAAAAAACTAAATAAGCTAGTCAGAGTCAGTATCATCACAGGCAAACTAAAAGCAGATGCTTTTATGCACGAAATGAAGCAATTTCAAAGTGATAAATCAGATAATCAAGTAAGCTGATTCAGAAAAAATTCAAGTTTGTCTAACTTACAAATTCTCAAGAAAATAGTTCACTGAAGAGGCTGGGATCAGAAATCCCAACCTCATTTTTTCTTAGTTATGCGCCTTTGATGTGATGGCAAATTGAACGATTTGTTGGTATTTGAGAATTCAAAAAGTTTTTTTACCAAAACTTCTTTTCTCAATTCACAACTTTAACAAATTTACCCAAATGTTGAAACCTCACAGATCTGGGTGTACCAAATCGAGAGTTGGTCTAAAGATTTCTGTCTCACTGTTTTTTTCTTTGTCTTAAAAGTAAAGAAGCCACCTAAATATGACTTAAAAGCTGACAAAAAAAGCCACCGAATGCGGTGACTTTATAGGGAGATTATTATGAAAAAGAAAAGTTTAGGAAATTTGTTACAACAAGTTAGGAGGTCTTCTTGTAACTGTCTATAGTATATCCGACCTGTCTTAAACAAATCTTAAAAAATCTCCTATGACCAAACACTTTCTAAAATATTTGTTTGTTCACGACCAGGACCTACTGAGAATGTTGAAATACGCACACCCACCAATTCGCTAACACGACGTACATAGTTACGTGCATTCTCAGGAAGATCTTCCAAAGTACGTACTCCAGTAATATCTTCATGCCAACCTGGCAATTCTTCATAGATTGGCTTGCAACGTTTCAATTGTTCGAGACTAGCTGGGTAGTAATCAATACGTTGACCATCAAGATCATAAGCTACACAGATTTTTACTGTATCCAAGCCACTCAAAACATCGATAGAGTTCAAAGAGAGATTTGTGATACCAGAAACACGACGGCTATGACGCATAACAACTGAGTCAAACCAGCCCACACGACGTGGACGACCAGTAGTTGTTCCATACTCATGACCTACTTCACGAATGCGTTCTCCCACTTCATCAAACAACTCAGTTGGGAAAGGACCATCTCCTACACGACTTGTATAGGCCTTACAAACACCTACAACCTTGTCAATCTTGCTTGGACCTACTCCAGAACCAATTGTCACACCACCAGCCACAGGGTTTGATGAAGTAACAAATGGATAAGTACCTTGGTCAATATCTAACATGACGCCTTGAGCTCCTTCAAAGAGAACACGTTTGCCATTATCAAGTGCATCATTCAAGATAACAGAAGTATCTGTTACATATTGCTTGATTTGTTGACCATATTCATAATATTCTTCAAAAATATCATCAAATGAAATAGGTTCGCTATCATACAATTTTACAAATTGACGATTTTTCTCAGCAAGATTGCGTTCTAAACGTTCACGGAAAATCTCTTTATCCAAAAGATCTGCGATACGGATTCCAACACGAGCTGCCTTGTCCATATAGGCTGGACCAATTCCTTTAATTGTAGTCCCAATCTTGTTATCACCCTTAGCTTCTTCTTGAAGACGGTCTAATTCAATGTGATAAGGCAAGATAACATGCGCACGATCAGAAATTCGAAGATTATCTGTTGTAACACCTTCTTCATGCAGATAAGACAATTCTTTCACAAGAGATTTAGGGTTTACAACCATCCCATTGCCAATTACAGAAATTTTTTCTGGGAAGAAAATACCTGAAGGGATCAAGTGCAATTTAAATTTCTTTCCATCAATAACAATTGTGTGACCTGCATTGTCACCACCTTGGTAACGAGCAATCACTTCCGCATTAGCTGAAAGAAAATCTGTAATTTTCCCTTTACCTTCATCACCCCATTGGGTACCTACAACAACTACTGAAGTCATAATAAAATTTCGTCTGAGCCAAAAGGCTCGTCCTTTCTCATATACGTGGCGGGACTCTCACCCACAATTATATCTTACAATTTATTATAAGAAAAAAACCCCATTTTATCAAGAATTAACACTAGAAAAGATTAGGGAATTCTTTAACTTTTGATTTTTAAAAATACAAAAAATTAGCATAATCTAAATATTTTTTATAAATTAATTATTATTGTTCGTAATAAATGAAATTAAATTTGATTAAAATGAATAATTTAAATTTTGCCCTAATAGATAATTAAGATAGATCCGGTATGCTGCTCTAAAATGACATAGAAGAAAATCCTTCTCATCTTTTATCCTAAACCGAACCAAGTAATAGAGTAGAAATTTTAAATGAAGCGTCTCCCAATCATCACTAGATTGAACTAAAAATGAATATTCTTTTTCAACCTGTTTTAGAAAAAGAAAACAATAATCATAATACTTTTGGAGCATATAAAAAACCTTTCTTATTGATAAAATAAGTTTATCAGAAAGGTTAACTAAAAAGAAAGATATCTCTGTAAAGTTAAAATTTTAAGCTAAACGAACTTAAAACAAAAAAAATAAGTAAAAACAGATCAGAAAAATGATACAAAAATATTAAATTTATATAAACAAAATAAAAAACGTTCCTTAGAACGTTTACTACTCCGCCAGTAGGACTCGAACCTACGACATCATGATTAACAGTCATGCGCTACTACCAACTGAGCTATGGCGGATAA
>NZ_JANCOU010000009.1:0-57396 GCF_024295665.1 Streptococcus sp. CF8_St5-17
TAAGCGGGTGTAGTTTAGTGGTAAAACTACAGCCTTCCAAGCTGTTGTCGCGAGTTCGATTCTCGTCACCCGCTTTGAACTTTTGTTCAAATACCAAGTTTTTAACTTGGGCGCGTAGCTCAGGTGGTTAGAGCGCACGCCTGATAAGCGTGAGGTCGGTGGTTCGAGTCCACTCGTGCCCATTTTTTATAAATATGGTCCGTTGGTCAAGGGGTTAAGACACCGCCTTTTCACGGCGGTAACACGGGTTCGAATCCCGTACGGACTATTTTGTTGGAGGATTACCCAAGTCCGGCTGAAGGGAACGGTCTTGAAAACCGTCAGGCGTGTAAAAGCGTGCGTGGGTTCGAATCCCACATCCTCCTTTATTATTAACGCGGGATGGAGCAGCTCGGTAGCTCGTCGGGCTCATAACCCGAAGGTCGTAGGTTCAAATCCTGCTCCCGCAATATTGGCTCGGTAGCTCAGTTGGTAGAGCAATGGATTGAAGCTCCATGTGTCGGCGGTTCGATTCCGTCTCGCGCCATTTTTTACAATCATACGGAAGGGTAGCGAAGAGGCTAAACGCGGCGGACTGTAAATCCGCTCCTTCGGGTTCGGGGGTTCGAATCCCTCCCCTTCCATCCTCTACGGGCATAGTTTAAAGGTAGAACTAAGGTCTCCAAAACCTTCAGTGTGGGTTCAATTCCTACTGCCCGTGTTTAATAGTATGGCGGGTGTGGTGAAGTGGTTAACACACCAGATTGTGGCTCTGGCATGCGTGGGTTCGATCCCCATCACTCGCCTATTTTATATTATTGGGGTATAGCCAAGCGGTAAGGCAAGGGACTTTGACTCCCTCATGCGTTGGTTCGAATCCAGCTACCCCAGTTACTATTTGCCGGCGTGGCGGAATTGGCAGACGCGCTGGACTCAAAATCCAGTGTCCGCAAGGACGTGCCGGTTCGACCCCGGCCGCCGGTATAGTTTAAAAGACAAGGTTTTCGGACCTTGTCTTTTTTTCTTTGTAGTATGTCGAGTTACCAATTTTTTCCATTTTAAAATAAATCGTCAAGTTTATTAGCTAATGTTTTCTGTTTGCTAGGGTACAAATGAGAATAAGTATCAATTGTTGTTGTAATAGATGCGTGTCCTAATCTTTCTTTGACAACAAGATAGTCTTCTCCTTGATTTATAAGTAATGATGCGTGAGAGTGTCTCAAATCATGAATTCTTATTTTCTTTAAATCTTTATCCCTTTCTAGTATTTGCTTAAACTTCTTATCAATCATATTTTTTGTAATTGTTATTGGTGTACTCTGTATCATTTGTAGTTCTTCAGTATTTTTCGTAAATTCCTCAAGTTTTTCTTTTTGTTTTACTTTCCAATCTTTTAGCATTTCTGCTAGTTTTTGATTTATTGTAATATTTCTAGTTCCTGAACGTGTTTTTGTTGTATTAATGTAGCTTGTATTATTGACAAAGTATACCGTTTTGGTAACGTAAATCGTATTTGTTAAAAGATTTATATCATTCCAGTTCAATGCGAGGATTTCTCCCATTCTCATCCCAGTAAAGAAAGCAATTACGAAAAACAGGTCATAGCTTATTTCATCATCTCGAATAAGTTCTCTAAATCTCGTGAATTCTTCTATACTCCAAAATTTGATATTAGGTTTCCTAATTGGTAATTTTCTCAGATTCTCAACAGGATTTTTATCAATGAGGGATTTTCTTATACCAGTATCAAAAATTTTTTTAAGTAGAATTAGAATTTTATTAATTGTATTATAACTTAATGTTTCGTTTTCATTTTGTTTTTTAGGTTTTGTTTTTAGGTATTCACGAAATTCGAATATATGGTCATACGTTAATTTATTTAAATTTGTATCTTTAAAATAAGGCTTAATATGACGCTCATAATTGTTTCTTTGTGTACTTGTGTAGCTTATTTTTCTGCCATTTTTTAGATCGTCTTCTTCAAGCAAGTCGAATAACATATCCGTTGTCACTACAAAGTCAAATTGTTTTTCTTTTAATTCTACAACTCGAATATGTTGTTCCAGTTCTAAGGCTTCCTTTTTAGATTTTAATCCTTTCCGAATGATACGTACTCTTTTTTGTGTGACGGGGTGGAAACCATTAGAAACATCAACAGTCCATTTACCACTTTTAGTTTTGCGAATAGTCATTCATTATGCTTCTTTCTGGAGTTCAATTCCTAATAGTTCTTCAGCAACACTGGCTGGAATTGTACCAATCCGTTTATTATCGTAGATATTAAAACCACGATTCACTAATAGTAATTTGCCAGTATGGATAATCTTTCTTGCAGTTCCTGGTGCAAATCCAAGTTCGATAAGGTCATCTTTTGTTACAGTTTTAATCATGTTATCTCCTTTTCTAATTAGATTAAGTAAGGGGAGGATTAACTCCCCTTGTCTTATACTTATTTTTGTTTTACGTCTACTAAATGGATAGCATCCGCCTTGTAATACATCGTTGAACTAATCATAGTGGCTTGTAAATTGTCAAATGTAACTGGTACTTGATCCATTGCTTGGATATAGTCATTATCAACCAAGGCATCTGGATTATCTACTGAGACTTGGGTTGATTTCTTTTTGAATTGTCCATCCTTGATTGTTACATTGTATTTCCAACCAATGATTTTATTGGTATTAAAACGTCTTTCGCTACCATCTCGGTTTTTGATAATTTCTCCGTTTGCATCTGCTCGGACTTCAGTTTCAAATTTTGGAATAACTTCATCCAATTCAAATTTTGTTCCAATGTTATTAAAATTCCAGTCATTTTGTGAAAGCATTTTTGCCATAATTAATTTCTCCTTTTGATATTTTCTTTTATTGTAGGGATTAAATCTTCTCTTTTAAAGAGAAGAGCCCTTTCTATTAATCCACTTGCTAAATCTGGTGGATATTCCATATTGTTGAGTGCGAGATAGTTAGATTTCTCATACTCATACAGTAAGTTATTGTCGTATAGAAATTTATACGCTTTTAGAATAGCTCCAGAACCTTTATAGGTAAACCATTCTAATTTTTGTTCTAGTTCTGTTTTTGGTTTTGAAATAATGATAGAGACAGGTTTTGAGTGACCTAAAAACTTTTCCCAAGATCTCAAGGGTTTTGAGAAGTGACTATCACTATAGAATCTCACTTTTTCTTTGAGATATCCCTTGGTAAAGTTGAGAAGGTCTATTTCTGAATGCAACCATTCTTGAATGAAGTAGTGAGCTTTTTCTTTCCTAAGTTCTAACTCAGTTCTTATCCAATTTTCTATAAAACGCTTGCTGATGCCGAGCTTCTCAGCTCGTTCTAAGCGTTTATCGTAAATTCTAAGTCTTTCATCATCATTGGGTTTTCTCAAATATAAGGTTTGGCCGATTGTTTCATCTCCGTAGGTATTGTAGTAAGTGCTTTTTCCATATATAAAGCGTTTCTTCTGACAAATCTTTAGAAGCTGATTAGGAGTGAAATAGGGTGTTTCATTAAAATCATCTATTGCAATATCAATTCGTCTTACTGAAAACTGATTGTAATTGTAGTAGAGGTTGTTCAGAAACTGTCTTTCGGACAGACTATTTGGATCTAATACCATATCTCTAAAGAACTCGAGTGCCTGTCCTGACATGACAAGCATGTAGGACGACTCTTTCGCTCCATAGTAGATACGGATATTCCCATGATGAAGCTGGCTATCATAGTTATAGTATTTAAGGCTCCCTTTATTCTCAATAAATAGGTCATAATCAAGAAATAGAATGTCTTCGATTATTTCTCTTGGCGAAAATTCAGTCTTATCAAACTGAATTTGAATCCAGTCAAATACAGAACGTAAATGTTCATTTTTTGCCATAGATTTTGATTCAACTTTTTGCCTAATTTTGCCACTCTTAAAATCTCCGAAACCCTTGGAAATACTGAATTCTTTCGATGGTACACCTAACTTGCAGAGGGTGGTGTTACTACACACCCTAACGGTCAAAAATGGTCCGTCCGCATCTACGCTCATTTTCGGCTTTCTGCCTCATGGCTCAGCCGAAAACTCGCTATTAGCCGAACCTATTTTTTGACCTCTTGTTAACAAACCCTAATAAGCCGGTTTGCATCGACTCTTCAATATCTTGGATTTTCTTTTTTAGATTGGCATTCTCATTTTTTATCAGTCGTATTTCTCGCTTAAATTCCTGTTTTAAGGCGCTCAGTTCATCATAGAGCTCATCTATTACTTGGTTTAGGGATTCGTGCTCATTGTCTGCTAGGCTCCCAAATACGGCTTGTATAGCCTCTTTTAGACCTATTTCAAGTTTTAGGTTAGCTAACTTTTGAAATTGTCTAAGGTCTTCGTTTGTAAAGTCATAGGCAACTGTATAACTTAATTGATGAGTTCTTGGATTTCTACTGATAGGAATTTTAATTTTTTTAAATTCCTTGCCACTTATCTCTTTAATCAGTTGAATCCAATTTTTAAGAGTAGAGGTAGAGTTTAGGCCAGAAATTTGATTGACTAACTCTTTATTGGTCATCTTTTTGTGAAACCTCCGAAATTTTCTTGTGCAACTGAAGAGTTTTCTGTGGTATAATTGTTACATAATATGTTTTGATCTTGGAACGAACGGCACATTTGTTTCAAGATTTTTTTATTTTGTCGAATCTTACCTCCTTTATTAAAATTTTTTAAATTGACTACTAATTACATACGCTTTTACCTCCTTTTATGCTATAATATTCTCAATGGAATATTTAATCTCAAAATAAATATTCCTTATGGAATAATTCTATTTTATACCGTTTAGAATATTTTGTCAAGCTAAAATATACAGAATCGAATATTAAAGAGGATACAATGTTTAGTAATAATTCTTTTGGAGATCGTCTTAAGGAACTGAGAAAGAGTAAGAAGTTAACACAGGTACAAGTTTCTGAGATGATTGATGTACAACAAGGTACTTATTCTCGTTGGGAAAACGGAACTTTAGAGCCTAATTTAGAAGCGGTTGTCAAATTAGCAAAATTATTTGATACCACGACCGACTATTTATTAGGAAAAACGACTTACAGTACTCTAGATGTTGTCCCGCATCCAATCACTAAAATTGATTTGAAAAAATTAAAAGAGTTTAATAAAACAGAACTAAATGATCTGAAGTTTGCTATTGTCATGCATGGGATAAAAAATCATTTCACTGCATTTGACTATATGGACGAGCTAGTCTCTGAATATAATTTAGATGAAGAAGAGCAAGAAATCTTGCAAACTCTCTTTAAAGAGGTTTATGATTATTTTAATGCAGATTGATGGTTTATAAGATTAAATCTCAATAGGTAAAGATGAGTATATTTTTGTTGAATGATTTTACATTTAGCTTTTTTATTATAGCATTTGATTATTAGTGAGTAGACACATAATAAGCAACACCAGCAATGATGACAACTTTAGTAACGTTGTATGCGATAGCAGCAGCAAGCATGTAATTTACCTCCATAGTTATAATGTATTTATATTTTAATATTATTTCTAATGATTCAAGTATTTTTGTTAAAAAAGGAGAACAAAATGATAAAAGTGGACAATCTTTCTAAGCGTTTTGGCAATAAAATCGCTTTAGAGGACATTTCGTTTGACATTAAGGAAGGGGAAATCTTTGGTTTTCTAGGTCCTTCTGGTGCTGGTAAAACGACGACCATAAATATTTTGACAGGACAGTTATCACAGGATAGCGGAAAAGCTTATATTTTAAATAAAGAGTCTAATCAGTTACTTCCTTCGGATTTTTTAAATATTGGTATAATGAGTGATACTGTTGGATTCTATGGAAAGATGACAGTTTATAAGAACTTGCAATTCTTTGCTAAGTATCACAATGTGAGTTTAGATAAACTTGATGTTTTGTTGAAGGAACTGGAATTATTTGAAGATAAAGATAAGAAGGCAGAAAAACTATCAACTGGTATGAAACAGCGTATGCTTCTTATTCGGTCAATTTTGCATCATCCTAAAATTCTTTTTTTAGATGAACCTACATCGGGGTTGGACCCTGCTTTATCAAATAAAGTACATGATATTCTGTTGAATTTAAAAAATGAGGGAACAACAATATTTTTAACAACTCATGATATGAGTGAAGCTACTAAAATTTGTGACCGTATATCATTGTTGAATTCAGGTCATATATTAGAATATGGTTCTCCTCAAGAAATCATAGATAAATATAGTCAGCAAGATAAGGCTGTTATTCGTTTTAAAAATGGAGATTCGATAATGGTGTCTCAAGCAGAGGCTGCTAGATATTTGGGTGGTTCTGATGTAGCTAGTGTGCATACTTTAGAAAATACGCTTGAGGATATTTTTATAAAGATTTCGGAGGATTCAAAAAATGTATAGATTGATGACACTTTTATGGTTACGTTGGGAATACTTAATTAGCAATAGAGTTTTGTTAGTTGTATGTGTAGCTACACCGTTTGTTGATTTTGCTATTTTACAAGCTATCCCTATGATTCATGGCGAATTGTATTTTTTAAACATGGGACTTAGTTTGATTTATAGTATGACAGCTGGTTCTTTTACCTCAATGATGATTTCTGAAGAAAAAGAGAAGAAGAATTTAAGAACATTGATATTGAGTGGTGTTACAAAATATAATTATATAATTTCTGTCATTTCATTCCCTTTTATTTTTTCTGTTTTATCGGCTTTGTTCATGCCTGTAATTTTTGGAGTCTCTATTCCAAATTGGCTAACGTATTTTGTTGTAGTAGTATTGACTACGTTAGCATTTATTCTGTTGAATTTATCTATAGGTTTGTTTTCTAAGACCCAAACTCATGCAACATTATTTAGTATGATTGTCTTGATTATAGCTACTTTTTTGCCTATGCTTTCATCTGATATGAGCAATAAAATTATGAGTTACATCACGAGATTTTCTTTTATAGGTGCTAACACAGAATATTTTATAAAACTTGAAAAATTTCAAATATCTGAATCAAGTGTGTTTGCTTTAATTTGTTGGGTAGTTGTACTTATCTTTATTTCAAATTTTGCATTTAAATGGAACTCTCGTGAGCATTGATTTATATAATTCTTTTAGAAATAAAGAGTTTGAGTGTATTATGCTTAAAGGTTCCTCATTTTACTACATACGGAAAGAATTACAGCCGTCGTTTTCAAGATAAAGAGCTCATTTCTGAGATTATTTCACAGGTTCTCAATCAAGTTTTATGTGATGGTTTAATTGATCGTTATCTTTTGTTTTGAATACCTTTGTATGAATATGACCGGTTGGGACATATCCTCTATTCTCTGATGATGCTCTTAGGACGATAAGGTATGAAGTGTTACCAAAAAGTTACAAAAATTTGAAAAATCAGTCTATTTTGCAAGATTCAAAATTCTTAAAACCCTATTAAATCAAGGTTATAAGATTTAAAAAATGTAGTTATGGAACTCAAAATCCAGTGTCCGCAAGGACGTGCCGGTTCGACCCCGGCCGCCGGTATAGTAATAACGACAAGGTTTTCGAGCCTTGTCTTTTTATTTTTTCTTCCAATTTTTTCTCTCAGAGTTACTTAAAATTACTATTTTTTTAAATAATTATTTTTATCTAGTAAACATTTTTTACTTTATTTTTACTAAATCTTCAATTATTTCACATTATTTTTAACTATGATAGGTCTATACCATTTACAAATTACTTATAAAGGTTTATAATGTAATTGACATAATAAATATTAGAAAATTGTATACGGAGGTTATCATTATGCCTAAATATATTAAAGCTGATCAATTTTTCTATCCTCATGGTGTTCGTCGCGGTGGTTACTTAGAACTTATTGATGGGAAATTTGGTAAGCATGTAGATCAAGTAGCTGAAGGTGCTGAAATTATTGACTATAGTGGTTATAGTATTGCACCTGGTCTTGTGGATACTCATATTCATGGTTTTGGTGGTGTCGATGTTATGGACAATAATATTGAAGGTACGCTTCATACTATGAGTGAAGGGCTTCTTAGTACTGGTGTTACAAGCTTTTTGCCAACAACTTTGACCTCTTCATATGAGCAGTTATTAGCAGTAACTGAGAATATTGGGGCTCGTTACCAAGAAGCTACTGGTGCTAAGATTCGTGGTATTTATTTTGAAGGTCCTTATTTTACTGAAAAGTATAAGGGAGCTCAAAATCCAGCTTACATGAAGGATCCTCGAATGGATGAGTTTCGTGCTTGGCAGAAGGCTGCTAATGGCCTTCTTAATAAGATTGCGCTTGCTCCAGAACGTGAAGGTGTAGAAGACTTTGTTCGTACTATTACTGGAGAAGGTGTAACGGTTGCTCTTGGTCACTCTAATGCAACATTTGATGAAGCTAAAAAAGCTGTTGATGCTGGAGCAAGTGTATGGGTACATGCTTATAACGGTATGCGTGGTTTGACTCATCGTGAACTTGGGATGGTTGGTGCCATGTATGAATTGCCTCATACTTACGCAGAGTTGATTTGCGATGGTCATCATGTGGATCCTAAAGCTTGTGATATTCTTCTTAAACAAAAAGGTACTGAAAATATTGCTCTTATTACAGACTGTATGACAGCTGGTGGTTTACAAGATGGTGACTATATGTTGGGAGAATTCCCAGTTGTGGTTGCAAATGGGACTGCTCGTCTTAAATCTACAGGGAACTTGGCAGGTTCTATTCTCAAACTTAAAGACGGTTTGAAAAATGTTGTTGAATGGGGTATTGCAAATCCTCATGAAGCAGTCATGATGGCCAGTCTCAACCCAGCAAAATCAGTTCACATTGATGATGTATGTGGACAAATCCGTGAAGGTTACGATGCTGACTTTATCGTTCTTGATAAAGATTTGGAATTGGTAGCAACTTATCTTGATGGGGAAAAACGTTATCAAGCTTAGAAACATAAAGCAGTGACTAGTTTTAGTTGCTGCTTTTTCGTTAGCTGCATTTTATTGTGTGACTTGATTAAAGAGAAAGTCCTTAAGGTAGTTACTGAAAACGAGCAAATTTCTTTCTTTGTACTTAAAATTTCGCTATAATAGACGATACAAAGGAAATGAAACTATGTATCGAGTTATAGAAATGTACGGGGATTTTGAACCTTGGTGGTTCATAGAAGGATGGGAAGAAGACGTCATTAGTAGTAAGAAATTCGAAAACTACTATGATGCCTTGAAGTATTATAAATCTTGCTGGTTTGAACTGGAAAAGAAAATTCCACTATATAAAAGTCGTGGGGACTTGATGACTATATTTTGGAATCCAGAGGATAAACGTTGGTGCGAGGAATGTGACGAATTTCTGCAACAATATCATTCACTGGCTTTGCTAGAAGATGGTCAAGTCATCCCAGACGAAAAATTCCGACCAGGTTATGAGAAACAAACTGGTATAGAAAGCCACAGAACTTGTCGTATCAAAAAAGATGGAACAACTTTTTAATGAAGTTGTTCTTTTTTTGTATTTTCTTCGAATAATTAACTGAGGAGGGAATATGGTACAAGCACTTGCACAAGAATTGATTAGTTTCGCAAAAAAGGATGGAGCTCAGGATATCTATTTTATTCCCAAGGATAAGGTCTATGAGTTGCATATGCGAATAGGAGATGAAAGGCGTTTGATTAATAGCTATGACTTTGAAAAGTTGGGAGCAGTTATTAGTCACTTTAAATTTGTTGCGGGGATGAATGTTGGAGAAAAGCGTCGTAGTCAGCTTGGGTCCTGTGATTATCAGCATGATGGCAAGGTTACTTCACTACGCTTATCGACGGTAGGAGATTATCGTGGTCATGAGAGTTTAGTTATTCGCCTTTTGCACGATGAAGAACAAGAGTTGCGCTTCTGGTTTCAAGGCCTTAAGGAACTGGGAAAGGGCTTTAGGCAACGCGGTCTTTATCTTTTTGCAGGCCCTGTAGGAAGTGGGAAAACTACCTTAATGCATGAATTAGCTAAGTCATTATTCAAGGGACAGCAGGTTATGTCTATTGAAGACCCAGTTGAGATTAAGCAAGAAGAGATGCTGCAATTACAACTTAATGAAGCTATTGGACTGAGCTATGAAAACTTGATAAAACTTTCTTTGCGCCACCGTCCAGATCTTTTAATCATTGGAGAAATCCGGGATAGCGAAACGGCTCGTGCTGTTGTAAGAGCGAGCTTAACGGGAGCTACAGTGTTTTCGACCATTCATGCAAAGAGTATTCGTGGGGTCTATGAGCGTCTTTTAGAACTTGGTGTCAGTGAAGATGAACTCGCAGTTGTTTTACAAGGTGTTTGCTACCAGAGACTAATCGGGGGAGGAGGAATTATTGATTTTGCAAACCAAAATTATTCAGAACACCAGGCAGAAAAATGGAATGAGCACATGGATCAGCTTCTTAAAGATGGACATATCACTGCCCTTCAAGCTGAAACGGAGAAAATTAGCTACCAGTAAGCAGAAGAAAATCATCACTCTCTTTAACAATTTGTTTTCGAGTGGTTTTCACTTGGTAGAAATCATTTCCTTTCTTGATAGAAGTCATTTGTTGGAGAAGGAATATGTTTCACAGATGCGCCTAGGACTATCGAAAGGAAAATCTTTCTCGGAAATGATGGGGAATTTAGGTTTTTCGAGTGCGATTGTCACGCAACTTTCTTTGGCTGAAGTTCATGGAAATCTCCATTTGAGTTTGGGGAAAATTGAAGAATATTTGGATAATCTTGCTAAGGTGAAGAAGAAGTTAATTGAAGTTGCGACCTATCCACTTATTCTGCTAGCTTTCTTACTGCTCATTATGTTGGGTTTGCGAAATTATCTCTTGCCCCAACTGGATAGTAGTAACATAGCTACCTTAGTGATTAGCAAGCTACCACATATTTTTCTTGGACTTACTCTAGTAGTAGCACTCGCATTTTTAACAGGATTGATTTTCTACAGAAAATCTAGGAAGATACAAGTCTTTTCTTTTCTAGCTAGAATTCCTTTTATCGGTGTGTTTATTCAGTATTATCTGACGGCCTATTATGCTAGAGAATGGGGAAATATGATTGGACAAGGATTAGAATTGTCACAGATTTTCCAGATGATGCAGGAGCAGGGAAATCCACTTTTTAATGAAATTAGTTTGGATTTATCTCAGTCATTACAAAATGGTCATGAATTTTCTAAAGTTGTTCAAGATTATCCCTTCTTTAGAAGAGAGTTGGGATTAATCATTGAATATGGAGAGGTCAAATCCAAGTTGGGAAGTGAATTGGAAATCTATGCGGAAAAAACGTGGGAATCATTCTTTACCCGAGTTAATAGGA
This sequence comes from Streptococcus sp. CF8_St5-17, assembly GCF_024295665.1. Taxonomy (NCBI): domain Bacteria; kingdom Bacillati; phylum Bacillota; class Bacilli; order Lactobacillales; family Streptococcaceae; genus Streptococcus; species Streptococcus sp. CF8_St5-17. Next base: position 11,310 of record NZ_JANCOU010000009.1, read on the forward strand.
CTATGAACTTAGTTCAACCACTGGTCTTTATTTTTGTAGCCCTACTAATCGTTTTATTGTACGCAGCCATGTTGCTGCCAATGTATCAAAATATGGAGGTAAATTTTTAGATGAAAAAAATGTTGATGAAATTTAAAAAAGCTCAGGTTAAAGCTTTCACACTAGTCGAAATGAGGGATAGTAAAATTATTGATTTTTTAAGAAAACAAAGAGAATAGCACACCCTTATTTGAAATGTTGGTGGTGTTGCTTATCATTAGTGTCCTACTCTTACTGTTTGTGCCAAACCTAACTAAGCAAAAGGATGCAGTGAATGACAAGGGGAAAGCAGCTGTCGTCAAGGTGGTAGAAAGCCAGGCAGAACTCTATAGTCTGGATAAAAATGAAGATGCCAGTCTAAGCAAATTACAGGCAGATGGACGTATCACTGCTGAGCAGGCAAAAGCCTACAAAGAATACCATGCAAAACAAAATACAAATCAAACAGTTGCGGATTAAGGCTTTTACCATGTTAGAAAGTCTATTGGTATTAGGGATTGTTAGTCTGTTAGTCGTGGGCTTGTCGAGTTCAGTTCAGTCGACTTTTGAGACTGTAGAGGAGCAGATTTTCTTTATGGAGTTTGAGGAACTTTATCGGGAAACGCAGAAGCGAAGTCTGGCTAGTCAGCAAAAGATCAACTTAATGTTAGAAGAGAGAAGTATTGGAAATGGCTATCATAAATTAACCATCCCTAAAGGAATTCAACTACAGTCCAATCAGTCAATTTCCTTTGACAAGTCTGGTGGGAATTCGTCTCTGGCCAGCGTGAGATTTCAAACAAGGAAAGAAGTGGTTCGATACCAACTATATCTAGGAAATGGAAAGATTAAACGTATTCAAGAAGCAAAAAATTAAGGCGGTTATTTTACTGGAAGCAGTGATTTCACTAGCTATTTTTGCCAGTATAGCAACTCTCTTACTAGGACAAATTCAAGAAAGTAGAAAAAGAGAAGTAGAACTTCTAAAACAGGAAGAAGTTTTGCGAGTGGCTCGTATGGCTTTGCAGACTGGACAAAAGGAGTTGACTGTCAATGGCCTTACGGTTCATGTTGTCTCGAATGAGCGAGGTTTGGAGGTATACCATGGAACGGAGAAATTACTGGCGATTCAAGACAAGTAGGGTCAGAGCTTTTACACTATTAGAATCCTTGGTTTCCCTTATCGTTATTAGTGGTAGCTTACTCCTCTTTCAAGCTATGAGTCAGCTCTTGGTTTCAGAGGTTCGCTACCAGCAGAGAAGTGAGCAAAAAGAATGGCTTTTATTTGTGGATCAGCTGGAAGCAGAGCTGAATCGAACCCAATTTGAAAAAGTGGAGAATGATAGGCTTTACCTCAAACAGGAAGGCAAACCCATTTCCATTGGGAAATCAAGGTCAAATGATTTCCGGAAAACAGATGCTAGTGGACGTGGTTATCAACCCATGGTTTATGGCCTTAAATCAACGCATATTTACCAAAAAGGGCAAAATGTTCATTTCAATTTTCAGTTTGAAAAGGGACTAGAGAGGGAATTTATCTATCGTGTTGAAAAAGAAGAAAGTTAGAGCTGGAGTTCTCCTTTACGCTATTACTATTGCTGGAATTTTTAGTCTCTTATTGCAGTTTTATCTGAATCGACAAGTGGCTCATCATCAGGATTATGCCCTTAATAAAGAAAAGCTTCTTGCATTTGCAATGGCTAAAAGAACTTATGAAAAAGCTAATTCTGAAAGTGGAGTCCAGTCATTTGATGTCGGAAAAGCAACTTATCATACTGATGAAAAAGGCTTTTTAACGATAGTTACTAGTGGCAAAAATCAATTTGAATTTCGTTTTTCACCTTTGGAGAAAACTGAAGATAAGACTAAAAAGACAGAAAATAAGTCCAAAGAAGGAAATGAGGAGAAAAAAGAAGAAGGGGGCAAAAAAGAAACTGCAAAGTCTTCTGAAGTTACTCCTTCAAAGAAAGATACGGAATAGCTTGGATTTTTGCTTCAATTGTGAGGTTGAAGGCCAGTGAGTTAGGACGAGGTTTTTGTCTGAAATCATGCTATAATAGATACATATGGAGGATGGAATATGTCAAGTGTAAAATTGTATCTAGTACGTCATGGGAAAACAATGTTTAATACGATTGGTCGTGCTCAAGGTTGGAGTGATACTCCCCTAACAGCTGATGGAGAACGAGGCATTCATGAATTGGGGATTGGTTTGCGGGAGTCAGGTTTAACCTTTGAACGTGCTTATTCAAGCGATTCTGGGCGGACCATTCAGACAATGGGAATTATCCTTGAAGAACTTGGTTTGACAGGGCAAATTCCTTATCGCATGGATAAGCGAATTCGTGAATGGTGCTTTGGTAGTTTTGATGGTGCTTATGATGGGGACTTATTTATGGGGATTATTCCTCGTATCTTTAATGTCGATCATGTGCATCGTTTGTCCTATGCTGAGCTGGCTGAAGGTCTGGTAGAAGTGGATACAGCAGGCTGGGCTGAAGGCTGGGAAAAACTAAGTGGTCGTATCTGGGAAGGTTTTGAAGCCATTGCCAAGGAAATGGAAGCTAATGGGGGAGGAAATGCTCTGGTAGTTAGCCATGGAATGACAATCGGAACCATTGTCTATCTTATCAACGGCATGCATCCGCATGGTCTTGATAATGGAAGTGTGACGATTCTCGAGTACCAAGATGGTCAGTTCTCAGTTGAGATTGTTGGGGACTGTAGCTACCGTGAAATTGGACGAGTTAAGCTAGACGAGCAAGATAGTTCAGAACAATAAAATTCAGCACTAAATTTAGAAGAATTTTTAAAGGATTGATAGAATGCTGATGTCGTCATTGCACAAGCTTGCGAGAGCTGAGTGCTTTGACAATAGCATTCTTTTTTGTTAGAATAGCATCAACATGAAAGCATAAGAAGGGACTGACAGAGCTGTCGTTCCCTTTTGTCTATCTTATAAGGGGGAAATATGCTGTTTCAGAAAATAAAAGCCTATAAATGGCAGGCTCTGGCTTCCTTAATTATGACAGGTCTAATGGTAACGAGTTCACTCCTGCAACCACGTTATTTGCAGGAAGTTTTAGAGGCCTTGCTAGCAGGAGATAATGAAGCTATTTACAATATCGGTTTTTGGTTAATCCTGGTTGCCTTGATTGGTCTAGTCGCAGGTGGAATTAATGTTGTATTAGCAGCCTACATTGCTCAGGGAGTTTCGTCAGACTTACGGGAAGATGCCTTTCGTAAGATTCAAACTTTTTCATACGCTAATATTGAGAAATTTAATGCAGGGAACCTTGTTGTGCGTATGACCAACGATATCAATCAGATTCAAAACGTCGTTATGATGACCTTCCAAATCCTCTTTCGACTACCGATTTTATTTATTGGTTCCTTTATATTAGCCGTTGTCACTCTACCTTCGTTGTGGTGGGTGCTGGTTCTTATGGTCGTTTTGATCGTCGCCATGACAGGTCTTATGATGGGGATGATGGGACCGCGCTTTGCAAAATTCCAGACCTTATTGGAGCGTATCAATGCCATTGCCAAAGAAAATTTACGTGGTGTGCGCGTGGTTAAGTCTTTTGTTCGAGAAAAAGACCAGTTTGCTAAGTTTACGCAGGTATCCGATGAATTACTGGGTGAAAACCTTTATATCGGCTACGCCTTTTCTATCGTTCAACCTGTAATGATGATGATTTCATACGGGGCTGTCTTTCTTTCAATCTGGCTTGTAGCAGGTATGGCAGAGTCAGATCCGTCAGTAGTTGGTTCCATTGCTTCCTTTGTAAACTACCTGAGTCAGATTATCTTTACCATCGTCATGGTTGGATTTTTGGGGAACTCAGTTACTCGTGCCATGATTTCCCTTCGTCGTATTCGTGAAATCCTTGATACAGAACCAGCTATGACTTTCAATGATGTGGAAGATGAAGAATTGGAAGGAAGTCTCAGTTTTGAAAATGTGACCTTTACCTATCCAAATGATGAAGAACCTATCCTAAAGAATGTATCCTTCGATATCGCAGCTGGTGAAATGGTTGGGGTTGTCGGAGCAACTGGTGCAGGGAAATCAACCTTGGCTCAGTTGATTCCACGATTATTTGATCCTCAGCAAGGTTCGATCAAGATTGGTGGAAAGGACATTCGGACAGTTAGTGAAGGGACGCTTCGTAAGACAGTTTCTATCGTCCTACAAAAAGCCATTCTCTTTAGTGGAACCATTGCAGATAATCTCAGACAAGGTAAGGGAGATGCGACAGTTTCAGAAATGGAACGCGCAGCTCGCATCGCCCAGGCCAGTGAATTTATTAGTCGTATGGACTTAGCCTTTGAAAGTCCGGTTGAAGAACGTGGGACCAACTTTTCTGGTGGACAAAAACAAAGAATGTCCATTGCGCGTGGGATTGTCAGCAATCCTAAGATATTGATTTTCGATGATTCAACCTCTGCCCTTGATGCCAAATCAGAACGTTTGGTCCAAGAAGCCCTCAACAAGGATTTGAAGGGGACGACTACGATTATCATCGCACAAAAAATTAGTTCTGTTGTTCATGCTGATAAAATTTTAGTGCTTGACCAAGGTCGCTTGATTGGTCAAGGTAAGCATGCTGACTTGGTTGCAACGAATCCAGTTTATCGTGAAATTTACGAGACGCAAAAAGGAAAGGAGGAGTAGGATGAAGACATTTGAATTCTTTTGGAACTATTTTAAAGTTTATAAGATATCCTTCGTCGTTGTTATTGCTATGATTATCATTGCAACGATAGCACAAGCCCTCTTTCCAGTTTTTGCAGGTCAAACAGTCACAGAACTGGCTAATTTGGTTATAGCTTATCAAGATGGAAATCCTGACATGGTTTGGCAAAGTCTCTTGGGACTCCTTGTCAATCTTGCCTATATTTTGATAGTTTTAGTAGTGTCTAGTCTCATCTATATGGTCTTGATGAGCCGCATTATTGCTGAATCGACAAATGAGATGCGTAAGGGACTTTTTGGCAAGCTTTCTCGCTTGACCGTTTCCTTCTTTGACCGCCATCAAGATGGTGATATCCTGTCACGTTTCACCAGTGACTTGGATAATATCCTCCAGGCTTTCAACGAAAGTCTAGTGTCTGTTATGACCAACATTGCTCTTTATATTGGCTTGCTGATTGTCATGTTTGCAAAAAATATCACCTTGGCTTTGATTACGATTGCCAGCACTCCGATAGCTGTCATCATGTTGATTGTCATTTTGAAATTGGCAAGAAAATATACCAACCTCCAACAAAAGGAAGTTGGGAAGCTCAATGCTTATATGGATGAGAGTATCTCTGGACAAAAAGCAGTTATCGTTCAAGGTATCCAAGAAGATGTGATTGCTGGTTTTGTTGAGCAAAATGAACGGGTTCGAAAAGCCACTTTTAAGGGAAGAATGTTCTCAGGAATTCTCTTTCCTGTCATGAACGGGATGAGTTTGGTCAACACAGCAGTAGTTATTTTTGTAGGATCAGCTGTCTTACTGAATGATAAGAACATCGAGACAGCAACTGCTCTGGGTTTGATTGTCATGTTTACCCAGTTTTCTCAGCAGTATTACCAGCCCATTATCCAATTAGCGGCGAGCTGGGGAAGTTTGCAACTGGCCTTTACAGGTGCAGACCGTATCCAAGAAATGTTTGATGCAGAAGAAGAAATTCGTCCTAAAGATGCTCCAGTCTTTAACGAATTAAAAGATGGTGTGGAGATTCGTAACGTAGACTTCTCCTATCTCCCAGGGAAACCGATTCTGAAAGATGTTAGCATTTCAGCTCCAAAAGGAAAAATGATTGCGGTTGTTGGTCCGACAGGTTCAGGGAAAACAACCATCATGAACCTCATCAATCGTTTTTATGATGTGGATGCTGGTAGTATCAGCTTTGATGGAACAGATATCCGCGAGTTTGATTTAGATAGTTTGCGAAGTAAGGTAGGAATTGTCTTACAGGATTCTGTTTTGTTTAGCGGAACTATTCGGGACAATATTCGTTTTGGTGTCCCAGATGCCAGTCAGGAAATGGTTGAAGCAGCTGCTAAAGCTACACATATCCATGAATATATCGAAAGTCTACCAGATAAGTACGATACATTGATTGATGATGACCAGAGTGTCTTCTCGACCGGTCAAAAGCAGTTGATTTCCATCGCCCGTACCTTGATGACAGATCCACAGGTCTTAATCTTGGATGAGGCAACATCAAACGTTGATACTGTAACAGAAAGTAAGATTCAAAATGCCATGGAGGCAATTGTAGCTGGAAGAACTAGTTTTGTAATTGCCCATCGCTTGAAAACCATTCTCAATGCCGATCAGATCATTGTCCTTAAGGATGGTGAAGTTATTGAGCAAGGAAACCATCACGAATTACTCAAGCTTGGAGGCTTTTACTCCGAACTGTACCATAATCAATTTGTCTTTGAATAATACTCTTCGAACATCAAATTCAAACCACGTCAGCATCCCCTTGTCGTATATGTGTTACTGACTTCGTCAGTTCTATCCACAACCTCAAAACTGTGTTTTGAGCAACCTGCGGCTAGCTTCCTAGTTTGCTCTTTGATTTTCATTGAGTATAAGCAAAAAAGTTGTCCTAATTTTGGGCAACTTTTTCTTATAAAAAAAATTTATCACGGACTTAAAAAATACATATTAGACAGGAGTGGGGAAGGATGATAAGATAAGATTATCAATAGAAGACGAAAGGAAATCAGTAATGGCAAGAACAGTTGTTGGAGTTGCAGCAAACCTATGTCCTGTGGACGCAGAAGGTAAAAATATTCATTCATCAGTCTCTTGTAAATTTGCTGAGAGTATTCGTCAGGTTGGTGGACTTCCTTTGGTGATTCCGGTAGGAGATGAGTCGGTGGTCCACGACTACGTAGAAATGATTGATAAGCTTATCTTGACTGGAGGACAAAATGTTCATCCTCAGTTTTATGGTGAAGAAAAAACGATTGATAGCGACGACTATAACCTGGCTCGTGATGAGTTCGAGTTGGCTCTTCTACAAGAGGCTCTACGTCAGAACAAACCAATCTTAGCCATTTGCCGTGGCGTTCAGCTTGTCAATGTTGCCTTTGGTGGCACACTCAATCAGGAGATTGAAGGTCACTGGCAAGGTCTACCTTTTGGGACTTCACATTCTATTGAGACAGTTGATGGCAGTGTAGTGTCTAAATTATTTGGTAAGGAAAGTCAAGTTAACTCAGTTCATCGTCAAAGTATTAAAGACTTGGCACCTAATTTCCGTGTAACGGCAGTAGATCCTCGCGACCAAACGATTGAAGCAATCGAATCTATCGACGAACACCGTATTATTGGTTTGCAGTGGCATCCAGAGTTTTTGGTTAATGAAGAAGATGGAAATTTAGAATTATTTGAGTATTTATTGAATGAATTGTAACGACTAGAAACCTAGTCGTTTTTTTGTTTTGCTTCTTCAAATTTTAATATTGTAACATTTTTTACGCAAACGTTTGAATTATGATAAAATTTGGAAAAATTCAGTATAAAAACTTGAAAAAATCCAAGGTAAGCGTTATGATAGAAAAGAAGAAATTTTGGAGGAATACTATGTCACATATTAAATTTGATTATTCAAAAGTATTAGACAAATTTGTTGCACCACATGAAGTGGAATACATGCAAGCACAAGTTACAGCAGCAGACGAATTGATCCGTAAAGGAACTGGTGCTGGTAGCGACTTCTTGGGTTGGTTGGACCTTCCTGAAAACTATGACCGCGAAGAATTTGACCGCATCTTGAAAGCTGCTGAACAAATCAAAGCAGACAGCGATGTTTTGGTCGTTATCGGTATTGGTGGATCATACCTTGGAGCGAAAGCTGCCATTGACTTCTTGAACCACCACTTTGCAAACTTGCAAACAAAAGAAGAACGCAAAGCTCCACAAATCCTTTATGCTGGAAACTCAATCTCATCTACTTACCTTGCTGACTTGGTAGAGTATGTTGCAGACAAAGACTTCTCAGTAAACGTGATTTCTAAATCAGGTACAACAACTGAACCAGCGATTGCTTTCCGTGTCTTTAAAGAACTCTTGGTGAAGAAATACGGACAAGAAGAAGCAAACAAACGGATCTATGCAACAACTGACCGCCAGAAAGGTGCTGTTAAGGTTGAAGCAGATGCTAACGGTTGGGAAACTTTTGTGGTTCCAGATGATATCGGTGGACGTTTCTCAGTATTGACAGCAGTTGGATTGCTTCCAATCGCTGCATCAGGTGCAGACATCAAAGCCCTTATGGAAGGTGCGAACGCAGCCCGTAAAGATTACACATCAGATAAACTTTCAGAAAACGAAGCATACCAATACGCAGCAGTTCGTAACATCCTTTACCGTAAAGGATATGCTACTGAAATCTTGGTAAACTACGAGCCATCACTTCAATACTTCTCAGAATGGTGGAAACAATTGGCTGGTGAGTCAGAAGGAAAAGACCAAAAAGGGATTTACCCAACTTCAGCTAACTTCTCAACAGACTTGCACTCATTGGGTCAATTTATCCAAGAAGGAACTCGTATCATGTTTGAAACAGTTGTCCGCGTTGACAAACCTCGTAAGAATGTGATCATCCCTACTTTGGAAGAAGACCTTGACGGACTTGGCTACCTCCAAGGAAAAGACGTTGATTTCGTTAACAAAAAAGCGACTGATGGTGTTCTTCTTGCCCACACTGACGGTGATGTACCAAATATGTACGTGACTCTTCCTGAGCAAGACGCCTTCACTCTTGGTTACACTATCTACTTCTTCGAATTGGCAATCGCCCTTTCAGGTTACTTGAATGCTATCAACCCATTTGACCAACCGGGTGTTGAGGCTTACAAACGCAACATGTTTGCCCTTCTTGGTAAACCAGGATTTGAAGAATTGAGCAAAGAACTTAATGCTCGTCTATAATTAAATAATAAAGAGTGGGCTTACCACTCTTTTTGCTATTTCTCGAAAAGAGAAATTGGACTATGGCAAGACTTGTGATATAATATAGAGAGCAAAAAGGCAGATGCCTAGAGACTTTACAGGAGAAACTATGTCAAAAGATATTCGTGTGCGTTATGCACCAAGTCCAACAGGACTACTACACATCGGAAATGCCCGTACAGCATTGTTTAACTACTTGTATGCACGCCACCATGGTGGAACTTTTATCATCCGTATTGAAGACACAGACCGCAAGCGTCACGTTGAAGACGGAGAACGTTCTCAGCTTGAAAACCTTCGTTGGTTGGGCATGGACTGGGATGAAAGTCCAGAGACTCATGAAAACTACCGCCAGTCTGAACGTTTGGAACTCTATCAAAAATACATTGACCAACTCTTGGCTGAAGGAAAAGCCTACAAATCTTACGTTACAGAAGAAGAGTTGGCGGCTGAGCGCGAACGCCAAGAAGCAGCTGGGGAAACACCTCGCTACATCAACGAATACCTTGGTATGAGCGAGGAAGAAAAAGCAGCTTACATTGCAGAACGTGAAGCAGCAGGAATCATCCCAACGGTTCGTTTGGCAGTCAATGAGTCTGGTATTTACAAATGGCATGATATGGTCAAAGGCGATATCGAGTTTGAAGGTGGCAATATCGGTGGAGACTGGGTTATCCAAAAGAAAGATGGCTACCCAACTTACAACTTTGCCGTTGTCATCGATGACCACGACATGCAAATCTCTCACGTCATTCGTGGAGACGACCACATTGCTAACACACCAAAACAGCTTATGGTTTATGAAGCACTCGGATGGGAAGCTCCAGAGTTCGGTCACATGACCTTGATTATCAACTCTGAAACAGGTAAGAAATTGTCTAAACGTGACACCAACACCCTTCAATTTATCGAAGATTACCGTAAGAAAGGTTACCTTCCAGAAGCAGTCTTTAATTTTATCGCTCTGCTTGGTTGGAATCCTGGTGGGGAAGACGAAATCTTCTCTCGCCAAGAACTCATTCAACTCTTTGATGAAAACCGTCTCAGCAAGTCTCCAGCAGCTTTCGACCAGAAGAAAATGGACTGGATGAGCAATGAGTATATCAAGAATGCGGATCTTGAGACTATCTTTGAAATGGCAAAACCATTCCTTGAAGAAGCAGGACGTTTGACAGACAAGGCTAAAAAATTGGTGGAGCTCTACAAACCACAAATGAAGTCAGTTGATGAAATCGTTCCATTGACGGACCTTTTCTTCTCAGACTTCCCAGAATTGACAGAAGCTGAGCGAGAAGTCATGGCTGGCGAAACTGTTCCGACTGTACTTGAGGCTTTCAAAGCGAAACTTGAAGCCATGTCAGACGATGAGTTTGTGGTAGAAAATATCTTCCCACAAATCAAAGCAGTTCAAAAGGAAACTGGTATCAAAGGGAAAAATCTCTTCATGCCAATCCGTATCGCCGTTTCAGGTGAAATGCATGGTCCTGAATTGCCAGATACCATCTACTTGCTTGGACGTGAAAAATCCATCCAACACATTGAGAAAACGTTGGCAGAAATTGTAAAATAGCATACAAAAAGAACTCAAATATTGAGTTCTTTTTGTATGCATACTTGTTTGAAAATGCAAAAATTTTAGTGTATAATATGAATTGACAGGGCAAGGAAATAAGTTGGTGAGATGGTATTGTTACAACTAGACTCGGCTTAGTCTAACATTATTCCTAATGTTGGTCAGTCTACTTATTTTTTCTTTGCGTTTTGCTGAATAGAAGCAGAAATTCTTTTGTTCATGCAGTTACCATCCCTTACAATGACTTTGTTTTCGATCACCAGAGTTTCTCTACAAAGATTTTGGTCCAATTTATCCAGCTTTTTAGAGGACCTATCAACTCTTTCTTCTCCAAAAATAGAAAGAAATCGGATTTGTCCTGTTACCTTGCGTTAAGCAAGGTTTTTTTGTGGAATAGTACTGGGAAATTTGCGATTTCGTTTTGGAGTGGTATAATATTAACTATCCTGATGAATAGAGGAACTCAAATGAAAGAATTTAACAAATCAATTAAATTAGAGCATGTGGCTTATGATATCCGTGGTCCAGTTTTGGAAGAAGCTATGCGCATGCGCGCAAATGGAGAAAAAATTCTTCGTTTGAATACAGGGAACCCAGCTGAGTTTGGCTTTACAGCTCCGGATGAGGTGATTCACGACTTGATTATGAATGCCCGTGATAGTGAAGGTTATTCAGATTCAAAAGGTATCTTTTCAGCTCGTAAGGCGATTATGCAATATTGCCAACTGAAAAACTTCCCTAATGTAGGCATTGATGATATTTACCTTGGAAATGGAGTTAGTGAGCTAATCGTTATGTCCATGCAAGGGCTTTTGGACAATGGTGATGAAGTCTTGGTTCCTATGCCAGACTATCCTCTTTGGACTGCTGCAGTCAGCTTGGCCGGAGGAAATGCCGTACACTATATTTGTGACGAAGAAGCTGAATGGTATCCAGACCTAGATGATATTAAGTCTAAGATTAGTTCCAATACCAAGGCCATTGTTTTGATCAATCCAAATAATCCAACGGGTGCCCTCTATCCCAAAGAACTCTTGTTAGATATCATCGAGATTGCTCGCCAAAATGACTTGATTATTTTTGCGGATGAAATCTACGACCGTATGGTTATGGATGGGAATGTCCACACACCAGTAGCAAGTTTGGCTCCAGACCTTTTCTGTGTCAGCATGAACGGTCTTTCTAAATCTCACCGTATCGCTGGATTCCGTGTGGGTTGGATGGTCTTGTCTGGGCCTAAACACCATGTAAAAGGCTACATTGAAGGGCTCAATATGCTCTCAAATATGCGTCTCTGTTCGAATGTGCTTGCTCAACAGGTTGTTCAAACTTCACTAGGTGGTCACCAGTCAGTGGATGAATTGCTCTTGCCAGGTGGTCGCATCTACGAGCAAAGAAACTTTATTTATAATGCCATTCAAGATATTCCAGGCTTGTCTGCTGTTAAACCAAAAGCAGGTCTTTATATCTTCCCTAAAATTGACCGCAATATGTATCGTATCGACGATGATGAACAATTTGTCCTTAATTTCTTGAAACAAGAAAAGGTTCTCTTGGTACATGGACGTGGCTTTAACTGGAAAGAACCAGATCACTTCCGAATCGTTTATCTACCACGTGTTGATGAGTTAGCCCAAATACAGGAAAAGATGACTCGCTTCTTGAAGCAGTATCGTAGATAAGGCTTTCATAGCAAAAAAGCTGGAAACATTTGTCAGAGCTATTGACAAATAAGTAAGAATCAGATAGAATAGTAAAGTATGTTTAGTAACTGATCACTTTATAGCCGGCTAAACGAATACAAAATCTATGAGGAGGTATTCATCGTGAAACGTACTTATCAACCAAGTAAACTTCGTCGTGCGCGCAAACACGGATTCCGTAACCGTATGTCAACTAAAAACGGTCGTCGCGTATTGGCAGCTCGTCGTCGTAAAGGACGCAAAGTTTTGGCTGCATAATCCAAACAAATGAAACAAAGAAGTCAGTAGGAACTCGAGCCTACTGACTTTTCTGTTTATCTAAAAGAGAGAAACTTCTATGGCAATTGATGTAATGTGAAAACCGTAGGAGATGTATTGGAAAGCTGATTAATAGAAAAAGCTCAAAAGCAGAAGGCGAATTTCTGATTTTGAGCTTTTCTTTATTCTTTCAAATGATAAGAGTAGCTAGCCACGACGACATCTTCGTGCCATCTGAGAGCGTATTTCAATTTGAGGCTCATTTGATTGTGTAGGATATTTTGCCAAGGCTTGTTAGGGATAAATTGAGGTACTAGAACTGTAACCGTGTAGTTCTTTTTCTTGGCTTCTTGAGAGATTTTTCGGACATATCGAACTGTAGGAGTGATGATATCTCGATAGCTAGTATTAATGTTTTTTAGAGTGATATTTGGGAAGTAGTCAGCGAATTCTTGAAGGATTTCTTGGTCTTTTTCCTCCGTTTCCTTGGTGGAAATATGCATAGCCAAAACCTCATCTCCTATGCTTTGAGCGTAATTAATCGCTCCGACGCTGACTCGAGTCACATTTCCCACTAAGACAAGGACGACATTGCCATCGTAGGTTTTCTTTTGAACTCCTTCATAAAGTCGAAGTTGTTTGGCCACCTTTTGGTAATGACTGTGGATGGCTAAAAAGAGGAAGGTTAAGACTAGGATAATTGGGAAGAATGGCCAGATATCTCCAAGTCTGAAGAAGAGTAGGATAAGAACGATAGCGTAACAAATGATAGCGCCGAGGATGTTAGCAAAGGCAGATTTTAAGAAATGAGAGCCTTTTTCTTTTTTCCAGTGGCGAATCATCCCTGTTTGAGAAAGTGCAAAAGGAACGAAAACTCCGATAGTATAGAGAGGAATCAAGCGTTCTGTATTTCCGTTAAAAATGAGCAGAAGAATCATAGCGCCAAAGGCCAAGGTTAGGATACCGTTTGAGTAACCTAGACGATCTCCCTTTTCCATAAAGAGATGGGGCATGTACTTGTTCTTAGCCATATTGTAAGCCAACATCGGAAAGGCAGAAAAACCAGTATTTGCAGCAACGGCTAGGATTAGGGCAGTTGAGAATTGGAAGAGATAATAAACAATCTGACCGAGAGCAGAATCCCCTAAAATTCCTTTAGCCATTTGTGAAAGGATTGTTTCTCCGTGTTGAGGTGTAATCCCCATCCAGTAGTTTAGGAAGGTAATTCCTGCAAATAGAAATCCAAGAATCAGAGACATGATGGTCAATGTTTGAGCCGCATTCTTTTCTTTTGGGGTCTTGAAAAATGGAACAGCATTTGAGATAGCTTCAACTCCAGTTAGTGAAGCCGAACCGCTTGTGAAGGCCCTTAAAATTAGGACGATTGAGAGACTTGGGACAGTTTGACCAATTGCAGAAGTTGCATGATAGCTGAGAGAACCTGTCAATAGTTGGAATAAGCCAAACAATAAGAGGAAGACCGTGCTAAAGATAAAGAGATAGACAGGGATCATCAGAGAACTAGCAGATTCCCTCAAGCCTCTCAGATTCAAAAGCATGAGCAAACATACTAGAAAAATAGAGATGTGGAGATTGTAAGGATGGAGAGCAGGAAGTGCAGCTGTGATCGCATCAGCACCTGCAGCCACAGATACGGCTACTGTTAGCATGTAGTCAACAAGCAGGCTTCCCCCAGCAATCAAACCTAACTCAGGGGAGAGGTTTTCTCGAGTAACCATATAGGCACCTCCACCTTGAGGGTAGGCATGGATGATTTGTCGATAAGAAATGGTCAGGCTAGCTAATAGTAAGAGGACAAAGATACCAATAGGGAGACTCCACCAAATAGCTAGGGGAGAAAGACTAGCCAAGACGAGGACGACCTGCTCGGGTCCATAAGCGATAGAAGATAGAGCATCGCTTGAGAGCATTGCGAGTGCTTGTGTTTTTCCAAGAAGTCCTCCTTCACCTTCTGTTAAGGATTTAAGGGGACGACCGATAAAGGTATATTTTAGTTTTGTAAACATTTTCTTTCCTTTTTTGAAATTTTCAACAAGAGCTATTATACTGCTATGAAAAAATACCGTCAAGGGAAAATCATTGATTTCAAAATATTTTTTTCCTATAAGGATGCGACTAGTTTTTTGGTATAATAGAAAGTAGAAAAAACGAGGAAATATAAATGATTTTTGATACTCATACACATTTAAATATAGAGGAATTTTTGGGACGTGAAGAAGAAGAGCTTGCCTTAGCAGCGGAAATGGGTGTAACTCGGATGAATATCGTTGGTTTTGATAAGCCGACGATTGAGCGTGCCCTAGAGTTGGTGGAAGAATATGACCAACTCTATGCGACAATTGGATGGCATCCAACAGAAGCAGGAGATTATACAGAGGATATTGAGAATTACTTGCTAGAAAAACTAAAACATCCAAAAGTTGTTGCCCTAGGTGAGATTGGTTTGGACTATCACTGGATGACAGCGCCTAAAGAAGTTCAAGAGAAGGTTTTCCGTCGTCAGATTCAGCTATCAAAGGAATTGGACTTACCTTTTGTAGTTCACACCCGTGATGCGCTCGAAGATACCTATGAGATTATCAAAAGTGAAGGAGTCGGTCCCCGTGGTGGCATCATGCATTCCTTCTCTGGTTCTCTGGAATGGGCTGAAAAGTTTGTGGAACTGGGTATGACTATTTCCTTTTCTGGGGTGGTGACCTTCAAAAAGGCAACAGATATTCAAGAAGCAGCAAAAGAGTTACCTTTGGATAAGATTTTGGTAGAAACAGATGCCCCTTATTTAGCCCCTGCACCCAAGCGTGGTCGCGAAAACAAGACAGCTTACACGCGCTATGTAGTGGACTTTATCGCGGACTTGCGTGGCATGAAGACAGAAGAATTGGCAGCTGTGACAAGTGCTAATGCAGAAGGCATCTTTGGATTGGAACATAAATCATGAAAGAGAAAATTTCCCAAGTCATCGTAGTCGAAGGGCGTGATGATACGGCAAATCTTAAACGTTATTTTGATGTGGAGACCTATGAAACACGAGGTTCCGCAATAAATGACCAGGATATAGAACGCATCCAACGTCTACACCAACGTCATGGGGTGATTGTCTTTACAGATCCTGATTATAATGGGGAGCGAATCCGTCGTATGATTATGACGACCATTCCGACAGTGCAACACGCCTTTCTCAAACGAGACGAGGCAGTGCCTAAGTCTAAGACCAAGGGACGTTCTCTAGGAATCGAACATGCCAGCTACGAGGACCTGAAAACAGCACTGGCTCAAGTAACAGAGCAATTTGAAGTAGAAAGTGATTTTGATATTAGCCGTAGTGACTTGATTCGATTGGGATTTTTGGCTGGGGCAGATAGTCGAAAACGCAGAGAATATCTAGGAGAAAGTCTACGTATCGGTTATTCCAATGGGAAGCAACTTCTCAAGCGTTTGGAATTATTTGGCATCCGTTTAGCTGAAGTTGAAGATGCCATGAAATCATATGAGAATTGAGAAACTCCCCCAAAATGTAGGGGGAATATGATACAATAGAAGTAAGTTTATACGGTTTAATCAGGCTTGCTTGCAAGCATTAGAAAAGTGACTCCATAGGCTTTGTGCTAAGTGGAGACAATGAGGAAAAGTTATGGGAATCTTTGATTTTTTAAAAAAGACAGAAACAACAAAAACAACTGAATCCAATAAGGAAACAGAAGAGGCGAAAGGCAATGCTTGTTTGGGAGTTCTAGATTTGTTCCCGATGAAGGAAACGAATCAATTATTGATTGTTGGGAGTCTAGAAGGAAGTATCAAGGTTGGAGATCAGTTGCAATTTTGCAATCCCGACCAAGGAATGGAAATTCTTGGCTCTGTAGAGGTTAAAAAACTCAGCAGTCAAAACAAAGATGCAGATAGTCTAACTGATGAAGTTCTTGCCCATCTAGTGGTTGATAGGATTCCTTCTTTGGATAAACTGAAAAAAGGAAGTGTGCTCTTTAGTTCAGGTATTGAGGAAGAGCAAAAATTATCTAGCTATTCAGATGCTCTTTATCGTGCTTTTGTAGCCATTCAAGAAGGTCAATTGACTAATGAAGACTATTTGGCATCTAGTCTTGATGATAGCGTAGAGATTTTACGCCTCTTTTTATGGAAATGCCGTCAAAATCAGGAAACTGAAAGTGAAGAAAGCTATCAAGCTAACACCCGCAAGTTGGAGCGTCTAGCAGAAATTGTCAAGGATAAGTTGTTAGCAGCAGATTCTGTTTATGCAGTTTATTCAGAAAAAACAGGTGAACCCTATCTTTTCTCAACGACCTATGACAGGGGAGAAGAGGGATACCTATGTACTGATCCCATGATCATGCTTTTGACACCATCTTGGTATCGCCAATTTAAGGAAACCATTGATAGTCGACCAAACTCAGTCGTAAAACTGATTGAAAATACGGAAGATAAAAAAGGGATTGAAAATTTCCTTGGGACAGCCTTTTACTTAAATGGTGCCTTGGGAGCAATCTTTAATTCCAAGGAAGTCAGCATCAGTGCCTCTGCCTTAGTTCAAAAACCAGATTTTTCTGATTTGCCTGAAATACAAGTTCCTGTAATGAACCCTGACCTAGTAAGATGGATGCTGTTAATGGGACAACTGGATAGCCCGACGACAGAAGATGAAGAAGTAATTTACAAACTCTATTATAAGTTCTTCTCTGAAGCTATGCTGAAAGCAAAATTCCTAATTCCTTTAGATGCTGCTTCGGAATTTAAGGACGATAGTCAGGAAGGAAGCTCCTTTGTCTTGGAAAAAGATTCTAGTTTCAACATTCCAGTCAAAGAAGGAAAAGATGGCAGAAATTCTGTGCCGGTATTTACCGATTGGAAACGTCTGCGAATGGTCTTTGACGAAAAATGGAATGGCATGATTGAAGAAGCGGGAGGCATGATTGAAGGCTTTGACTATGCTATAAACCCAACGGAATACTATGAAGCGGGTGCCTATGTTAGTCTAACAGCTTTTAGAGACATGCAAAAACTTAGTGAGGAACAAGAAGGAAGAGCTCAAGATTAGAAAGATCTTTACATTGGGAAACTTTATAGTTTTATCCACACTTACTTGAACCAGTAACCTTTTTCAAAGATTGTGAAAGGAAACGATATGGCAAATAGAAGTTATATTTACTTAAAAAACGGAGATGAAGCCCGTATTCTAACAGAGGGAATTTACACAATACCTTATTTTTGGCAATTGTTTTGGGATGAAGAAGATTTAAAAGCTCCTATTGCTCTCTGGGAAACAGCAGAAAAACTCGAAGAAGATGAAGAGCAAGCAGAAAAGTTTTACCAAGAGCAGAATGTAGATATCTTGCTTCCTATTGAAAAATTCCAGCAAAACGCCCTCCAAAACCGCTCTTTTTTAGAAGATAATGTCCCACAAGCCTTGAAACTATATGATGCCTTTGTTCGTTATATTCTTGCAAACGTAAAAGATGGTGATGTGTTAGGATTTGATCTTTTGGATGTAGTTTTTATGGACCAAGTCTCTGTAGTCGCTGATAAACTGTTAAAAAATATCCGAGCTATTCGGGAAAATCAACCAAAAGATTTGGACTTTTCTCTAACGGATAAGAACCTAATTGGTCTTGCTATGGGCTTTCCTGACTATTATGCTTCAGAATTATTGCCAGAAGACAATATTCTAGATTCGGTTGCCTATCAGGATGAACTAAATAAAATGAACCCTCAAGATGATAAGCAAGGGGACGATATGACTGGAGCCGATACAAAAGCGAACAAGTGGAGGAATGGTATAGTATATTTGCTCATACTTGCACTAGTAATTAGGTTGATTTTTTATATGATGGTTAAGAGATAGAAAAGAGAATAAATGAGAATTGCAGATTATAGCGTGACCAAGGCAGTGCTGGAGCGTCACGGTTTTACCTTTAAAAAATCTTTCGGGCAAAATTTCTTGACGGATACCAATATCCTTCAAAAAATCGTGGATACAGCTGAAATTGATGATCAGGTTAATGTTATCGAAATCGGGCCAGGGATTGGTGCCTTGACAGAATTTTTGGCTGAGCGTGCAGCTCAAGTCATGGCATTTGAGATCGACCACCGCTTGGTACCAATCCTAGCCGATACCTTGCGAGATTTTGACAATGTGACCGTAGTCAACGAGGACATTCTAAAAGTTGACTTGGCACAGCACATCCAGAATTTTAAAAATCCTGACTTACCAATCAAGGTAGTAGCCAACTTGCCCTACTATATCACGACGCCTATTCTCATGCACTTGATTGAAAGTGGCATTCCTTTTAGTGAGTTTGTGGTTATGATGCAAAAAGAAGTGGCAGATCGTATCTCTGCTAAGCCCAATACCAAGGCTTACGGCAGCTTGTCGATTGCCGTTCAGTATTACATGACAGCTAAGGTTGCTTTTATCGTACCTCGTACGGTCTTTGTGCCAGCACCAAATGTGGATTCAGCTATCCTGAAAATGGTACGTCGCCCAGAACCGGCTGTAGCAGTGGAAGACGAGAAATTCTTCTTTAAAGTTTCCAAGGCTAGTTTTATCCATCGTCGTAAGACCTTGTGGAATAATCTGACAGGTTACTTTGGC
Source organism: Streptococcus sp. CF8_St5-17 (assembly GCF_024295665.1). Lineage (NCBI taxonomy): Bacteria > Bacillati > Bacillota > Bacilli > Lactobacillales > Streptococcaceae > Streptococcus > Streptococcus sp. CF8_St5-17. The sequence continues at coordinate 30,453 of NZ_JANCOU010000009.1, forward strand.
AAGACTGATGAAATCAAGGATAAATTGACTAAGGCATTGGATCAGGCAGGACTATCCCCAAGTGTACGCGGTGAAGCTCTTGGCTTAGAAGAATTCGCTAGTCTAGCAGATGCGCTTAAAGGACAAGGACTCTAGGATGCAGGGACAAATCATTAAAGCTTTGGCCGGATTCTACTATGTGGAGAGTGATGGTCAGGTTTATCAAACACGCGCGCGTGGAAATTTTCGTAAAAAGGGTCATACGCCCTATGTTGGAGATTGGGTAGATTTTTCTGCGGAGGAAAATTCCGAAGGTTATATTCTCAAGATTCACGAACGAAAAAATAGTCTGGTTCGTCCACCGATTGTCAATATTGACCAAGCTGTGGTGATCATGTCGGTCAAAGAGCCTGACTTTAATAGCAACTTATTGGATCGGTTCTTGGTTCTTTTGGAGCACAAGGGCATTCATCCTATCGTCTATATTTCCAAAATGGACTTACTAGAGGATAGGAGAGAACTGGATTTCTACGAGAAAACCTATCGTGCTATTGGTTACGATTTTGTGACGAGTAAAGAAGAACTTTTACCCTTGTTGACAGGCAAGATTACGGTCTTCATGGGGCAGACGGGTGTTGGAAAGTCAACTTTGCTCAATAAAATCGCACCTGATCTCAATCTAGAAACGGGAGAAATCTCAGACAGTCTGGGTCGTGGTCGTCACACTACTCGAGCGGTTAGTTTTTACAATCTCAATGGTGGGAAAATCGCAGACACACCAGGTTTTTCATCGCTGGATTACGAAGTAACAACAGCAGAAGATCTGAATCAGGCTTTTCCAGAGATTGCTAGTGTCAGTCGTGATTGTAAATTCCGCACTTGTACCCATACCCATGAGCCATCTTGCGCTGTAAAACCAGCAGTAGAAGAGGGCATCATTGCTACCTTCCGTTTTGACAACTACCTGCAATTCCTCAGTGAGATTGAAAATCGTAGAGAAACCTATAAAAAAGTCAGCAAAAAAATTCCAAAATAAGGAGAAACCTATGTCTCAATACAAGATTGCTCCGTCAATTCTGGCAGCGGATTATGCCAACTTTGAACGTGAAATCAAACGCTTAGAAGCAACTGGGGCTGAATATGCCCACATCGATATCATGGATGGTCACTTTGTACCCCAAATCAGTTTTGGTGCAGGTGTGGTCGAAAGTCTTCGTCCTCATAGCAAGATGGTCTTTGATTGCCATTTGATGGTATCAAATCCCGAACATCATTTAGAAGACTTTGCGCGTGCAGGTGCAGACGTCATCAGCATCCATGCAGAAGCAACACCTCATATCCATGGGGCCCTTCAAAAAATTCGATCTTTGGGAGTGAAGCCTTCTGTTGTCATTAACCCTGGAACACCTGTTGAGGCGATTAAACATGTGCTTCATTTGGTTGACCAAGTATTAGTCATGACCGTTAACCCTGGATTTGGTGGGCAAGCTTTTCTGCCTGAAACCATGGATAAGATTCGTGAGTTAGTGGCACTTCGTGAGGAGAAGGGCTTGAACTTTGAAATCGAAGTTGATGGTGGGATTGATGATAAAACTATTGCTCAAGCCAAAGAAGCTGGTGCAACAGTCTTTGTAGCAGGGTCCTATGTCTTTAAGGGAGATGTCAATGAACGAGTGCAAGCTCTCAGAAAACAACTGGACTAAAGTTGCAGTTTTTGCAGGCGGAGACCGCGGTCACTATCGGACAGATTTTGACTGCTTTGTCGGTGTGGATCGAGGCTCACTTTGGGTACTGGAGGAAAAACTTCCTCTTGCTTTAGCCGTTGGGGATTTTGATTCTGTGACTGTAGAAGAACGTCAGTTGATTCAAAAACGTGCCCAGCATTTTGTTCAAGCCCAGCCAGAAAAAGATGATACCGATCTGGAACTAGCACTTTTAACGATTTTTGAAAAGAATCCTCAAGCTCGGGTGACTATTTTTGGTGCCCTAGGTGGTCGCATTGACCATATGTTGGCTAATGTCTTTCTGCCTAGCAATCCTAAATTGGCGCCCTATATGCGTCAGATAGAGATTGAGGATGGGCAAAACTTGATTAGCTATTGTCCAGAAGGAACCAGTCAGCTAGAACCACGTTCGGACTATGATTACCTTGCTTTTATGCCTGTGAGGGATAGTCAGTTGACTATTATCGGAGCCAAGTATGAACTAACTGAGGAGAATTTTTTCTTTAAGAAAGTTTATGCTTCTAACGAATATATAGATAGGGAAGTTTCGGTAACATGCCCGGATGGCTATGTGGTCGTACTGCATAGTAAGGACAGGAGATAGGATGGAGATTGTATTACTACTGTTATTAATTGCTAACCTGGCTGGCCTCTTTCTCATTTGGCAAAGGCAGGACAAGCAGGAGCAATATTTGACCAAGAGTTTAGAAGACCAGGCAGATAATCTCTCAGACCAGTTAGATTATCGATTTGAACAAGCACGACAAGCTAGTCAGTTGGACCAAAAAAATCTAGAAGTGGCTGTTAGCGACCGTTTGCAGGAGGTGCGGATTGAATTGCACCAAGGTCTGACTCAGGTTCGACAGGAGATGAATGAAAACCTCCTCCAAACCAGAGATAAGACTGACCAAAGACTACAGGCCTTGCAGGAGTCAAATGAGCAACGTTTAGAGCAGATGCGCCAAACGGTCGAGGAAAAGTTAGAAAAGACCTTGCAGACACGTTTGCAAGCGTCTTTCGAGACAGTTTCAAAACAACTGGAATCTGTCAACCGAGGTTTGGGTGAAATGCAGACGGTTGCCCGTGATGTCGGCGCTCTTAATAAGATCTTATCTGGTACAAAAACTCGAGGAATTCTAGGAGAATTACAACTGGGACAGATTATTGAAGATATCATGACACCTGCCCAGTATGAACGAGAATTTGCAACGGTTGAAAACTCTAGTGAACGTGTGGAATACGCCATCAAGTTACCTGGACAAGGTGACCAGGAATATGTCTATCTACCGATTGATTCTAAGTTTCCACTGGCAGATTATTACCGTCTGGAAGAAGCCTATGAAGCAGGTGACAAGGACGAGATTGAGCGCTGTCGTAAGTCTCTCCTAGCAAGCGTCAAGCGTTTTGCTAAGGATATTAAGAGTAAGTACCTGGCGCCACCTCGGACAACCAATTTTGGAGTCTTGTTTGTTCCGACAGAAGGTCTTTACTCAGAAATCGTTAGAAATCCGATTTTCTTTGATGGTTTGAGACGGGAAGAGCAGATTATCGTTGCGGGACCAAGTACCTTGTCAGCCCTTCTTAACTCCCTATCTGTTGGCTTCAAGACTCTGAGTATCCAAAAGAGTGCTGACCATATTAGCCAAACTCTAGCCAACGTCAAAACCGAATTTGGCAAGTTTGGTGGTATTCTGGTTAAAGCGCAAAAACACCTCCAACATGCCACTGGTAATATTGATGAATTGTTAAACCGACGTACTTCAGCTATTGAGCGAACTCTCCGACATATTGAATTGTCAGAAGGTGAGCCTATGCTTGATTTGCTCCAGTTCCAAGAAGATGAGGAAGAATATGAAGATTAGTCACATGAAAAAAGATGAACTGTTCGAAGGCTTTTACCTAATCAAATCAGCCGATCTGAGACAGACGCGTGCTGGGAAAAACTACCTAGCTTTCACCTTCCAAGATGATAGTGGGGAAATCGAAGGAAAGCTCTGGGATGCCCAACCTCATAACGTTGAGGCCTTTACTGCAGGAAAAGTTGTCCACATGCAAGGGCGTCGTGAAGTTTACAACAACACTCCACAGGTAAATCAAATTACCCTTCGCTTACCTCAGCCTGGCGAACCCAATGACCCAGCAGACTTCAAGGTCAAATCACCAGTGGATGTTAAAGAAATCCGTGAGTACATGGCACAGATGATTTTCAAGATTGAAAATCCCATCTGGCAACGAATCGTTCGGGCCCTCTATACTAAATATGATAAAGAATTTTATTCCTATCCAGCTGCAAAAACCAACCACCATGCCTTTGAAACAGGGCTAGCTTATCATACAGCGACTATGGTTCGTTTAGCAGAGGCAATTGCTGATGTGTACCCACAACTCAATAAGAGCTTGCTCTATGCGGGAATTATGCTTCATGACCTGGCTAAGGTTATTGAGTTAACAGGTCCGGACCAGACAGAGTATACAGTGAGAGGAAATCTTATCGGGCATATCGCCTTGATTGATAGCGAGATTACCAAAGCAGTTATGGAACTTGGCATTGATGATACTCGAGAAGAAGTGGTGCTTCTGCGCCATGTGATTCTCAGCCACCATGGATTACTCGAGTATGGTAGTCCTGTTCGTCCTCGTGTGATGGAAGCTGAAATTATTCATATGATTGATAATTTGGATGCGAGTATGATGATGATGTCAACAGCGCTCGCCCTTGTTGATGAGGGGGAAATGACCAATAAGGTCTTTGCAATGGACAATCGTTCCTTCTACAAGCCAAAATTAGACTAGAAACTAAAAAAATGAGCTTTATTTAGACAATAAAGTTCGTTTTTTTGCTTTAGTGTGTTATAATGAGAAAAAGACTAATTAAAAAGAATGGTGAATAACTAATGAAATTAAGAAGAAGTGATCGGATGGTTGTTATTTCCAATTATTTGATTAACAATCCATACAAATTAACCAGTCTCAATACCTTTGCGGAAAAGTATGAATCTGCCAAGTCTTCTATTTCAGAAGATATTGTCATTATTAAGCGCGCCTTTGAAGAAATTGAAATTGGTCATATTCAAACGGTGACAGGTGCTGGTGGTGGGGTTATTTTCACACCTTCTATCTCTACCCTTGAGTCCAAAACAATCATCCAAGAGCTTCGCGATAAACTTTCAGAGAGCGACCGCATTCTTCCAGGAGGCTACATTTATTTGTCTGATCTCCTTAGCACTCCAGCTATTTTGAAAAATATTGGACGTATTATTGCCAAGAGCTTTATGGACCAAAAGATTGATGCTGTTATGACGGTAGCGACCAAAGGGGTTCCGCTTGCAAATGCAGTAGCAAATGTTCTCAACGTACCTTTTGTCATTGTTCGTCGTGACTTGAAAATCACAGAAGGTTCAACTGTGAGTGTTAACTACGTCTCAGGTTCTAGCGACCGTATTGAAAAAATGTTCCTTTCAAAACGTAGCCTTAAGGCAGGAAGCCGTGTCCTGATTGTTGATGACTTTTTGAAAGGCGGAGGAACGATTAACGGTATGATTAGCCTTTTAACAGAGTTTGATTCTGAGTTAGCTGGTGTAGCTGTCTTTGCTGATAATGCGCAGGAAGATCGTGAACAGCAGTTTGACTACAAATCACTCTTAAAAGTTACCAATATTGATGTGAAGAACCAACAAATTGAAGTTGAAGTTGGGAACATCTTCGAAACAGAAAAATAAGAGAGAATAAGATGCTTAAAGGTTGGAACTTTCGTCCCAGCCTTTCTTTGATAATGAATATGAAGGAGCCCTATGAAGACGCCATTTATTAAACGTGAAGACTTAGAAAAGATTGTTGAAGAGTTTCCAACTCCATTCCATCTCTACGATGAAAAAGGTATTCGCAAGAAAGCACGCGCAGTAAACAAAGCCTTCTCTTGGAATAAAGGCTTTAAAGAATACTTCGCAGTTAAGGCAACCCCAACTCCAGCTATCTTGAAGATTTTGCAAGAAGAAGGATGTGGAGTGGATTGTTCTAGTTATGTAGAACTCTTAATGAGTCATAAGCTCGGGTTTTCAGGGGCGGAGATGATGTTTTCATCTAACAATACACCAGACCAAGAGTACGCTTATGCCCGTGAATTAGGGGCGACTATCAACTTGGATGCCTTTGAAGATATCGACCATTTAGAGCGCGCTGCGGGGATTCCTGAGATTATCTCTTGTCGTTACAATCCTGGAGGCGTATTTGAACTAGGGACAGACATTATGGATAATCCTGGTGAAGCTAAGTTTGGGATGACCAAGGAGCAACTCTTTGAAGCCTTTGCTATCCTGAAAGAAAAGGGAGCTAAAACCTTTGGGATTCATTCCTTCCTAGCTTCCAATACTGTGACCCACCTCTACTATCCAGAATTAGCACGTCAGCTCTTTGAGTTAGCAGTAGAAATCAAGGAAAAGTTGGGTATTTCGCTGGACTTTATCAACCTTTCTGGAGGTATCGGAGTCAACTATCGTCCAGATCAAGAGCCAAATGACATCGCCTTGATTGGTGAGGGAGTTCGTCAGGTTTATGAAGAAGTTCTTACGCCAGCAGATCTTGGTCAGGTTAAAATCTTTACAGAACTAGGTCGCTTTATGTTGGCACCTCATGGCATTCTCGTTACAAAAGTTACTCATAAAAAGAAAACCTACCGTACTTATCTAGGAGTAGATGCGTCAGCTGTCAATCTTATGAGACCAGCTATGTACGGTGCTTACCATCATATTACTAACATGATGCATCCTGATGGTCAGACTGAAATGGTTGATGTTGTTGGTTCTCTTTGTGAAAACAACGACAAGTTTGCAGTAAATCGTGAGTTGCCTCAAACAGAAATTGGTGATTTGTTAGTGATTCATGATACAGGTGCCCATGGCTTCTCTATGGGATACCAGTACAATGCGAAACTTCGTTCGGCAGAGATTCTCTACACAGAGGACGGTGGTGCTCGACTAATCCGTAGAGCAGAGCGACCTGAGGACTATTTTGCGACTCTCTATGGCTTTGACTTTGACAAGGAATAGAGGAATTTTGAAAATCATGAAAGTTGAAAGTGAAAAACAGATTGTTTTCTAAAAAATAGACAAAATCTATTGTTTTTCCTTTCAAGCGTGATATAATAAAATTATAAAACGGTTTCAAGGAAGGTGACGTGATGTCAGAAGAAACAATAGACTACGGACAAGTGACAGGAATGGTACATTCGACAGAGAGTTTTGGGGCGGTAGATGGTCCCGGAATTCGTTTCATTGTCTTTTTGCAGGGCTGTCAGATGCGTTGCCAGTATTGCCATAACCCTGACACATGGGCAATGGAAACCAATAAATCTCGTGTACGAACAGTAGACGATGTTCTAGAAGAAGCGCTTCGTTTTCGTGGTTTCTGGGGAGATAAGGGTGGAATTACTGTCAGTGGAGGAGAAGCTCTCTTACAGATTGATTTCCTAATTGCTCTCTTTACAAAAGCAAAAGAAAAAGGCATCCACTGTACCTTGGATACTTGTGCCCTTCCATTCCGTAATAAACCACGTTATTTAGAGAAATTCAATAAACTAATGGCCGTGACAGACTTGGTTCTTCTTGATATCAAGGAAATCAACGAAGCACAGCACAAGATTGTAACCAGTCAAACCAACAAAAATATCTTGGCGTGTGCGCAGTACTTGTCAGATATTGGGAAACCTGTTTGGATTCGTCATGTTCTCGTGCCAGGATTGACAGACCGTGATGAAGATTTGATTGAGCTTGGGAAATTCGTAAAAACTCTTAAAAATGTTGATAAATTTGAGATTTTGCCTTACCATACCATGGGTGAGTTCAAGTGGCGTGAACTTGGGATTCCGTATTCACTTGAAGGGGTTAAACCTCCAACAGCAGATCGTGTTAAAAACGCTAAGGAATTGATGGATACAGAAAGCTATCAAGATTACATGAAACGTGTTCATGGATAAAAAATAAGCCTGATGAAAATATCGGGCTTTTCTGATATAAAAAAAGCTTAGCTCGAATGCTAAGCCTTTTATTTTTTATCTAGAATGTTGTTTTCCAGAATTGCGTTTTTTGTTCTTCTTAGCAGAAGTTGAGATAACTGCAGCTGATTCAGGGGTTACATCTTTACGAGCACCTGAAGTTTTACTTGCTTTTGGTGGGTTCTTGGCATATTCTTCACGTACTTTTTTACGAAGTTTTGGACGAATCATGTAGTTGACGATGAATTGTTGAAGGATCATCATGAAACCACCGACAACCCAGTAAAGCGTTACACTAGCTGGTGAGAAGATTGAGAACATGACAATCATCAACGGACTCATGTAAATCATTTTCTTGAGTTGTTCTCTTTGAGTCTCGTCTTCAACTCCGTGTAGAGAAAGGAGTGATTGGATGTAGTAGAGAATACCTGCGCAGGCAATGAGAATCCAACTTGGAGAACCCAGTGCAATACCTAAGAAGCTAGCTTCAGAAACACCTTCTGTGTGTTGAGCAGCAAAGTAGATAGCAGAGAAGAAAGGCATTTGAATGAGGATAGGGAAACATCCTACACCACCAAACATACTAATACCATGCTCTTTTTGAGCAGCAAAGAGAGCTTGTTGGGCTTCTAGTTTTTCTTCTTGAGTCGTTGCTTCTTTGAGACGAGTCTGATGTGGCTCAAGGACATGCTTGAGGGCGTTCATCTTCTCAGAGTGAAGGGTAGCCTTCCATGATTGGTAGATACCAAGTGGAAGGATAATCAAGCGGACGATAATAGTTACGATGATAATACCAACACCGAAACCAAGACCTTGGTCATTGGCAAAATATTTGATAGCCTCTGCCATAGGTGCTCCGATGGTATTCCAGATAAATCCGGTTGGCTGACCTGTTGCTTTATCAACCTGGACACATCCTGTCAAGACTAATAGCATAGCCACTCCCATGACTGAGAGGGCGATTCGTTTAATTGATTTCACTGTTTTTATTCCTTCTTAAAAAATTATACCTTTCTATTCTACTGCTTTTTTTGAAAATATACAATAGTTCTAGAGACCTAATTTGCGACTTTGAAATCTGAATAGGATGGAAAGTTGCTTAATTGGACGTCGAGATAGGTTACTTTTGAGAAGGGAGTGGGCCCTTTTCGGATCTCTTGGATGAACTTAGCCATGATAGCTGAAGACTCTGCTTGGGCAAGAATTTCAACTGTTCCGTCATCGTTGTTCCAGACCCGACCGGTGATTCCACCTAGCTCGAGGGCAAGGGTATAGACGCCCCAGCGGAAACCAACGCCTTGGACGCGTCCCTGTGCGATCATTTTGACCTTTTGCATACTAAACCTCCTTGATTGTGTTATAATATTTCTATGACTATTATAACCTCTAAAGCAAATTCTGTGGTAAAAAATGCCAAGAAATTGCATCAAAAAAAATATCGAAAATCTTCTTATTTAATTGAAGGATGGCATTTGTTCGAAGAAGCTATTCAGGCTGGTGCAAAGATAGAGAAAATATTTGCTCTAGTAGAGTATGGAGATAAACTAGTAGATTATCCTCAGACTGTCTTTGTGACAGAGGAAATTTTATTCGATTTAGCAGATTCCCAGACGCCTCAGGGCATCGTTGCCATTGTTCAAAAGGAAGAGGAGCAGTTGCCGGATTTGACCTCTGGAAAATATCTTTTCTTGGAAGATGTGCAGGATCCTGGAAATGTGGGGACCATGATTCGGACGGCAGATGCTGCAGGTTTTTCTGGAGTCATCGTTTCAAGCAAGTCGGCTGATATCTACAGTCTCAAAACACTTCGTTCCATGCAGGGCAGTCATTTACATTTGCCGATTTATCGCATGTCTGTTGAAACATTCGTTGAAGAGGCTAAAAAGAATCACTTGTCCATTCTAGCAACTACCTTGTCCCAGAACTCTAAAGATTATCGTGAACTGGATCGGTTAGAGGATTTTGCTTTGGTTATGGGAAATGAAGGGCAAGGCATTAGTCCCTTCATGGCAGATCAAGCAGATCAACTGGTTCATATCAGCATGAAGGGGCAGGCGGAAAGTCTGAATGTCGCCATCGCTGCAGGCATACTCATGTTTTATTTGAGTTAAAATAGTTAATTTTTGTTATAATCAGTAAAAAGATTTCATAAGGAGAAGAAATATGAATCAAACAATTATTCAAGAACGTTCTGGTTTGAATCAATTTTATGCAAAAGTTTATGCTTTTGTAGGGATTGGGATTGCCTTATCTGCAATTGTCTCAGCCTTAATGTTAACAACCTTCCAAGACCTTCTCGTACAGTTAATGTTAAATGCACGCATATGGCTAATCGTGACAGGAGTAGTTGAAGTTGCTCTTGTAATTGCAGCCAGCAATATGGCTTATAAAAATAGCCCAGCAGCTCTTCCGATGTTTCTCATCTATTCAGTAGTGAACGGTTTTTCGCTGAGTTTCATCGTATCGCTCTATCTTCCAGGAACAGTTTTGACTGCCTTTATTTCCAGTGCAGCCCTCTTCTTTGTCATGGCTATCATAGGAGTCGTCATCAAAAAGGATTTGAGTGGTATCGGACGTGCATTGATTGCAGCTTTATTTGGTCTAATACTGGCCATGGTTGTCAATATCTTCTTAAATAGTGGCCTAATGGACTACATTATTAGTATTGTTATGGTGCTTGTTTTTGCAGGTTTGATTGCTTGGGATAATCAAAAGATTCGTTATGTTTACGAAGAGTCAGATGGTCAAGTCGCTACAGGCTGGGCAATTTCTTTAGCACTTAGCCTCTACCTTGACTTTATCAACCTCTTCCTTAGCTTCCTACGTATCTTTGGACGTGACGATTAATGCTTTTAGAGCTCAAATGAGCTCTTTTTTCTTTTATTTTTACTGATAAAAAGGTATAATCTTTATTATTATTCTAAAGGAGGAATGTATGAAGAAAAGTTTTATCCATCAGCAAGAAGAGATTTCATTTGTGAAAAATACCTTTACCCAGTATTTAAAAGATAAGTTAGAAGTAGTAGAAGTACAAGGCCCAATCTTAAGTAAGGTTGGAGACGGGATGCAGGATAACCTTTCAGGGATTGAACATCCAGTATCTGTTAAGGTTCTGCAAATTCCAGACGAAACCTACGAGGTGGTACATTCACTTGCTAAGTGGAAACGCCATACTTTGGCACGTTTTGGTTTCGGTGAAGGAGAAGGTCTCTTCGTTCACATGAAGGCTCTTCGTCCGGACGAAGATTCACTAGATGCGACTCATTCGGTTTATGTGGACCAGTGGGACTGGGAAAAGGTTATTCCTAATGGAAAACGCAATCTAGCCTATCTTAAAGAAACAGTTGAAAAGATTTATAAGGCTATTCGTTTGACTGAGCTAGCAGTTGAAGCACGATACGATATTGAGTCAATTTTGCCTAAGCAAATTACCTTTATCCATACAGAAGAGCTTGTTGAACGCTATCCAGACTTGACACCGAAAGAACGTGAAAATGCTATCTGTAAGGAATTCGGTGCTGTCTTCCTAATTGGTATCGGTGGTGTATTATCGGATGGGAAACCTCATGATGGCCGTGCACCAGACTATGATGACTGGACAACTGAATCTGAAAATGGTTATCATGGCTTGAATGGAGATATCCTTGTCTGGAATGATAACTTGGGTGCAGCCTTTGAATTATCTTCAATGGGAATTCGTGTCGATGAAGATACCCTCCGTCGACAAGTAGCTATTACAGGAGATGAAGATCGTCTTTCTTTGGAATGGCACAAAGCTCTCTTAAACGGTCTCTTCCCATTGACAATTGGTGGAGGAATTGGTCAATCACGTATGGCTATGTTCTTACTTCGTAAGAAACATATCGGTGAAGTTCAAACAAGTGTTTGGCCACAAGAAGTCAGAGATACTTACGACAATATTCTTTAATCAATCGAGCCGCAAGGTTCGATTTTCTTTTTTTTATCAGAATTTGGTATAATATACCTTATGAAAATCGTATCAGGAATCTACGGAGGACGTCCTTTAAAGACGTTGGAGGGCAAAACAACGAGGCCGACATCAGACAAGGTCCGAGGAGCTATTTTCAATATGATTGGTCCCTACTTTGAAGGAGGACGTGTACTAGATCTTTATGCGGGTAGCGGCGGTTTATCCATCGAAGCAGTTTCAAGGGGAATGTCAAGTGCTGTTCTGGTCGAGAGGGATAGACGGGCCCAGAATATTGTGGCAGAAAATATCCGGATGACCAAGGAAACCTCAAAGTTTCAATTATTGAAAATGGAATCTAGCCGTGCATTGGAACAGATTGATGGTGTCTTTGATCTTATTTTCTTGGACCCTCCCTATGCAAAAGAACAAATCGTGTCGGATATTGAAAAAATGGCGGAGAGAAATCTTTTTTCAGAAGATGTCATGGTGGTCTGCGAGACTGATAAATCAGTAGAACTTCCAGAAGAAATCGCCTGTTTGGGCATCTGGAAGGAAAAAATATATGGGATTAGTAAGGTGACGGTTTATGTCAGATAAGATTGGGTTGTTTACAGGTTCATTTGATCCAATGACGAATGGGCATATGGATCTCATTGAGCGTGCAAGTAAGCTCTTTGATCAATTGTATGTAGGAATTTTTTATAATCCACACAAAAATGGATTTTTACCGATAGAAAGCCGACTAGAGACGGTTGAAAAAGCAGTGGTACATTTAGAAAATGTTCAAGTCATAGCTTCTCACGATGAGTTAGTGGTTGATGTTGCTAGAAAACTAGGTGTAGAGGTCTTGGTGCGTGGCTTGCGTAATGCTACTGATCTTCAGTATGAAGCTAGTTTTGATTTTTACAACCATCAATTAGCAGGAGAAATGGAGACAGTCTATCTCCACAGTCGCCCAGAACATATCTATATTAGTTCTTCAGCTGTGAGAGAATTGTTGAAATTTGGTCAAGATATCAGTGAGTATGTCCCAAATGCTGTCTTAGAGGAGTTAAAACATGAAGAAAAAAACTAGATGGCCCATATATTTAATCATTGGGCTTGTTATTACTTTTATAGCTTTTACGGTACCCCTGCCTTATTACATTGAGGTTCCAGGGACTTCAGAAGATATTCGAAAAGTCTTACAAGTCAATAATCAAGCTGACCAAGAGGAAGGTTCCTATCAATTTGTGACAGTTGGGGTTAAACATGCTAGACTGGTGGACTTGGTTTATGCTTGGCTGACGCCTTTTACGGATATTCGAAGTGCTAAAGAGATGACAGGTGGTTCTTCAGATGCAGAATTTATGCGAATCAACCAGTTTTACATGGAAACTTCGCAAAACATGGCCAAATATCAAGGTCTGAAATCTGCTGGTAAGGAAATAGAGCTCAAATATCTGGGGGTCTATGTTTTGACTGTGACGGATAACTCGACTTTCAAGGGGATTCTCAATATCGCTGACACCGTGACGGCTGTAAACGATAAGACTTTTGAAAGCTCCAAGGAGATGGTCGACTACGTCAACTCTCAAACTCTTGGAGACAAGGTTAAGGTTACCTACCAGGAAGACGGAAAAGTCAAGACTGCTGAAGGAAAAATCATTACTCTGGAAAATGGGAAAAACGGTATTGGAATCGGTTTGATTGACCGCACAGAAGTGTCAAGTTATGTGCCAATCAAGTTTTCAACTGCTGGCATTGGTGGTCCGAGTGCTGGAATGATGTTTAGTTTATCCATCTATACGCAAATTGCAGACCCTACTCTTCGAAATGGACGAATCATTGCTGGTACAGGAAGTATCGACAGAGATGGAAATGTTGGTGATATTGGTGGAATTGACAAAAAAGTTGTTGCTGCTGCAAAAAAAGGAGCTACTGTATTCTTTGCTCCAAACAATCCAGTAACTGAAGAAGCTAAAAAGGCCAATCCTAATGCTAAAAGTAATTATGACACGGCTGTAGAAGCTGCTGAAATGATTAAAACAGACATGAAGATTGTTCCTGTAAAAACACTTCAGGATGCAATTGATTACTTGAAAAACAACCCATAAAATATAGTGCAAGTCCATAGACTAGCGTAGAAAAAGAGAAGATGGTATAATAGGCAGATGATTCAATTGTTTTTTACCCTCAGTAGTCATATGTTTTTTGTCTACCTAGTTTTTCAACTGTTGAAAGATTTGGTCAAATGGGATCAAATTTTAAAGGTAACTAAGGACAATGCGAGGAAGGTACGACTTTTAGTAGTATTGTGTAGTATCGGTTTAGGGTATCTGATTAGTTCTTTTTTCCTAAATCTCTATCAATTATGGCAAGAAGCAGTACGAGGATTATTATAATTTTTAAGAATTAATAAAGATATTTGGAGAAAGAGATTTAATGGATATTGTAATCTTATTGTTGATAACGCTATTACTTTATTTGTTGCCTCAAAACAAGGAGTATCTCAATGTTAAGTCCACATCAGGTCTTAGAGGTTTTTTAGCTTTAGGAATAATATTTCATCATATATCACCATTGGTTAAAACTGGTGAGGAGTTTTCTAATTTTTCGTATATGGGGACCTATATCGTTTCTATATTTTTCTTTTTATCTGCATACGGGTTGTATGTTCAAAATGAAAGCAGAGAAAACTATCTGGATAATTTTTTAGTAAAAAGACTTTCCAAAATTATAGTTCCATTTTTTATTATATCTTTGATTTATATGTTTTATAGATTCGTAAATGGTCAATTAATTGATTTAAATTTCTTTATTAATTTATTTAAACAAGGAAGTACTATTATCTATAATGGTTGGTTCGTAGACATTATAATTTTAATGTATATATTTTTTTATTTATCGTTTAAGTTTTTTCAAAATAAGTTCTTGTCTATTGTTTTCAATACAATATTTATAATCTGTTACATCTGCTTGGCTATAAAGTTAGGTTATAATTTTTGGTGGTATAATAGCGTTCTTGCCTTCGCTATTGGCCTAATATGGGCTAAAAATCAAAATAAAATTGATAGATTTTTAGAAAAATATTACTTTATCGTAATTGTTTTAGTCACTGTGTTACTCTTTGTTTCACATAGATACGATATTTTACTTAAGTATTTACACATAGAAGATAGCTATAGTTATGCACTAGCTGCTAATTTAGATAATATTATTTTTACAATCTATTTTATTATAGTTTTTTTGAAAAAAATAAATTTTTCAAATGTCTATTTAAATTTAATTGGTCGTATATCGTTTGAATTATATATGATACATGGATTAGTAATTTCTATGTTAGCAAAAATATTTGTGTCATCTAGAGTAAACGATGTACTATTCACATTATTTGTGTTGATAATTAGTCTGATTTTGGCGTGGATTGTTAATAAAATAGATAAAAGGATTAT
Source organism: Streptococcus sp. CF8_St5-17 (assembly GCF_024295665.1). Taxonomy (NCBI): domain Bacteria; kingdom Bacillati; phylum Bacillota; class Bacilli; order Lactobacillales; family Streptococcaceae; genus Streptococcus; species Streptococcus sp. CF8_St5-17. The sequence goes on from NZ_JANCOU010000009.1 coordinate 45,510, forward strand.
TCAAAAAGTAAGTCTAATACAAAATCAATAGTAAAGGAAAATATCCATGGAAAAAATTGTAGTTCAAGGTGGAGATAATCGCCTAGTTGGAAGTGTTACGATTGAAGGTGCGAAAAATGCAGTTTTACCACTACTTGCGGCGACTATTTTAGCAAGTGAAGGAAAAACAGTTTTAAAAAATGTTCCGATCTTATCAGATGTCTTTACCATGAATCAAGTGGTTCGTGGATTAAATGCGAAAGTGGACTTTGATCAAGAAGCACATATTGTTGAAGTTGATGCGACAGATGATATCACAGAAGAAGCACCTTATAAGTATGTTAGCAAGATGCGTGCGTCTATTGTAGTCTTGGGTCCAATTCTAGCTAGAGTTGGTCATGCTAAAGTTTCCATGCCAGGTGGCTGTACGATTGGTAGTCGTCCGATTGACCTTCACCTTAAAGGTTTGGAAGCAATGGGGGCTAAGATTACCCAAACAGCTGGTTATATCGAAGCTAAGGCAGAACGCTTGCATGGAGCCCATATCTATATGGACTTTCCTAGTGTTGGGGCAACCCAAAACTTGATGATGGCTGCAACGCTAGCTGATGGCGTAACTGTTATCGAAAATGCTGCGCGTGAACCTGAAATTGTAGACTTGGCTGTCTTCTTGAATAAAATGGGAGCTAAAGTCAAAGGTGCGGGAACAGAGAGCATTACCATCACTGGTGTTGAAAACTTGCATGGTGCAACCCATAACGTTGTTCAAGACCGCATCGAAGCAGGGACATTCATGGTTGCTGCTGCAATGACAGGTGGAGATGTCCTGATTCAAGATGCTATCTGGGAACACAACCGTCCCTTGTTGGCGAAATTACAAGAAATGGGTGTTGAAGTCATCGACGAAGATGAAGGAATCCGCATCCGTTCTCAACGAGACAAACTAAAAGCAGTTCATGTCAAGACCTTACCACATCCAGGGTTTCCTACGGACATGCAGGCGCAGTTTACTGCTCTTATGACGGTTGCTCAAGGAGAATCGACTATGATTGAGACAGTCTTTGAGAATCGCTTCCAACATCTAGAAGAAATGCGTCGCATGGGCTTGCATTCTGAGATCATCCGTGACACTGCTCGTATCGTTGGCGGGCAACCTCTCCAAGGGGCAGAAGTGCTGTCTACGGACCTTCGTGCCAGTGCAGCCTTGATCCTGACAGGTTTAATAGCTGAAGGTGAGACTGTTGTTGGGAAACTTGTCCATTTGGATAGAGGTTATTATCGTTTCCATGAAAAATTAGCTCAGTTAGGGGCTAATATTGAACGGGTAAGTGTGGAAGCTGATGAAGATGAATAAAGAAGTATCTTATGTGCTACGTCGATTTCTATTGGTCATTATTGTTTTGCTTCTAGGGATTTTGGCGCTTGGAATTGGCTTGATGATTGGCTATGGTATCGTAGGAAAAGGTCAAGATCCGTGGGCAATTTTGACACCCGATAAATGGCATGAACTGATTGCAAAATTTACAGGGAAATAGGCTGGGGAACCGGCCTTTTTCTAAGGATAAAAAATAAGGAGGAAACATGAATAAAAAAACCAGACAGGCCCTCATAGGTCTCCTGATTTTTCTACTTTTGTCGGCAGGAAGTTACTACATAAGAGAAATGCAGGCTTCCAATAATACACCACAAACACAGGTACAGCAAAAGTCAGAGTCACCTGATACTCCTAGTCAAGAATTGGCTGAGAGTGTATTGACTGATTCGGTCAAAAAACAAATAAAGGGATCCCTTGAGTGGAATGGAGCAGGTGCCTTTATTGTAAATGGGAACAAAACCAATCTAGATGCTAAGGTATCAAGTAAACCCTATGCTGATAATAAAACTAAAACTGTAGGTGGTGAGACCGTTCCTACCGTAGCCAATGCTCTCATGTCAAAAGCAACTCGACAGTATAAGGATCGCGAAGAGACGGGTAATGGTTCGACCTCTTGGACTCCAGCAGGCTGGCATCAGGTCAAGAACCTAAAAGGAAGTTATAATCACGCTGTAGATAGAGGACATTTATTAGGCTATGCCTTGATTGGTGGTCTAGATGGCTTTGATGCATCTACTAGTAATCCTAAAAACATCGCTGTACAAACAGCCTGGGCCAACCAAGCTCGCGCAGAAGATTCAACAGGACAAAACTATTATGAAGGTTTAGTTCGAAAAGCGCTAGATAAGAATAAACGAGTGCGTTACCGCGTTACGCTACTGTATGCGACAGAAGAGGACCTAGTACCTTCTGCCTCTCAAATTGAAGCAAAATCCTCTGACGGAGAATTGGAGTTTAATGTAGTAATTCCTAATGTTCAAAAGGGAATTCGGTTAGATTACCGAACAGGGGAAGTTACGGTTACAAAAGACTAATAAATAGATAATCCCTTATCGTTTTGATAGGGGATTTACTATAGAAATCGAAAATTAATGTGTAGAAATTGAAAAATATGGTATAATAGTCTCAATTATACTTTTTAGGAGAAGGAAAATGGAAGACCCGAGCAGTCAGGATTTGTTACTGCAGTTTGTATTATTAGTTGTTTTGACCTTTTTAAATGCTTTTTTCTCTGCGACAGAGATGGCTATGGTTTCCCTTAGTCGTTCACGTGTTGAACAAAAGGCTGAAGAAGGTGATAAACGTTATATCCGTTTGCTAAAGGTACTTGAAAACCCAAATCACTTTTTATCAACCATTCAAGTTGGGATTACTTTAATTACAATCTTGTCAGGGGCTAAACTTGCAGACTCTCTTGGACAATTGATAGCCTCATGGATGGGGAATAGCGAAACTGCGCATGCAATCGCAAGCTTCCTGTCACTTGCTTTTTTGACCTATATTTCAATCGTTTTTGGTGAACTTTATCCTAAACGCATTGCTCTAAATCTAAAAGATGCCTTGGCAATCCGAACAGTGCCATTTATTATTGCTCTCGGTAAGATTGTGAGTCCCTTTGTTTGGATGCTATCAGCATCAACCAATCTCTTGAGTCGTTTGACACCAATGACATTTGACGATGCAGATGAAAAAATGACTCGGGATGAGATTGAGTATATGCTTACCAATAGTGAAGAAACTTTGGATGCGGATGAAATCGAAATGTTGCAAGGAATTTTCTCACTAGATGAGCTCATGGCACGTGAAGTCATGGTTCCTCGAACAGATGCCTTCATGGTAGATATCCAAGATGACACTCAGACCATTATCGAAAGTATTTTAAAACAAAACTTTTCTCGAATTCCTGTCTATGATGATGACAAGGACAACGTGATTGGTTTGATTCACACCAAGAGTCTGCTAAAAGCGGGTTTTACCGATGGTTTTGATAATATTGTATTGAAAAAGATATTACAGGAACCTCTCTTTGTACCTGAAACTATTTTTGTTGATGATTTGTTAAAAGAACTGAGAAATTCACAAAGACAGATGGCTATTCTTCTTGATGAATACGGAGGAATGGCTGGTTTGGTAACACTCGAGGACCTCCTTGAAGAGATTGTTGGTGAGATTGATGATGAGACTGACCGTGCTGAAGTCTATGTTCATACTATCGGCGAGGGCACTCATATTGTCCAAGGGACAATGAATTTGAACGATTTCAATGATTATTTTGATGTCGAGCTTGAAAGTGACGATGTAGATACCATTGCTGGTTATTATTTGACTGGTGTGGGAACTATTCCAACATCAGAAAAACTCAGTTATGAGTTAGATAGTGGCAACAAGCATATCACCTTGACAAATGACAAGGTAAAAAATGGTCGTGTCACCAAGCTTAAGGTTCAAATTCAAGAACTTGAATCAGAAGAAGAAACTGAATAAAACAAAAGCTTTATCAGAGAATACTGATAAAGCTTTTTAAGTGCAAAAAAGAAAAGACTCCGTTAGGAGTCTTCGTTTATATAGAGGCGGTAGACGGATTTGAACCGACGATCAAGCTTTTGCAGAGCCGTGCCTTACCACTTGGCTATACCGCCTTAACTTTTATTATTATACCTTGAAAATTGTTTCTCGTCAATAGTTTTCTTTTCTGAAAACATAAGATTCAAATGTTTAAAAAAACATGCGACAAAATATTCTGAAAATTCGTTTACTTTTTAAAAAAACTGTGGTATAATCTTCAATATCCACAATTTAAAACGAGGAGTTTAAAAATATGAAAAAAAGTCGGATTCTTGCGGTAGCGGGTGTTGCGCTACTTGCTACAGGTGTTCTTGCAGCTTGCGGTTCTTCAAAATCATCAAATGCTGAAGCACCAAAGGCTTATGGCTATACTTATACTGCTGACCCAGAAACATTGGACTACCTAATTTCTGGTAAACAAAGTACAAAAGTTGCTACTTCAAATGGTATCGATGGTCTCTTTACAAATGACCAATATGGAAATCTAACTCCTGCAGTCGCTGAAGACTGGTCAGTATCTCAAGATGGATTGACATATACATACAAGATTCGTAAAGGTGTAAAATGGTTCACATCTGATGGTGAAGAATATGCAGAAGTAACTGCAAATGACTTTGTTACAGGTTTAAAACACGCAGCTGACAATAAATCAGCCGCTCTTTACCTAGCACAAAATTCTGTTAAAGGATTGGCTGACTATATATCAGGGAACAATACAGACTTTTCTGCAGTAGGTATTAAAGCTGTTGATGATTACACTCTTCAATATACATTGAACAAACCTGAACCATACTGGAACTCTAAATTATCTTATGGAATCTTCTGGCCTTTGAATGCAGAGTTTGAAAAATCAAAAGGTAAAGACTTTGGTAAAGCGACAGATCCAACATCATTGCTTTACAATGGTCCATTCTTGCTTAAGGGATTGACAGCTAAGTCTTCTATCGAATTTGCAAAGAATGATCAGTATTGGGATAAAGACAATGTTCACATCGATACTGTAACACTTTCTTACTATGATGGTTCAGACCAAGAGTCACTTGAGCGTAACTTTACAAATGGTGCATATAGTTATGCACGTCTCTTCCCTACTAGCTCAAACTATTCTAAAGTAGCAGAAACATATAAAGATAATATCTACTATACCCCACAGGGAGCTGGTATTGCTGGTTTAGGTGTTAACATTGACCGTCAAAGTTATAAATATACATCAAAAACAACTGACGAGGAAAAGACTTCTACTAAGAAAGCTCTTCTTAACAAAGACTTCCGTCAAGCTTTGAACTTTGCTTTTGACCGTACTGCTTATTCAGCTCAGCTAAATGGTAAGGATGGAGCCGCCCTTGCTGTTCGTAACCTCTTTGTCAAACCTGACTTTGTTTCTGCTGGAGATAAGACATTTGGTGACTTGGTTACTGAGAAAGTTGTTTCTTATGGTGATGAATGGAAAGACGTAAACTTTGCGGATGCTCAAGATGGTCTTTACAATGCTGATAAGGCTAAAGCAGAACTAGCTAAAGCTAAAAAAGTCCTTGAAGCAGATGGTGTAAAATTCCCAATCCACTTGGATATTCCAGTTGACCAAACATCTAAAAACTATATCGCTCGTATCCAATCATTTAAACAATCTGTTGAGACGGCTTTGGGTACAGATAATGTAGTTATCGATATTCAACAAATCACTACAGATGAATTACAAAATGCCACATACTACGCAGCTAGTGCGGCAGCAGAAGATTGGGACCTTTCAGGTGCTGTTGGATGGAATCCAGACTATGATGATCCATCAACATACCTTGATATCTTGAAAACAACTAACAGTGAAACAACTAAGTCCTACATGGGCTATGATAATCCATCAAACCCAGCGGTTGCTCAAGTTGGTTTGAATGATTATGACAAATTAGTTGATGATGCAGCTAGTGAAACAACCGATCTTAATAAACGTTATGAGAAATATGCAGCAGCTCAAGCTTGGTTGACAGATAGCTCACTCTTCCTTCCAGCTATGTCTTCTTCAGGAGCAGCACCAATCATTTCTCGCGTAGTACCATTCTCAGCATCTTATACTCAATCTGGTGATAAAGGTTCAGATGTTTACTTCAAATATCTTAAATTGCAAGCGAACACTGTAACTGCTAAAGAGTACAAAGAAGCTCGTGAAAAATGGCTCAAAGAAAAAGCTGAATCAAACGAGAAAGCTCAAAAAGAATTAGAGAGCCACGTGAAATAAATAATGCTCATTAGAACTTTCTCTCCAAAAGGAGAAGGTTCTTTTGGGATTTTAAAGGAAATAATATGAAAAAATATGTTTTTATGCGTATCTTGCGGTCGTTAGTTTCTATCTTTTTAGTAACGACCTTGATTTACACAATCATCTATACGATGGTTCCACGGAAGTTGATCTTCAAACAAGATACTAACTACAATAAAATTGCAACTACAGCTGATAAACGCGATAACTATGAAAATACCGTTTATGAGCGTATGGGTTATATCGAATATTACGATACAAAAGAGTTGCAGGAAAAAGCTAGTAGCATTGACCCTTCTGTTACAGTAGATGCAAATGATACAAATAAAGCTATCTATGAAAAATACATCCAACAACTTGGGAACGGTTGGACTTTAGGTGAGTTTACAGAGAGCGGTCAATTCTATGCTACTCGTGAAATCCCTATTTTCGAGCGTGTGTTCAAATTCTATGCAAACTTGCTTGATATTGACCATACAAACAAGATTCAAGACCCAGAAAATCCTAACTTAGAGCGTTATTTGCGTTTTGAAAACGATCCAGCTATTGGATGGTCTTTAGTAGGTTCAGGGACTAAACATAAATACCTCTTGTACTTCAACAGTCAGTTCCCATTTGTTCATCAGAACTTTGTGAACTTGAACCTAGGAGATTCTTACCCAACTTATGCCAATACTCCTGTACTTCAAGTTATCACACAAGGTCAAGGACAAACGAAGACTTCTGAAGTTCAATTCCCAACTGGGAAGAAAACTTCATCAGTCAATATCTACACAAGAACTTATAAATCACCAAGTCAGGCGGATGCACGTGAAGTAGCGAACTACGGTAAAGGTGATCCATATACAGCTACTGAAAGCAACTATCAGTATCCATCTATGATTACCAGTTCTGCTATTGCTGGTTTGATTGGCCTTGCAATTTCGTATGCGATTGCGGTTCCACTTGGTTCTGCAATGGCTCGTTACAAGAATACTTGGATTGATAGTTTCTCTACAGGAGCTTTAACATTCTTACTTGCTCTTCCAACTATCGCTCTTGTCTATATCATTCGTTTGATTGGTTCTTCAATTGGACTCCCTGATTCATTCCCTATCTTGGGTGCTGGAGACTGGCGTTCATATGTACTACCTGCAGTTATTCTTGGTTTACTTGGTGCTCCTGGTTTGGCTATCTGGATTCGTCGTTACATGATTGACTTACAATCACAAGACTTTGTTCGTTTTGCACGTGCAAAAGGTCTTTCTGAGAAAGAAATTTCAAACAAACACATCTTTAAAAATGCCATGGTACCACTTGTTTCAGGTATTCCTGGTTCTATTATCGGTGTTATTGGTGGAGCTACTCTTACTGAAACAGTCTTCGCCTTCCCAGGTATGGGTAAAATGTTGATTGACTCTGTAAAAGCGTCAAATAATAACATGGTTGTTGGTCTAGTTTTCATCTTTACTTGCGTCTCAATCTTCTCTTACTTAATTGGGGATATTTGGATGACAATTATTGACCCACGTATTAAGTTGACAGAGAAAGGAGGCAAATAATGTCTACAATTAGTAATGATAAATTTCAGTTTGTAAAACGCGATGACTTTGCCTCTGAAGCAATTGATGCTCCTGCCTACTCATATTGGGGTTCTGTTTTTAGACAATTTTTGAAAAAGAAATCAACCATCATCATGCTTGGTATTTTGATTTCAATCGTTTTGATGAGTTTCATCTACCCAATGTTTTCTGATTTCGACTTCAATGATGTAAGTAAGGTAAATGATTTTAGCGCTCGCTACATTAAACCAAATGCGGAACATTGGTTCGGTACAGATAGTAATGGTAAGTCTCTTTTTGATGGTGTCTGGTTTGGAGCCCGTAACTCTATCTTGATTTCCGTTATTGCGACCTTTATCAATATTGTAATTGGTGTTATTGTCGGCGGTATCTGGGGTATTTCAAAATCAGTTGACCGCGTCATGATGGAAGTTTATAACGTTATTTCCAACATCCCACACTTATTGATTGTTATCGTCCTAACATACTCAATCGGAGCAGGTTTCTGGAATTTGATTTTTGCCATGAGTGTAACGACTTGGATTGGGATTGCCTACTCAATTCGTATCCAAATCATGCGTTACCGTGACTTAGAGTACAACCTTGCTTCACGCACACTCGGAACTCCAACATACAAAATTGTCATTAAAAATATCATGCCACAATTGGTATCTGTTATTGTTACGACTACATCACAAATGCTTCCAGCATTTATCTCATATGAAGCCTTTCTATCATTCTTTGGACTTGGATTGCCTATTACAGTACCAAGTTTAGGTCGATTGATTTCAGATTACTCACAGAACGTAACAACAAATGCATACCTCTTCTGGATTCCATTGACAACTTTGGTCTTGGTATCCTTGTCACTTTTCGTAGTTGGTCAAAACCTAGCGGATGCTAGTGATCCACGTACACATAGATAGGAGTAGACATGACAAAAGAAAAAAATGTAATTTTGACTGCTCAAGATATTGTCGTGGAATTTGATGTTCGTGACAAAATTTTGACAGCTATTCGTGGAGTATCTCTGGAGTTGATTGAGGGCGAAGTGCTTGCACTCGTTGGAGAATCTGGTTCAGGGAAATCTGTTTTAACAAAAACTTTTACAGGAATGTTGGAAGATAATGGTCGTATTGCGAACGGTAGTATTCTTTACCGTGACCAAGATTTGACTGAATTTTCTTCTCATAAAGATTGGGAGCAAATTCGTGGTGCGAAGATTGCAACGATCTTCCAGGACCCGATGACCAGTCTTGACCCAATCAAAACAATCGGAAGTCAAATCACAGAAGTTATTGTTAAACACCAAGGGAAAACGGCTCAAGAAGCAAAAGACTTGGCGATTGACTATATGAATAAGGTTGGTATCCCTGACGCTGAGAGACGTTTTAATGAATATCCATTCCAGTATTCTGGAGGAATGCGTCAACGTATTGTTATTGCGATTGCCCTTGCGTGTCGTCCAGATGTTTTGATTTGTGATGAACCAACAACAGCCCTTGATGTGACCATCCAAGCTCAGATTATTGACTTGTTGAAAACACTTCAACAAGAATACCACTTTACAACTATCTTTATCACACACGACCTTGGTGTTGTAGCAAGTATTGCTGATAAAGTTGCAGTTATGTATGCTGGTGAAATCGTTGAGTATGGTACAGTTGAAGAAATCTTCTACGATCCACGTCACCCATACACATGGAGCCTCTTATCAAGTTTGCCACAGCTGGCTGACGATAAAGGAGAATTGTATTCAATTCCGGGAACACCTCCATCACTGTATACTGAATTGAAGGGAGATGCTTTTGCTCTTCGTTCAGATTATGCGATGAAGATTGATTTCGAAGAAAAAGCTCCTCAGTTTGCAGTATCTGATACTCACTGGGCTAAAACATGGTTGCTTGATGAACAAGCTCCAAAAGTTGCAAAACCAGCAGTAATTGCAGATTTACACGATAAGATTCGTGAAAAGATGGGCTTTGCTCATCTTGAGGACTAGGAGGAAGGAAATGTCTGAAAAATTAGTAGAAGTTAAAGACTTAGAGATTTCCTTCGGTGAAGGAAGCAAAAAGTTTGTAGCCGTTAAAAATGCAAACTTCTTTATCAACAAAGGCGAAACATTCTCACTTGTTGGAGAATCTGGTAGTGGTAAGACAACAATTGGTCGTGCCATTATCGGTCTTAATGATACCAGCAAGGGAGATATCATCTTTGATGGTAAAAAAATTAATGGTAAAAAATCACGTGAACAAGCAGCGGAATTAATCCGTCGCATTCAAATGATTTTCCAAGACCCAGCTGCAAGTTTGAATGAACGTGCGACAGTGGACTATATCATCTCTGAAGGTCTTTACAACCACCATTTATTTAAAGACGAAGAAGAAAGAAAAGAAAAAGTTCAAAATATCATTCGTGAAGTGGGACTTTTGGCTGAACACTTAACTCGTTATCCTCATGAGTTCTCAGGTGGACAACGTCAACGTATTGGGATTGCCCGTGCTTTGGTTATGCAACCTGACTTCGTTATCGCGGATGAGCCAATCTCAGCCTTGGACGTTTCTGTACGTGCCCAAGTTTTGAACTTGCTCAAGAAATTCCAAAAAGAATTGGGCTTAACCTATCTCTTTATCGCCCACGATTTGTCAGTAGTTCGTTTTATTTCTGATCGTATCGCGGTAATTTATAAGGGTGTCATTGTAGAAGTGGCTGAAACTGAAGAATTGTTTAACAATCCAGTTCATCCATATACACAAGCACTTCTATCAGCTGTTCCTATTCCAGATCCAATCTTGGAACGTAAAAAAGTTTTGAAAGTCTATGATCCAGATCAACATGACTATGAAACTGACAAACCTTCTATGGTTGAAATTCGTCCAGGACATTATGTTTGGGCTAACCAAGCAGAATTGGAACGATATAAAAAAGAAATTAAATAATGAAAAGTTTTATAATCTTCCTAGTATTATTCTAGAAAGGTTATGAAACTTTTTTATTTTGCAGATAAAAGCTTGATTATCTATAAAAAATTGATATACTGAATACAATGAAAACAGAATAGTAATAGTCGGAGTAATCAAGGGAGAATCGCATGGATCAACAACCAAATTTTTTTACAGGAATAGCTAGAGCGATTGGGATATGCCTCTGGGTAAAAGGAATGGAAGTACTGACTGAGAAGAAGGAATCTGAGCCAAAAGTCATAGAGCTTGCTAAATTTCTTACGGCTTATAAAATGATATCTACTCTGCCTTGGATTGCGGGACTTCCTAGAAAGGAAGATAAAAAATGAAATTTATTTGGGATATTTTATTTTATATCATAGTCAAGCCACTAATCGCCATTCTAGAATTCATTTGGTATCACATTTGTTTAATTTTTTATGAATTCCTTTTGAATTTGTTATATTCGATTTTTAACTGGATTTATAACTGGCTTTTTAGTTTATTTTAAAATACTCTGAAATAAATCAAAAGGATGAGTAATTTACTCATCCTTTTTCTATTTATCTAAATCTTTATAGATTTATTGGGATCACTCTTTTTTGCCTTTAAGCAAGAAGGCAGCAGTTAAGGCTAGACTGAGACTTGCCATGAAGAGGAGTGGGCTAGACTCTTCTCCAGTAGCAGGAAGCTGCTTGTCATTTGTAGAATTTTCACCATTGAACTGGTTTTTATTAGCTAATGGACTAGCTTCTTCGACTTGACTTGAGCTTGGTTGTTGGGCTTCTGTTTCAGTCCTGTAGATGATAGCATAAGTAGTCAAATCAAGGGTGAGAAACTCAAGCATGCCATCACGAATTGTGAAATCTTGTGATTTCAAGTCTTTTTCTGAATTGAAACGATAGAATTCCTGGACTGTACCAGAAATTGGTAATCGAACCAGTACAGCACCTTTTGCTTGGATTGGTTGACCATTTTCATTCTTGAGTTGAATGTTGTAGGCATCATATTTCTTGCCCAAGAGTTCTTGCTTGTCTACTTTCTGGATTTCAAGATAACTTGCTTCACCTAGCTCAGTTGCTCCACTGATGACTTGAACTCCGGTAGCCTGGTCTTTTAAGGCTTTGAGTTTAAACTCAGGAAGAGAGATGATAGGAGCCGCTTGGTCGCTCGCAGTACCGATAGGGCCAGTGTATTCAGGAATATCCACGATAGGAGCCGCTTGGTCGCT